>CALBSZ010000237.1 GCA_937967665.1 uncultured Planctomycetaceae bacterium
CTCGCATTGCTGGCATCGTGGGGACTGCTTAATCACTCGGCGGGACTTGCCCAGGAACCGGCTGGTGCCGAACCAGCACCCGCGGCAGCGCAGCCTGAGCCCGACGCGGACCAGGCGGAATCGGGCGGGGGCACGTTTATCAGTCCGGAATCGATCGGTGGGCTGGTAGTGAAAGGCGGCGTACTGAACATTATCTTTTTCAGCGTGCTGGGAATTTTTTCCATCTGGGCAGCGGCTGTGACGTTGGAGCGGCTGGTGCATCTGCGGCGGCATAAGGTCAGCCCGCCAAGCTTTTCGGAGCAGCTGAAGCAGATGATCGAAACGAACCAGGATACGGTCGAGAACTATCGCATGGTCTGCGCGAGTTCGGCGACTCCGGTCAGCCGCATTCTGGAATGCGGCATCGATCGCGCGGGGCGCCCCGTTCCGGAAATTGAAAAGGCGATGGAAGACGCCGCGGCACATGAAATGGCGATCCTCCGCACCAAGAATCGTCCGCTGAGTGTCGTGGCGTCGGTCGCTCCGCTGATCGGACTGCTGGGAACGGTTGTCGGCATCACCATCGCCTTTTACACGACGACCACGCAAGCCGGCGGTGGCAACAAGGGCGAAGCCCTGTTCGAAGGGATTTATCTGGCGTTGATGACGACCGCGGCCGGCTTGACCATTGCCATTCCCTGCCTGCTGCTGTTTTCGTGGTTCAACACGCGTGCGGAACGGTACATGTGGGACATCGATCGCTGCCTGACGCGAACCATTCCCAGTTTCGTTCGCTTTGAAAGCAGTCCGGTAGACCAGCAGCGCGCCGCGGCGACCTCCGCTGAAGAAGCTTCGCCAGCGGAACCGGTGGCCACCACATAACCAATGTCAAGGGAAGGCGTGCCTGGCGCGCGACGACCACTCACCTGAAGGAGCATTTCATGCGAATGCCAATGGAAGCCGATTCCGAAGTCAAGGGTCCCAATCTGACGCCGGTAATCGACGTTGTTTTCTTGTTGCTGGTCTTCTTCCTGGTCGCGATGAAGTTCTCGGAAGAAGAAAAGCTCGTCTCAATCCGGTTGGCCGAAGTGCTGGAGGCGCGTCCGCTGGCAGCGGGACCGCGCGAGTTGATTGTCAATATCACGGACAAAGGCGAATTTGTGATCGGGACGGAAACGTTGCAGGAGTCGGAATTGATCGACTTCTTGCATCAGGCCGCCGTGAAGAATCCGGGCGGCCAGACCGTACAGATTCGTGCCGACCAGGACGTCAAGTTCAAATTTCCGCTGACGGTCATCGGCATTTGCAAGCAGGAAGAGATCGAATATTCCTGCACCGTGCTCGAGAAAAAGAATCCCAATTCCTGATTCTCTAACCCTTAACCCCTCCGGGAACTGTCATGATGGATACGGACAGGCGACGATTCAGGCGACGGAGACCGTGGTGGCTGGTCTCCGCCATCGCAGTGGTAGGACTTCTCGCGGCGGCCTTTTTTCTGGCGCCGCAGCGCAGCGCACGGGTGATTACCGTTGATGGTAGTCACGCCTGGTCGGCTAAGGTCGCGCCCCCGCGGCGCCAGGTGGTGTGGCAGCCGGCGAAGGAAATCGTGGCTCCGGCGGCCGAGCAGCGGGCGGAGGACAGCTTCATCCGTCCACAACTCACGGAGGACGGCACGACGCTGTACTTCACACTGCGGCGGAGCGGCGAAGGTTACGACATCTATCAATCCCAGTTGGACGACAATGTCTGGGGGCCGGCCGAACCGGTTGAGTCGCTGAATTCCACGGCCAACGAAATTGGGCCGGTGATTCGCGCGGATGGCCGACAGTTGTTCTTCTATTCCGATCGGGAGGGCGGGTTCGGCGGCATGGACCTGTACGTTTCGTCGCGGACCGAGGACGGTTGGAGCGAACCGGCGAACTTGGGCCCGCGGATCAACAGTCCCGCGCACGAATACGATCCGGCCATCACGCCCGATGGAAAACGCCTGTTCTTTGCCAGTAACCGCAGTGCCCGCATGCATCAGCGCATGGCCGACGGCGCGGAAGACGTGGCCGCTGACAACTGGGAGACAACGTTGCGCGCCGACTTGGGACTGCGCAAATTCGATTTGTATGTCGCCCACCGTGACGCGGACGAGGGCTGGCGGTTGGCCGATCCGCTGGCCGCGTTGAACGAGTCGAACTACAACGAGGGCGCGCCGTACATTTCCCCGAATGGCATTTTTCTGTACTTCGTTTCGGACCGGCCGCAGCGCACGGGGGAAGAAGAGAATTTCGATGTCTACCGCACACGGATTGATGGTCGTGAGATGGTGGCCGAGAATCTTGGTCCAGGTGTGAACACGCCGCAAAACGAAATCGAGCCGTCGCTGTCCGACGAGGGCTTCCGGCTTTACTTTTCACGGAACAATGATCCGGAACAGGCGGATGAAAAATACACGTTGTTCGAAAGTACGGCGGAAGAAGTCGACTTCGATGTGGAATGGGACACGTCCAATTGGCAGGCCTTTGTCGCCTGGCTGGGGAACGCCTGGGACGGCTTCGTCCGATTCGTGACCGAAAACTGGTGGTGGATCGTGCTGGCCCTGCTGGCCGCGGCCCTGTTAGCCGCCTTGATCTGGGCGCTGCGGCAAGTGTCGATCGGCCGCGCGACGATCCCCATGTTTTTGCTGATCGCCTTGATCGTCCATATGATGATGGGCGTCTCGTCGTTCTTCGTCTACTTTGGACAGGACATCGTCGCCAAGATCAAGAAGCAGATCCAGGAGCAGATTGTCGCTTCCGAAGTCATGCTCGAGCCCCAGGACTTGACGAAGCCCGTCGAGCAGCCGTTTGACGAAGTTGTCGATGTGCAGCCTCCAGAGCCGCTGCAGCCCGCGGAAGTCGCGCGACAAGCGACGGAAACCCCCAGTGTGGCCGCGCCCACCGAATCGCTGCAGGTGCAGACGCCGACGCCACGCGCCACGCCGTCAGAATCCGAACCGATTGTGGCGACCGAACCGGTGCCTCAGACAACGCCGAACCAGGAAACTCCTGAACTGCAACGACGGACCCAGTCCGTTGCGGAAACGTCCCAGGAAGTGGCCCTCGAGCAGACGGAAGCGGTCGAACAGCAAACGCAAGATACTCCACAGCGTGAACAGGTCGAACTGTCCAAAGAGGTCGTTCAGGTGCAGTCGGTGAAAACCCCGGCGATGCTGCAGCGCCAGACCGTCGCGCCATCCTTGCAAGTCGTGCAGGAACAGATTGCAGCCGAGCCGGTTCCAGAAATCAACGCGGCAGCGCAGCCGACCGAATCGTCGCTGGCACGCAGTGAAAGTCGGCCCAACGAGACCACGGAAGTCACACCGGTTGAAACCCAGAGCATTGCGAAAATTGTGGAGCAGGTCTCGGCGGATTTGCCGGCGGTTGAAGAGGTAGCTGTCAACAGGCAGGTTCCAGCCACACCGCCCGAAACGGTGCCGCAGACGCTTTCCAGAGCCCAGGTCGCCGACGCCGTTCCGTTGCAGGCGGCGGCTGACTCCAGCGTACCGCTGGAGTCGACGTCCGAGTCGACACCGGTTGCGGAGACGCGACCGGCAGCAGCGGCGCTGGAAAGGGTCACGCAGGCCAGCTCGAACAACGCGACCTCGGAAACGCCCGTAGCTACGGAGGCCATTGCGGTTGTCGAAAGCAGTCAGGCGGCGGCGCTGCCGTCGACCGACGCGAGTCAGCTTGAGGTGTCGCGGCAAGCAACGGCCGTCGCGACTCCCGCTCCGGAATCGATTCAGTTGGCAACAGCCACGCAGCCGGCGACTCCCACCGCAACGGCGGATGTCGCCGATTTTGCGGAGGCCTTGCCCTCCGCCCAGCCGCAAGTCGAGCGAACCCCCGCGCAGCTTGAACTTGCAAGATTGTCGACGGCGGCGCAGTCGCTCGAGTCAATCGCACCCGCTGCGGTCGAAACGCAAACGCTGCAGGCGGTGTCGTCCAGCGGATCGCCCGGCACGGCGCAGGAAAGCGTCGAAGTGCGTGTTGCCGCGACGGAGGTTTCCAGCCAGGTAGCGCCTCGATCGCTGGCCCTGAATGTTGCTTCGCCGCTGTCGCGAACGGGATTGAGTCGTCCGGATGCCTTGCCGCGCGAGGAGGCGGGGAAGGTCTCCGAACTGCCCGAGTCGGCTGATCTGGCGGTGGCGTTACAGCGTTCGGCGGCGCGCCCCGATCAACAGACACAAGAAACGGCGGAATTGGCGAGTGCCTCCATCGAACTTCCCAGTGACGCCGGCAAGCCTGCCGCTACCGCCACGGAGAGGGTTGGTGTCGAATTGACTCGCAGTGCTGGCGGGCAGGCAAACTTGCCTCAGGAATTGGGATTGGTCGATGTCACTCCGAACACGGCCCAGCCCGGCATTCGCGGCGCGGGTCTCGAGGTTTCCCGTGAATCCGCGGCCAGCGTCTTGCCGGCCAGCGAGTCGGCCACGATTCAACTCGGTCGGGCGACGCCGCAAGAATCGCTCGCTGACGCGGTCGAGGCCATTGCCGCGGAGACGGAAACGATTGCGGTTGATTCTCCGGCGGGGCGCGGCGAAACGGCGGAAACCGTCGGCAGCGTGTCCGTTGACGTCGGGCGACCGGATGCGCAGCAGATTGGATTGGCGAGCGACCGTTCGGCATTGGAAGGGCCGTCCAACTCGCAAACGCCGCGTCTGGTTTCCGGGGCTATCCAACGCCAGCAATTCGAATCACCTCTGGGCAGCCGGCGGCTCGTCGAAAACACCCTCGCTCGCGCCGACGCCGGTACCGCGATTTACGCCAGCGACAGTGTCAGCCTGCAGAGCCTGCTGAAGCGGCGCAATATCGACGACGCGATGAAGCAGGACATCATCAAGCAGTTCGGCGGCGGCGACGCGACACTGGAGACCATCCATCGTGGACTGAGCTGGATTGAGCAGCACCAGCACAAGGACGGTCATTGGGGATTGCACAACTTCCACGAGAACTGCCGGGGCCATAAAAAGTGCAAGGGTCAGGGTAAGCCGGCGGATACCGCGGGTACGGGCCTGGCACTGTTGCCGTTCCTGGGAGATGGCAATACGCATCAGCGCGGCAAGTACCGGGGCACGGTTGCGCGAGGCATCACGTGGCTGGTATCCCATCAAAAGGAAGATGGCGACTTGTTTACCGGTGGCGATGGCAACGCGCACATGTACAGTCACGGGATCGCGACGATTGCCCTCTGCGAATGCTATGGCATGAGCAAGGATCCCGGTCTGCGCCCGGCCGCTCAGAAGGCGATCGATTTTATTGTCAGCGCGCAGAACGAACAGGATGGCGGCTGGCGCTATCATCCCGGAGACAAGGCGGACACCTCGGTGGTCGGCTGGCAAGTAATGGCCTTGAAGAGCGGGCAAATGGCTGAGTTGCATATCCCTCAGAAGACGCTTGACGGCGCCATGCGTTGGTTGGAGAGCGTCGCCGGTAAAGGGGGCCGCAACGGACAGTTTGCCTATCAAGGCAATAGGTTCAATCCGACGATGAGTGCCGAAGGGCTGCTGTGCATGGAGTACCTGGGCGCGGAACGGCAATCGCCCTACCTGCGTGCCGGCGGCGATTATCTGCTGCGAGAATTGCCTCGCAAAGGAAAAGACAGCAGTTACTACTGGTATTATGGCACGCAGGCCATGTTCCACTTGTAGGGAGAACACTGGGAGCAATGGAATGCAGCCTTGAACCCGATGTTGCTTGATACCCAGCATAAGGAAGGCGCGTTGTCGGGAACGTGGGATCCCAAGGACCAATGGGAGAGTTCCGGGGGAAGAATCTATTCCACGTCGCTGCGTTTGCTGATGCTGGAGGTGTCTTATCGACACCTGCCGCTCTATCAGATTATCAAGTAGACGTGGGTTCTTGAAACCAGGTCTTGCCGCGTCGGGTATCCATCTTCAGCGTAGACGAATTCACCTGTCTGGGATTTCGTGCGCTTTGTGTTTCCATGCGCGGGGAGGATGGCGATGTTACGACGGGTTGCTGCGGTTGTTTTGGTGTGCGTATTGGCGGGTTGCCAACCCTCGGCGCGAGAGCGGCTGGCCGGCCAATGGGAAGGCCGTATCGTATTCGATGAAACCAGGATCCAGGAGAAACTGAACCAGGCTCAAAACCCCATTCAGCGCGCGCTGATGCAAGGGTTTGTCGAGAGTGTCCGGTCGGGACGCGTCCGATTTGATCTGAAACGTGACGGTACGTTCACGGCCGCGATGACCATGGGGCCGCTCTCCAACAACAATGCGGGGACCTGGAGCGTGGTGAGCGAGAGCGGCAACCGGGTGTCGTTGCAACTGGCGGGGAACGATGGCCAGACGACGACCGCATCGGTGGACTTCGCGGAAGGGGACGTCTTGCACGCGTAACTGGACGGCG
>CALBSZ010000238.1 GCA_937967665.1 uncultured Planctomycetaceae bacterium
GCCCGCGCCGCAGTGCGCGCCGAGCTGGGCCTGCCGGCCGATGCGCTGCTGGTCGGCCGCTTCGGGCGCAATGCGGCGATGAAGGATCATCCCACCGGGCTGGCGGCGCTGGCGGAGGTGTGCGCGCAAAGGCCGGAGGTGCACTGCCTGTGGGCGGGCACCGGGTTGACGGCGGATGAGGAGCCCTTTGCCGGCTTCCTGCGCGGGCACCCCGAACTGGCTGCGCGCTTTCATTTCCTCGGCGAGCGGCGCGATCTGCCGCGCCTCACCGCCGCGCTCGACCTCGCGCTGTCCTGCTCGGCTTTCGGCGAGGGCTTTCCCAATGTCGTCGGCGAGGCCATGGCCTGCGCCGTTCCGGTGGTGGCCACCGATGTCGGCGACAGCGCCTGGGTGCTCGGCGATGCCGGCCGCGTCGTGCCTGCGGGCGATGCCGCGGTGATCGCACGCGCCTGCCTGGACCTGCTCGCCGAACCCGCAGAGCGCCTCCGCGCTCTCGGCGCCGCCGGCCGCGAGCGCATCGCCGCGCATTTCGACATCGGGCACATCCTCGAGGACTACACCCACCTGCTGCTGCCGGCCTGCGATGACACGCGGGACTTTTCCGGTCTGGCCGCGGTTGACGTATCGTCTTTCGGCGAAACCCCTTCCATTTTTCCGAGCATTGAAATCTGGCCGACCGCGAATTCGCCGCCGGATTTGGACAGTTAGTAGACGCTTGAAAAGGTGGGTCCGGTGAGCGCCAAACCCCGGATTTCTCGACTTCCGCCTCTGCCTTCTCGTCCGTCCAGATTTGTTTGCTTTTCGTACATCGACAAAACGGGCCAATAGATGGAGCCGTTTTTTCTAATCGGGCAAGATTTGCGGTTTGCAGCGAAGATTCTTGGCGTACGGCGAATCGCCGGCGGTGTTCCGGGCAGCCTGAGAGCCGGCGGATCGGGCGCCAATTGCTGACGTTTACTGGCCGAGGAACGGCGCCGGCACGAGAAAGGCGTGCTGCTCAAACAAACTCCACGCCCCGTACCACAGCACATAGCGAGAAATGAAGACGATGAGCACAAAGATGGCCACGACCGGAATGGCCGCCAGCCGGGCCGCCCAGCGGGAAAGAAAGAACCGGGGTTGGTCGCGATGCCGGGCGCGGCCCACCGCCCAGCCGGTGATCCAGCGAGCCGGCCAGATGAATACGACAAAGACCAACGAAGGCAACGCGGTCACTTCTTGCGGCAAGAATTCAATCTTGAATAGATACAGGGGAATCGCGAATAACAGCGTGGCGAAAAGCGCCAGCCAGTAAGCAAGCGGAGCTCGCGTGAATTGCCGTCGCACCGTTCCCAATTCGAACATCGCCAGAAAGCGGTTCTCGGCGGCAAAATGCGTCTGCAGGAACGGCAGGTACAGCAGCACCACAGCCAGCAGGGGCGCGCCCAGCAACCCAACGGCAATCGCCGGCCCGTCCTTCGGCAATGCCGTGGCACCGATCAGCAGCAGGGTCGGGATAAACAGCCAGGAAATCGCCCCCGCAAAACCACGAGCGCCCAACCAGAAGTAATGCGGCAAGCGGAGACCGTTGACGTAATTCCAGACGGCGTCGCGGGCCGTGCCGTACCACCGCCAACGGAGTACATCCGCGGCCAGTCGAATGGGCGGCAGCCAGTTCGCTACCCGCTCGCCGCGCAGCAGCGCCAGCAGTAGCAGGACCGGCCACGTCACCGGCCAAAAGAAATCACGCAGTCGACCGCCATGGTACCAGGCGCAAAGGATGTGCCCGACCATCAGGACGGTGCAGGTGATCAGCGCCACTTGCAAACCGGCAGTACGGTCGCTCGCGGGGGCGATCAGCTGAGCATCCGCCCAAACTGCTGACAGGAATCGCAGCGGCAAGATCATGAGCCACGTACCCAGTACGAGACTGCCCGCCTTGGCGGCCTTGCGCGTCCCGATCAAACCGTCGCGCCAGCGCCCGGTTCGGGCCACCCGCCCGCTGACCTCCAGCAAGTAGCCGAGGCTCAGCAGGTTCAAAACGGGAATGGTTGCCAGCACGGCGAGGAAGAAGACCAGGCTGACAATCCCGAACGCGGTTTCCCAGACCACGCCGCTCCGGGCGTGAAGCCTTCGTAGCCAACCACGCTCGTCCACGACCACCACGTTTTCTTCAATCGATTCCGCCGCGACAACGCGGACCGGCGGCAATTCTTTCGCCGGCGTGGCCGTTGCGCCCGAATCCAGCTGGTCGGTAACGCCCGGCGAATTCATCGATGGAGGTGGTAGGGACATGTCCAATTTCCGGCCGCGATCCGGCTGTCGGGAAGCTCAGTTACCCGACGGTAAGTAACAATGACAATTCGTCACGATTCGTCAGATATTTCCCAAGCTTCTCGCAAATTGTCCGAATAGTCGATTATTCGCCGAAACCGCGGCAGGATACGTACGCTCGGTGAAACCAAAACAGTATTATACAAGTATGAACCTGCAACTGCCGAATCATACCCGGCCGGCGGGAAAATAGTTTCAAGTGCGAAGCGACAGGCAAAGGTCATGTGGCTGCGAAATCTGGTTTTTATCGGCTTCTGCATCGCCGGCTTTGCGGCCATCGCTGGCGGACTGCTGACGGCGGAACGCGTTGACGAACCGTCCCTCGCCCATCCGGCTCAGTTCCAGTCAGACGACTTCGCGCGACAGCTGCGAGCTTTGAATGCCGAATTCGAAACGGACTGGTCCGAGGCGGGGATGGCAGCCGCGCCGAGGGCCGACGACTTGACGATCGCCCGGCGCATTTCCCTGGGACTCACCGGGACCATCCCGTCGCTCGAAGAAATTCGCTCCCTGGAACGGCAACCGCCTGAACAGCGTATTCCCTGGTGGCTTTCCCATATCCTGGAAGATCGCCGCTATGCCGACTACGTCGCCGAGCGGTTGGGGCGAGCGTATGTCGGTACGGAAGGAGGACCTTTCCTGGTCTATCGACGACGGCGCTTCGTGATGTGGCTCAGCGACCGCTTGGCCGAGAACATGCCTTACGACAAATTGGTCCGGACACTTATCAGTGACACAGGACTCTGGACCGATTCGCCGGCGGTCAACTTCGTCACCGTGACGCTGGACCAGAACAATGACAAAGGACCTGACGAAATCAAGTTAGCCGCCCGCACATCTCGCGCCTTCCTGGGCATGCGCATCGATTGCCTGCAGTGCCATGACGATAATCTGGGCACAATCAACTTGGGAAGCGACGCAGATCCCGTGGACGGCCTGCAAACGCACTTTCATCAGCTGGCGGCGTTCTATTCGAGCGCGAAATCGACTGGCCGCGGCATCCAGGACGACAGGAATCGCGAGTACAAGTACCAGTTTCTCGGCGCGGAGTCGGAAGAGACGGTGACGCCGAATGTGCCCTTCTACCCCGAACTGCTTGAACAGCGTGGTACGCGCCGACAACAATTAGCGCGGTGGGTGACCCATACGGAAAATCGCGCCTTCGCGCGGGCGACCGTGAATCGGGCCTGGGCCATCCTGTTCGGCCGGCCACTGGTCGAACCTGTGGACGACATCCCGCTGGCCGGAGATTTTCCTCGGGGGATGGACCTGCTGGCCGACGACCTCATCCAGCATCACTACGACCTGGCCCGCCTGTTTCGGCTGATCGCCATGTCACGGCCCTTTCAGAACGATAGCCGCGCGGATTTCGAAATCACCTCTCGCCACGAAGACCACTGGGCTGTGTTTCCCTTGGTGCGGCTACGTCCGGAACAAGTAGCTGGCTCGATCCAACAGGCAAGTTCCCTGAAGACCATCGACGCGGATGCGCACATCATCAAGCGATTGCAGAAGTTTGGTCAACAGCAAAACTTCGTGGAACGCTACGGCGACATTGGAGAAGACGAATTCGATGATCGCGGCGGCACCATCACGCAGCGCCTGCTGATGATGAACGGCAACGTGGTGAAGGAGCGGACCGAGCCCAATTTTGTCATGAATTCGTCCACTCGAATCGCGATCCTCGCGCCCGATGACGAAACGGCCGTGACGACCGCCTTTCTCGCCATTTTCACTCGACGACCCGCCGACGAAGAGCGGTCGCATTTCGTCGACCGCCTGCGCGGCAAGAAGGGCTATGCCCGCCAGGCAGCCGTCGAAGATCTCTATTGGACGTTGATGAACAGCACCGAATTCTCGTGGAACCACTAACCGCATTGCCGCCGCGCCCAACGCGGCAGGAACGGAAGACCATGTCAAATCGTACCGATTGTGGAACGCGTGATCATTTTCATCGTCGCACCTTGTTCAAGGCGGCGGGAGCCGCCAGCGCGCTCTGGCTGACGCCGGTTGCCGAACAGCTGGCACGTGCGGCCGAGTCGCAGCCGCGCGGTACCGGGGCGAAGTCGATCATTATGCTCTGGATGCAGGGTGGACCGAGCCAGCTGGAAACGTTCGATCCGAAACCGGGCGCGGCGATTTCCTACGGCACCGAAGCCATCGATACTGCGGTTCCCGGGATCCAACTGGCCAAGGGCCTGGAGCCGTTGGCGGAGATCATGCAGGACATTTCGATCGTCCGCAGCGTGACCAGCAAGGAAGGCGATCACGAGCGGGCCGTCTACAACGGCAAAACCGGATTTCGACCGGACCCGACGCTGGTCCATCCGTCGCTGGGCGCGGTGGCCTGCAGCATGCTGCACGACAACGTCGAAATTCCCCGGCACGTCTCGATCCTGCCCGGACCTTTTCCCGCTCGCGGCGGTTATTTGGGCGACCAATACGATGCCTTCAAGATCTACGATCCGCGCAAACGCATTCCCGACGTCACCAAACGCGTCTCGGACGAACGATTCAAACGCCGCGCGAAGGATCTGGAGATTTTGGAAGCCAATTTCCAGCGGCGGCGCATCATTCGCATGAATGAGAACAAGACGCTCCACGAAACATCGATTCAGGCGGCGCTGAAGATGATGTCGTCGGAACAGCTGAAAGCCTTCGACGTCGCGGAAGTGCCGGAAAGCGAACGCGCGCCGTTTGGCGATCATCCCTTCGGACGCGGTTGCCTGGCTGCCGCCCGGTTGATTGAAGTGGGCGTCCGCTGCGTCGAAGTCACGCTGAACGGCTGGGACACCCACGCCAATAATCATGCCGGCTGCAAGATCCAGACAGATATTCTCGGCCCCGCTTACGCGTCGCTCATCAAGTACTTGAAACAGCGCGACCTGCTAAAACATACCGTGGTCATTTGCGGCGGCGAATTCGGCCGCACGCCGCGGTTGAATGGCATCGAAGGACGGGATCATTGGCCCCACGGGTTCAGTATCTGCCTGTCAGGCGGCGGCATTCAAGGCGGACGAGTCGTCGGCGAAACGTCGCCGGAACCGAAAATGGAAAAGGAACACTGGGACCAGAACGTCGCCGACCCGCACAACGTCGCGGATATCCACGCCACCGTCCTCCACGCACTCGGCATCGACTTCAAACGCGAACTGCAAACTCCCATCCAACGCCCGATGATCATCAGCCAGGGCAGCGTGATCGAAGAACTGCTGGCCTAGCACACGCTTCTCGAATGCCTCGCCGTGCTAGCAGGAAAACTCTGTTGCCTGACGGGCGCGGTTGTCCTAAACTTCGCCTCCGCACAGAAAGGAATCTTTGCCATGCGACTATCTCTGGTGATCCCGGTCTTCAATGAAGAAGAGAGCCTGCCGGTCCTGCACGACAAGATCACGGCGAGTCTCACGAGCTTTGCCGGCGACTACGAAGTGTTGTTCATCGACGACGGGTCCACGGATACCAGCATGGACGTTTTGCGCTCGCTTGCCGAACAAGACCCGGCGATCCGCGTCGTGCAACTCCGGCGCAACTACGGACAGACGGCGGCCATGCAGGCCGGTATTCAAATGGCCTCTGGCGACATCATCGTCACGCTCGACAGCGACCTGCAGAACGACCCGGACGACATTCCGATGATGGTTCAGAAGCTGGACGAAGGCTTTGACCTGGTGCACGGCTGGCGCAAGAATCGACAAGACACGTTCATCAATCGCCGCCTGCCCTCGATGATTGCCAACTGGCTGATTTCCCGGACCACCGGCTTTCCGATTCATGACCTGGGCTGCACCCTGAAAGCGATCCGCCGCGAGATCGCCCAGGAACTGGAACTCTACGGGGAAATGCATCGCTTCATTCCCATTCTGGCGCACGCCCGCGGCGCGCGCTGCGCGGAAGTCGTCACGCGGCATCACGCCCGGCAGTTCGGCCAGACCAGCTACGGGATCTCGCGGACGTTTCGAGTCGTCTTGGACCTGATCACCGTCAAATACCTGCTCAGCTTCTTTGCCAGCCCGATGAAACTGTTCGGCGGCGTCGGGATCGTCTGCGGCATTACCGCGTTGCTGAGCGGATTGGTAACCCTGGCCATGAAGGTTTGGGGAGGTGTCGATATGACCGGAAACCCGCTGCTCATGTTGTCCGTCCTGTCGGTGATGGTCAGCATTCAATTCGTCAGCCTCGGACTACTGGGCGAAGTGAATGCGCGGATTTACTATGCATCCCAGCCGAATCAGAACTTCGCCATTCGCGAACTGGTCAACTTCGATGACGAAGTGAACGTCGCCGGGCGCCTCCGCGCGGCGTAGCCCAACGAGCCTTAAGGCACGAAGGCACTACCGCGGCGGGAAGAACTCGCTGACGGGACAGCGAAACCCAGCCAGCACTCCCTCTCCGACCAGCTCGTCGCTTTCCCTCAATCGCACGATCGATTGGTCGAGTCGATAGACCTGCACGGATCGGGTTCGCGGGTGAACGAGCCAGATATGCGGGATTCCGGCGTCCAGATATTGTTGTACTTTTTCGTCGAGATCCTCGGACGTATCGTTGGGAGATACAACTTCCACCGCCAGATCCGGCGCAATCTCGCAATGTCCTTGTGGAAACTCGCCACGCGGCAGTCTGTCGGCACGGATGAAACTGACGTCGGGCTTGCGGACCTGATTGGGATCCTGCGGAAAACATTTGAAACTGGCATCGGCGCCAGCGACCCAGCCAAGCTTGTGCTCACTGCAGAAATTTCGCAGCAGGCACAACACCGTTGCTGCAATCCAGCTCGATTCATATCCCACTTTCTTCTCCTTGAGCTGACCATTTACCAGTTCGAACTGGTCGCCATCGGTCATTGAAAGCAAGTCGTCGGGCGTATAGCTTGTGTTGCCAATGCTCACGGTCAGTCCTCGGAAGCGGGGCGAAGATACAATAGAGTATTATAGTTGAAATTCATGCCCCGAAGCAATTGCATGCCCCTCTTGCACCTCGATTCCCTGCCGCGAAATACGACGAAGAGCACCGTCGTGCGTTTGCTCATCCAGGTCGGCAATCTGGACAAACGCAAGGTCGGACTGGTGACGATCTCCGGCAACACGGCCACGGTCGAGGTGCCGGAACGCGATCTGGATCGACTGGTTGCGGCCTTGGACGGCGCCAACCTCGCGAACCAGCATATCCGTGCCTGGTGTGACCGGCGGCCCGCGTCGCGCGGCGACGAAGATCACTTTGACCGGCTGTTGCGGCTCTTGGACGTCGAAGCGGAGGCGGAGGCGGAACAGTCCTTGGCCCGCCTGCGACGCATGTCCGCGGAAGAAGCGGAACAGAGCGGCAACACGCTGATCGGAGTGGTGATTCGCGACGAATACAGCGGCCTGGGCGGTCGCTGCCTGCTGACACTCGCCAAATCAAAAGCCGACGCCTTGCCCTGGACCCGACTCTCCGTCGGCTCGCCGGTCCTGCTGTCGCCGCAACAAGCGCGAAAGTCGGAGGGCTGGCGCGGTGTCGTCAGCCAGCGCACTCGCCAGACGATTCAAGTGGCTTTGAATAGCTTTCCCGAAACGGACGAACGCTTGTTTCGGCTGGACGCCTCCCACGACGAAGTGGCGCGGTTACGACAACGGCACGCCCTGCAGCGAGCCCAGGCAGCGAAAGCCAATCGCCAGGCGGAGCTCCGCGATATCCTGCTGGGGGAAGGGCCAAGTCGCTTTCATGACGAAACGGCCGTGACGATGCTGGACGCATCCCTGAACGATTCGCAGCAGGCCGCGGTGCGGTTCGCCATTTCGGCCCGCGATGTGGCTATCGTCCATGGCCCGCCCGGGACGGGAAAAACGACGACCGTAGTCGAAATCATCAGGCAGCTCACTCAGGCTGGCCAGAAGGTCCTGGCCTGCGCTCCCAGCAACATGGCTGTCGACAACCTGTTCGATCGCCTGCTGGCAACGAACGAAAATGCCGTTCGCCTGGGACATCCGGCGCGCGTGACCGAATCGTTGCGAGCTCACACACTGGACCTGATGGTCGACAATCACCCCGACCTCAAGCGGGCGAGGAAACTTGTCAAGGAAGCGATGGCCCTGTTCCATCAGGCTTCGCGATTCACGCGTGCCAAGCCGGCTGCGGGCGCCAAAAGGGAAATGCGCGAAGAAGCCAAACAACTGATCGTGGACGCCCGGCACATTGAACGCCAGGTCGTCACCGAAATCCTTGATAACGCGGCCGTGCTGTGCGCCACCACGACCTCCCTGGATAGTGAAATACTTGGACAACGCGAATTTGACGTGGCCGTGATCGACGAGGCCTGCCAGAGCACGGAACCCGGTTGCTGGATTCCCTTGCTGCGCTGCAATCGCGTGATTCTGGCCGGGGACCATTGCCAGCTGCCGCCGACGGTCATTTCACGCGAGGCGGCAAATGAAGGGTTTTCGATCAGCATGCTGGAACGCCTGATGGAATCGCCCGACATCGCACGGCGGTTGGATGTGCAGTACCGGATGCACGAGCAGATCATGGCTTTTTCGTCCGCGGAATTCTACACCGATTCGCTGCAGGCCCACGCTACCGTGTCATCACACGTGCTCGCGGGACTCGCCGGCGTCCAACCAACGGAATTGACAAACACCCCAATTCACTTCGTGGATACCGCCGGCGCTGGTTACGACGAAGAACTGGAGCCGGATGGGGAAAGTCGCCGGAATCCCCGCGAAGCGGCGCTCGTGCAACACAAGGTGCGGCAACTGCTGGATGCCGGCGTGGACGAAGGCGCCATCGGCATCATCACTCCCTATGCCGCCCAGGTCCGCCTGCTGCGCCAACTGCTTTCCGATTCACCCCGCTTGGAAATCGACAGCGTCGACGGCTTTCAGGGACGCGAAAAGGAAGCGATCGTCATTTCCCTGGTTCGCAGTAATGCCGAAGGTGAAATCGGATTCCTGGCCGACACGCGACGCATGAATGTCGCCCTGACTCGAGCCCGCCGCAAGTTGATTGTCATTGGCGACAGTGCGACAATAGGGAACCATCCGTTCTACCGGCGGATGCTGGAATACTTTGAAACCGTGGAAGCATACCACACCGTCTGGGAGGAAGATCTATGATTCGCCGCATTGCCTTGAGCTGCACCGTCGTCATCGCGTTTGCCAGCACCCTTGCCGCTCAACAAGAGAGCCGTTGGGAAAAGACGATTCAAGGGTTTGAAGCGCAGGACAAACAATCGCCGCCGCCAAAGGACGGGATCTTATTCATCGGCAGTTCCAGTATCCGGATGTGGAAGCTGGAAAACTATTTCAAGCAGAAGGATCTGATCAATCGCGGCTTTGGCGGCTCCGAGATTTCCGACTCGATCCAATTCGCGGACCGCATCCTCATTCCTTATCGACCTCGCATCGTGGTACTCTACGCCGGCGACAACGATATCGCGCACGGCAAGAGTCCCGCCACGGTCACCGCCGACTTCAAGACGTTCGTGAAAACCGTGCACGACAAGCTGCCGAAAACCAGGATCGTCTACATCGCCATCAAGCCGAGCATCAAACGTTGGAGTCTGGTTGAAAAAATGCGCGAGGCGAACGCGGCGATCCTGGCAGCCACCAAAGCGGACGATCGATTGGCATTCGTCGACATCGACAAGCCGATGCTCGGCGACGACGGCAAACCCCGCGCGGAGTTGTTCATCAGCGACGGACTCCACTTGAGCGACCAGGGCTACCAGCTGTGGGCTTCGCTGGTCAAGCCGCACCTGTAGAGCACCCCCGCTCGAGTGCCAATTGAAACGGTGATTCACAACACCGGCGACGCGACACGTCCGTGCGAGTCGCAGGTGCA
>CALBSZ010000239.1 GCA_937967665.1 uncultured Planctomycetaceae bacterium
CCGACACTACCTACATCTTCACGTCCGATATGAGCAAGTCCGTGGCGTTGGGGTTTTCCGTAGACGGAGCGGGCGACGTGCTGCCGGCGGGGGCCGTGGTGACCGACAGTTTCGTCCGGCCCTACGGCTTGACGGTCGAGGCTTCCGAGGGGCAGCAAGTGGTGGTGCTCAACAGCACAGAGCCGGCCGCCGATGAAATGGATTTCGGCACGCCCCACGTTTCTTTCGGCGGTCCAGGAGTGGGGGATGGCGGCGCGTCGCAACGCGGCAACAACGCCGTGCCGCTCGGAAACCTGCTCGCCCTACAATCAGCAAGCGGCGGGACGATCCGTTTCCGCTGGGAAGATCCTGTCACGTTGGACGAAGTCGTGCTGGTCGATGTGGATGAGGACCATGCCGTGCTGAAGACGTTTGACCTGAACGGCGACGAATTGTCCGCGGAGCCGATACCGAATCTTGGCGATAACAGCGTGCAAACAGTCAAGGTAAGGCAGTCCGGGGTGGCGCTGCTGGAGATTCAGGTGAACGGGGATGTGGCGGTGGCCGAGTTGGGTTTTACGTGGCTCGGACGCGTACGCCAGCCTTGGGAGCGCGAATACCCGCGACTGGCACGCTGTATCTACAATCCCATGACCGTTGCGTTGGGCAAGCCCGCCATTCGCTATTCCATCAAGCTCAGCCTGCTCTCCTGCACGATCACGGCGATTCTATCTTTGTGGGTTGCGATTCCGATTGGCTATTTAATGTCGCGGCATCGGTTCTGGGGACGCAACTTCGTGGACGCTGTGTTGGACATCCCGATCGTCTTGCCTCCGCTGGTGGTGGGGTTGAGTTTGTTGATCCTGTTTCAATTTTTCCCGGTCGGGATGCGTGAGCGGGTGGTCTACGAGATTCCCGCCGTCATTCTGGCGCAATTCGCCGTTGCCTGCGCGTTCGCGGTGCGCACGATGCGGGCGACTTTCGACCAAATCGATGCTCGCCGCGAACAGGTGGCCTTGACGCTCGGTTGCAGTCGCGGACAGGCCTTTTGGCTGATCGTGCTGCCGGAAGCGGGGCGCGGCGTGATGACCGCCGGAACTTTGGCCTGGGCCAGGGCACTCGGGGAATTCGGCCCGTTACTGATTTTTGCCGGCGCCACCCGCATGAAGACCGAAGTGCTTTCCACCACCGTGTTCCTGGAACTCAGTGTCGGTGATCTCGGAGCGGCCGTGGCCGTTTCGTTGATCATGGTCCTTTCCGCGATCGTCGTTCTGGTACTGGCCAGGATTTGGGGAACTCGCAAGCTTGCCATTTGAACGGTGCACTCGCCGATGACTATCCTGGTGGAAAACGTAACGATTCACGCCGGCGATTTTCGCCTGGAAAGGGCATCGCTCAACGTCCCGGCCGGGGCGTATGCCATGCTGATGGGACAAACGGGATGCGGCAAGACCAGTTTGCTGGAAGCCATCGCGGGATTGAAGCCGATCGTCTCCGGCACCATTCGCCTGGGGAATACCGATGTGACTCAATTTAAACCGGCCGCGCGGCAGATCGGCTACGTGCCGCAGGACGGGGCCTTGTTCACGACTATGAATGTGCGGCAGCACCTGGCGTTTGCTTTGGCGATACGCTCCGTCCACGCGGCCGAACTGCAGTCGCGGGTGGAAGAACTGGCGGAACTCCTGAAGATCGAACGCTTGCTGGAGCGCCAAATTCAAGGACTCAGCGGCGGCGAGCGGCAGCGCGTCGCCATCGGCCGAGCCCTCTCGTTTCGCCCTCAAACGCTGCTGCTGGACGAGCCGCTGAGCGCTTTGGATGAGGAGACTCGCCAGCAGATGTATGAATTGCTGGCTCGCGTCACAGAACACGAACATGTGACGACACTGCACGTGACGCACAATCGCGAGGAAGCCGAGCGTCTGGGGGATTGTGTTTTCGTGGTTCGGGATGGAAAAGTCAGTAGGACCTCGCTGTGATGCGGTGGACCGCCGGCTACCAACCGTGATAAGCTACAGACACGCGTTTTCACGTTTGGTTCTGCGCTCAGCCAAATTAAAGGAAGAGAATGAAAGTTGCCACGATTGAGACAAGTAAAGGTACGATTCGATTGGAACTGCACGAAGACCTGGTTCCCAACACGGTTGCCAATTTCGAGAAGCTGGCTGGCGAAGGATTTTACGACGGCTTGAAGTTTCACCGGGTGATTGCGGATTTCATGATCCAGACCGGCTGCCCGCTGGGTACTGGCACGGGAGACCCTGGCTATCGATTCGACGACGAATTCCATGAGAAATTGCGACACGATTCGCCCGGAATCCTCTCGATGGCCAACGCGGGACCGAATACCAACGGTTCGCAGTTTTTCATTACCCATGTTCCCACGCCGCATCTGGACGGCAAGCATTCGGTATTCGGACGCGTCATCGAGGGCCAGGACGTGGTGGATTCCATCGCTCAGGGTGATAAAATGATCAAGGTGTCGGTAACGGTCGAAGAGTAACCCGGGACTTCCAGCGAGGGACAATCATGCGTTACATCACGGTCATGGTTTTCGCGATTCTGTATTCAGCGGGACTTGTGCAGGCGTGCGATACGCCCGTTTACCGCTATGCCATGTACAAATGGGAACCGCGTCCCTATGAGCTCTACTACTTTCACTCGGGCTCTCCTGACGCCGATGCCACGGCCGTGATGGAGGCCGTTCGCGCGGCGATCGAGCTTCGCGCGCCGGCCACCAATCTCACTTTGGATGACGTCGACTTGAGTATCGAAAACGCGTTGGAACGCATTCCACGCGATGTGAAGGAGGCGTGGAATGAACGGCCGGACCAGGACACGCCGACCTTCATGCTGGTGTCGCCTAGCGGAGCGCAGGTTTTCGCCGGCAGCCTTACGGCGGCCGATGTGCCGAGCCTGCTGGATTCACCGGTTCGCCAACAGACGGCCAAGCAATTGGAGGAAGGTAATGCCGGCGTGCTGCTGTTATTGACGGGTCCGGACAAAGACGAGAATGCTCGCGCCGAGAAAGAAGTACAGACCTTAGTGAAACGGATCGCGGATGGCGAGGTGGAACTTTACGTTTCGCCGACACGCGGCGCGCCGGTGGATGCCGCGCCGCAAAAGGAAGTCACGCACAAGATCGGTTTCGTGAAAGTGGATCGCGACGCGCCCCAGGAGAATTGGCTGCTGCAGATGCTGCTGGCGATCGAAGATGACCTCCACGAGTTTGACGAGCCTATGGTGTTCGCCATTTTCGGCCGAAATCGAGCCTTACCGCCCTACATCGGCAAGGGAATCACCGCCGATAACCTGCTGGATTGCGTCGCCTTTGTTTCCGGTGCCTGCTCGTGTACCGTGCGTGACCAAAACCCGGGCACAGACTTGCTCAGCCGCTACGACTGGGATCTGGCGGCCGAACGGCTGGCCAAGCAGTTCGGCGGCGAGGAAGGGAACGAAGGACTGTTCTTCGGCGACCAGATTTTCCCGGAACTGGCAATTCCCGCCGCGCTCCCGGATGCGGATGAGTCACCCGCGGAGGAGGTTGCCGTCGCAGAACCGCCGAGTGAACCATCAACGACGCCCGCTGCCGAGGCATCGGCAACGGAGGACCCCGAAGTCGTCCGGGTGGCGAAACAAACGCCGAACCTGGCTGCGGCAACGAAGCCGGCTGGCAGTCCCGTTCAGGCCAGCGATTCCGGCGGCGACACACTGACCTATTTCGGTGCGGGGATGGTCCTGGCGCTGCTGTTTCTGTTTGCGTTGACCTTCGTGGTAGTGAAGCCTCAGCAGCCATGATCCACTTCGAAAACGTCAGCAAGATCTATCGGCGCGGGAGCCGCGAAGTCACGGCCCTGGTCGACGTCACGCTGCACGTCAACCGGGGCGACTTCGTTGCCGTGCGCGGTCACAGCGGGTGCGGCAAGTCGACGCTCCTGTCCCTGGCTGGCGGCCTGGCGCTGCCAACCAGCGGTGCTGTCGACGTCGACGGCCAGCGCGTCTCGGCGATGAATTCCACGCAGCGCGCCGCGTTCCGGCAGAAGAAGATCGGTTTTGTCTTCCAGTTGTTCCATCTGCTGCCGTACTTGAGTGTTTTGGACAACGTCAAGCTGGCCGCCGCGGGCGACGCCAAGGCGGCGGTCGATGCTCGCGCGCGTGAATTGCTGCAGAGTTTTGGGCTGGGCGAACGACTCGGGCACCGGCCCGGCGAACTGAGTATCGGCGAGCGGCAGCGAGTCGCCATGGCTCGAGCGCTGCTGAACGAACCGCAACTCTTGCTGGCCGACGAACCTACCGGTAATCTCGACCCGCGAAACGCCGACGCCGTGCTGGACTTGATGTCCGCATTCCATCAGGCGGGCGGAACAGTACTGTTGGTTACGCACGACGAACACGCCGCCGCGCGTGCCTCGAGTCTGATTGAACTCGAAAACGGCCGGCTTTTGGAAAAAGTTGCGTAGCAAGTACCGGATGCCAAGATTTCACTTGAATGTAACCGAAACGCGAACCGCTCCTGGGGTTTGGGGTTTTTGTATTCTGGCATTTGAATTTGTTTCGGGTTTCGATATTCGTGCTTCGAATTTCAATTCCCGGAGTCACTGACTTCGCTTGTTTGGGGGCGAACGCCGCGCGGATCACGAACTGGGACGCCGAAACGGAGAACTGGGACGCCGAAACGGAATTGAGGGGGCAGATCCTATGGCGGATCGAAGCCGCCGGGCTGGAAGGGATGGCACCGGCAGATGCGGCAGAGTCCTTTCCAACTGCCGCGCAGGGGGCCGTATTTTTTGACTGCTTGGATATAGTAGGCGCTGCAAGTCGGTTCGAATCGGCAGCAGCGGCCGAAAATGGGGCTCAAGAAAATCTGATAGAGCCGCACGCAGCCGATGAGCAGGCACGACAGACCGTCTGAAATCCAGCGAACTACGATCATGCCGATTTTGCCAGCCTGCGCTGGATCACGTTTGTCAGTTTCAGTAACGAACGGGCAATCGCTTCGTGTGCCGGTTGCGCTCCCTTGCGGGGTCGCACAACCAGGTCCAGCCCCGCGGGCAACTTGTCCTGCTGTGTGCGAAAAGCCTCGCGGATGAGCCGCTTCCAGCGGTTTCTTTGCACCGCGTTCCCGACTTTTCGTGAAACGGAGAGGCCAAGTCGTGAATGCGGGAGCCCGCTTTTGCAGGCGCGAATCACCAGGCATTTATCCGTGGCGTACGTATTCTGTTGAAAGACGCGATCAAAATCGGCCTGTCGACGAAGACGTTGGTCGCGTGAGAAAGATTGTGCGCTCACCGTTCCTCTTCGCTTGCATCGGCAGCAGCAGGGCCGTCCGGGACTTCCGGCACGATCGGTTTTCGGGCCCAGTCATCCAGATCCAATTCGGCGCGCAGACGCGATGTCTCGCACGCTGCGTCGTAGCGGGTGTAGCGGCGGACCGCGCGGCCGAGAAACCAGACGAATCCCAGGAGGAAGAAGCCAAGGATCGCCAGCAAGGCCAGCGAGGAAAACAGCCGCGCCCGCTGCTCGTCATCAAGTCGCGCCAGAGCGGCTTCACCGCTCTGGGACAGCAGTTGCAACTTGAAAGCAATGAGTCTCATACTACCAGCGAATTTCCCTGCGTGGTGTTTGGGTATAGCGTTTGCTGACTTCCTGCAGTTTCTTCGTATCTTCGTCGCTCAGGTCATCAGGCAATACGATTTGCAGTTCAACCAACAGGTCACCCGTGCCGCTCTTGGACCGCACGCCTTGCCCCTTTAGTCGCAGCCGTTTGCCGCTCGATGCATTCTTGGGGATGGTCACCGACGCGGTGCCGTGGGGAGTAGGGACATCAACTTTTGCTCCGGCCGCTGCTTCCGCAAGCGTGATCGGCAGGTGCAAAGACAGGTTGTTTCCGGAGCGTTCGAAATGCGCATGCGGTTCAACGCGAACCGTGATCACCAGGTCCCCGGATTCGCCGCCGTTCGGCGATGGTTGTCCCTGGCCGCGCAGTTTCATTTTCTCGCCATCCGCGATGCCTGCAGGGATCGAAACTTCCAACGTTTCAACCTTACCATCGCCACGTCGCACCGCCACGTGCGCTTTCCCGCCCGCGACTGCTTTCACAAAAGGGACGCGCACTTCATGACGCAGGTTTTCGCCCCTGCGCGGCATTTGCCGACCCCGCCGCGCTCCCGGCTGTGGTCCGGCGCCGCCGGCGAATTGTCTGAAAATGTCGCCGAAACCGAAGGCTTCACCACCACTTCCACCACGCCCCCCGAACAATTCGCTGATATCAATCTCATTGAATTGAGCATTGCCGTACGCACTGCCACCCTCCATTTGCTCGTAACTCGTGCCGTAGCGATCGTACTTTTCGCGCCGTTCCGCATCCCGCAGGACATCGTAGGCCTGCTGCACTTCCTGGAACTTGGCCTTGGCTTTGGCGTCGTTGGGGTTCATATCGGGATGGTACTTCCGTGCCAAATCGCGGTAGGCTTTTTGGATTTCAGCCTCCGACGCCGTTCGGGCCACACCGAGTGTCTTGTAGTAGTCGTTCATTTTTGCGTTCGTATCGAGCACCATTGGCAATGCACCGCAGCTATTGTAGGAATTTTATCGTTTACGGGTAACGGCATGCCCGGCCGGCCGGCCGAATTGGCAGTTCCATGCCTGGTATTGAAAATCCGCAATTTTCGTGCCGAAAAAGCTACAATTGTCACGTGCAACTGGTTTCAGGAAGGGAGGATGCGGTCGATGGGCGTGAATTTTTCCGGCTGGGTATCCGCCGCCATTGCCGTGGCGATGGCGGCGGCGGGATGGGCAGCGGGCGGCGAAATTGAGATTCGCGCCGTCGATCAGGAAGACGGGAAACCGGTTGCCGTGCGGATGCATCTTACGAACCAGCAAGGCCGGAGCATTCTTCCCAAAGGTTCTGTGCAATGGAAAGATCACTTCGTCTTCGCGGGAAAGACGGTTTTGGAACTCCCGCCCGGAACCTACACGTTCGAAATGGAGCGGGGGCCGGAATACCACATGCGCAGCGGGTACTTCGTCATGTCTCGCGGCGCGACCGACAATCATCAGGTTCAGATGCAGCGCTTTGTCCACATGGCGCGCGAGGGTTGGTATTCCGGTGACTTGCACATCCACCGCCGGCTGGAAGACGTTCCGTTGTTGATGGAAGCCGAGGACTTGCACGTGGCTCCGGTAATCACCTGGTGGAACAAGAAGAATTGTTGGCAAGACGAGGCAATCCCCGAACGGCTGACGAGCACGGTGGGCCGCGACCGCTTCTACAATGTGATGGCTGGCGAAGACGAACGCGCGGGCGGCGCGCTGCTGTATTTCAATTTGGATGCACCGCTGGATACCACGCTAGCAACGCGCGAGTTCCCTTCGCCGGTGACGTTCCTGAAAAAAGCGCATCGGCGAAAAAACGAACAGCTGCACGTGGATATCGAGAAACCGTTCTGGTGGGACATGCCCATCTGGGTTGCCAGCGGGATGACCCATTCGATGGGCCTCTGTCACAATCACTTGTGGCGCAACGGGGTGCTCGACAACGAAGCCTGGGGAAAGCCGCGTGACACATTCTCGTATCCCAGCCCCGACGGCAACGGGCGCTGGAGTCAGGAAATTTACTACAGGCTGCTTAATTGTGGCTTGCGAATTCCGCCGTCCGCGGGCAGTGCATCGGGCGTCTTGCCCAATCCGGTCGGCTACAACCGCGTCTACGTCTACTGTGGCGAAGACTTCACTTACGAGAACTGGTGGGCGGGGCTGCGCGCGGGCCGTGTCGTGGTGACCAACGGGCCGATGCTCCGTCCCCGCGTGAATGGCGAATTACCCGGTCACGTCTTTACGGCCAAAGCCGGCGACACCATGGAACTCGCCGCGCAGTTGAACCTGTCACTGCGCGAAAAGGTCAAGTACTTGGAAATCGTCAAAGACGGGGAGGTCGTTCATGAAGTTCGCTTGGAGGAGTACGCCAAAGCCGGCGGTCGATTGCCTGCGATCACGTTCGACCGGAGCGGGTGGATGTTGATTCGCGCTGTCACGGACAACCCGAAAACGTTTCGCTTTGCGTCGACCGGTCCCTACTACGTGGAGATCGGCGAAAGACCGCGCATCAGTCGCGAGGCGGTTCAGTTTTTCCTGGATTGGGTGCACGAGCGCGCTCGGCAGATCAAGCTGGTGGACCCGGAAGAACAGCGGCGAGTCCTCCGCTACCACCGGGCCGCGCGCGATTTCTGGCAGCGCCGCCTCGCTGCCGCCAACGCGGATTAGCAGATAAAGCAGGCTTGCCTGGCAACGACATGCTGTCGGAGCCGAAAGGGAGGATGTCGCCCTCCCTGGTTGACTTTCAGACTCACTATTGGTAGGGTGCTTCGGTCAGTGACAAAGCAAGTGGGAATCAACTTTGCACCAAAAGTTGGCGGATTTTGGGTGCACTGCAGAAGGGGTGGCCGTTGAATCAGGTCACGTTTGATCGCCAGTCTCGTATGCTTATCGTGAGGGTTGCCTATTCGAGCCTGACGAATGCTTCGCAGATCGACGCCGTTGGTAGAGAGGTCAGTGAACACATTCACCCGACTGACTTAGCGGTTATCGTGGACTGTTCGAACCTGAAGCATCAGGTGTCGTCGCGGTTTCTTGGCGTGTTGGTCAAGATTAGAGTTACGGCGGCAATGCATGACATACAGATTGCCGTGTGTGGTTTGAGTGAGAATTTGCGCGAAGTCATCGAGGTGGCCAATCTAGGGCGTATTCTAGGAATCTATCCCAATACTGGGACTGCGATCGCGGAGCTTTCGCGCTCGTCGCATCCAAAGACGTAGTCGCGACGAAACCATGGACTATTCACTGGACAAGACGGACGAGTCGACACGCGACACCCGCTACGGCACGTCCGCTCGCACGGTGATGTCGCCAATGCAACCCATTCGTGTCCTTTACGTGGAAGACAACCCGATCGACCGTCTCTTCTTTCGGCGTCTGCTTACGCACGATAGTGAACGGGAGTTCGAGGTTGTGGCGACGGAAACGGGGCAGGACGGCTTGGACCTCTGCTGCACCTTTCGGCCCGAATGTATTCTGCTGGATTACCACTTGCCAGACATGGATGGCAGCGAGTTCCTGGCCAAGCTGTCCTCGGACGTGAACTCCAAACGTTCCACAGCCGTTCTCATTCTCACCAACGAGGGGAACGAACGCATGGCCGCCGAAGCTATCGAGCACGGTGCCCATAATTTCATCCTGAAGCGTGAAGTGGACGGGAAAGGTTTGAAACGCGCCATCCTGGCGGCCATGGCGAAGGTGGGTGAGTACCGGCGTGAATTCGAAGACAAGCAACGGTTCAAGACCTACTATGCCAACGAAGTTCGCGAGCGAGCAAATCTCGAGCATCGATTGAAGGCGACACGCGAACAACTGGAAATCGCCAGGTTCATTCAGCGCGGATTGCTGCCCACGACGTCACCCGATTTGGCCGGATTGGAAATTGCCGGGATTTGTTTACCGGCCGACGAGACGGGTGGAGATTTTTTCGACTACATCCGGTTTACCGATGGAACCATCGGCGTGCTGATTGGCGATGTGATGGAGCACGGCTTGGGGCCGGCCTTGATCGCAGCTGAGATTCGCGCTTATATCCGCGCATTTTCCCGCACGGAGATACGTTTCGAAAAAATCCTGTCGCACGTCAACGAACTCTTGTGGGAGGATGTGCAAGGCAGTTACTTCGCCACTTTGTTTGCTGCAAAACTGTGGCCCGGGTCCCGCGCCGTCGAATGCGCCAGCGCGGGCCATATCGCCCATATCCTGCGCGCCGACGGGACGCTCGAAACGATCTGCGGCAAGTCGTTGCCATTAGGTGTCGATGGCGATCTAGCCATTGAACGTTGTACGCAACATGCCGCGCTTCGTACGGGAGATCTCCTGGTGATGCTCACCGATGGAATTTTCGAACCGCACAACGACGACGGAAAGCCGTTCGGAATGCAGCGCGCCCTGCAAACCATCCTGGAATACCGCGGCGAGCCGTGTAGCGAGATTCTGAAATTGCTGGTGGACGAAGTCGCGGCCCATTCCGCTGGTCACCAGCCCCACGACGATATGACCGCCGTGCTGATCAAGGCTACCTGGAAGAAGTGACTGTACGAT
>CALBSZ010000240.1 GCA_937967665.1 uncultured Planctomycetaceae bacterium
GTGTTCCGGCAACGCCATCGTCTTTGACGGTGTAGTTGAATGAGTCGGCCAGCGTGTCACCGGAATTCAGGGCATCCACCGTGGGATTGGCGTCGTCCACCACGTAGGTGTAGCTCCCGTTGCCATTGAGAGTCAGCGTACCGTACTGACCCGCCAGGCCCGTACCAACGGTTCCCGCCGTGCCGGCGCCTTCGGTTGCTCCGGTCCGCACTTCCGTTACTGAGCCGGTTGTAGCCGGCGTGTCGTCGCCATCGACATCGGTGTCGTTGGTGAGGACATTGCCGGTCGCATCCGCACCGGGATTGCTGCCGGCCTCCGTCGCCGTACCGCTGTCATCCACACCCACCGGAGCATCATTCGCACCATAAACGGTCACATCCAGAACCGCTGCGTCACCGGGACCGCCGGAGGTGTTGACGGAACCGCTAAGGTTGATGTTGTCAAAGCGGGCGGGACTCCTGCCTGTACCGAATCCGAAGTAAATGTCCGGGCTGTCAAAGGTGTAGCCAAAGACCTGCATGGGACCTTTATTGCCCTGGGCGCCGGTCCAGGAAATCTCGAAATCACCTGTCGTGCCGGCGGTCGGTGTCCAGCTGAAGTTCGCCGAATACCATTGATCGTATTCAACCTGATAGGTATTACTGCCGTCCCCGCTGAAGAGCGTTGAATTGTCGCCGGCGTAGACTCGGGCGCGGGCACCAAAGGTCCTCCTTTGGAGATAGGCGTTGATGAACTCACCCGCCGCGCTGTTGGTTAAGCCGTTCTGAACGTCGCCGACAACGAAGCTGACCGCCCCATAGTTGCCGTCGCTTTCGACGTAGAAATCGAAGCTGCCGGAAAAAGCTTTGGTGGCGTCGAACGCGTCACCGCTATTGACCAGGTAAACGCCGGGATCTGCCTGGCTCGAACCTGTCCAGTCGAGGTTGGCGCTGTCGCCAGGATTGCCTTCTCCCGCAGTCGTCGCATAGGTACCGTTAGCGCCGGCGCCCACAACCGACCAACCGGTGGGCGGCGTTGCGCCTGTGGCAGCAGCTTCGAAATCCTCACTAATGTTCGCGGCGCTGGCCGTCACTTCAAAGGCGTAGTTGAACGAGTCGACCAGACTGTCGCCAAAATCGAGTGCGTTTACCGCGGAATTCGCGTCATCGACCACGTAAGTGTAGTTGCCGTTTCCATGAAGCGTCAGGGTTCCATATTGGCCGCCCAGACCCGCACCAACCGTTCCCGCCGTTCCGGAACCTTCCGTGCTGCCCGTTCGAACTTCCGTCACGGATGCATTCGCGATCGGATCGCCATCGCTATCGGTGTCGTTGGCCAGGACGTTGCCGGTCGCATTCGCCCCGGCAATCCCGTTGGCCGTGCCCCCGGACTCGAGCGCCCAACCGCTGTCATCCACGCCTATCGGGTCCGCGGAAACGGTCACTCCGACCACATCCACGTACGCCGTCGCTGTGTTGCTCAATCGGATCGCGTCGACATGCACATCTCCGCTGCCACCGTTCTTGCGGCCGGCCACGCCGAGGTTCTCGATTACGTCGGCAAAGTCCACCGTCGTGCTGGTGAAGTTCGCGGGTGGCAGACCCGACGGGTCGCTGACGGAAGTCAGATCGGGATCGACCCAAACGTTCAGCGTGTCATTGCCTGGAACCACGTTCATCTGCCCGAGCAGCAGATGGGTCATACCGGCCGTGAACGTACCCGTTCCCGGAGTGGTGCCTGCCTGGCTGTTGAAGCCGACCTCGAGCCCCGTTGGTGTCAGCAGGATCCTGGCATCCGTATCAATGGGATTCCAAGGCTGACTATCGTTGAAGTTGTTGAAAGTCAGCCCACCGTAAGCCGTTCCGGTAGGCACGTTCACCAAGGCCGAGAACCAGATCTCGTCGAGCATGGGCACGGCCAGACTCCGTTTGTCCTGTCGGTCCGGAGCGGCATTGGACGCATACACTCTCTCGGTCGTCCCGGTTTGAGTGATGCCGTAGTTCGCGTACGTAAGATCCGGGGCATCGGTAATGAAAACGTTGACCGAACCCGTCCAGCCGCCTGTGAAACCGGTGTCCGCGCCGCCATCGTTCAAGTCAAGAGCAGCGAACTGGCTGCCGGCGATGTCCACGTTGGCGGTACCCGGTGCGATCGTTGGATTGGAACCGTCGTCCACCGTCACCGCGATCGTATCCGCATCGGCGCCACTGGTGCCCGCCGTGCCGTGCAGGTAGGTAATGTTGCTGATCGTGTCGAAGAACGTGTTGATGTCCGCAGCGCTGCCCTCCAGGGTAAGCGACCCGGTGCCGGATCCGCCGACCGTGACACCGCCGCTGCTGGTGGCCGTGAGATTCCCGCCCGTGCTGGTGGCGAGCGTGACGGTGAGGGTATCGCCGTCAGCATCGCCCACCGCCACCGCGCTGAAGTCGACGTTGCTGGCCACATCCTGCCTGACCAGGATATCTGACGGCACACCGCTCCCGGTGGGAGGCGAGTTGGTCCCGGCAGGAGCAGGACCACCGAAACGGACTTCGGAAAGACCGATATAACTACTGTCGCCGAAGTTGGTGAGGTTACTCAGGCGGATATTCGTTACCCCCGATTGAAGAGCAAATGTCTTGGTTTGAGGCAGCAAGTCTGCAACCGCGGGCGGACCACTGAAATCTCCTAACGTCGCCGCTGAAATCGTGGTGGGATAGGTGCTGCCGTTGTCCGTCGAAAAGGAGATATCGAAGGAGCGGAGTCCGCGGTCGGTTTCGCCGTTCCTGGTATAAACCCAGTGATGCAGGCAATCGATGTCGGTTGCCGCAGAAAGTGTGAAGTCGAGGGCGAAGCTGGAATTACCGGGAGCCCCGGAGGCGCTGAGCCAATAGCCGTCGCCACCGTTGTTTGCCGAATGCGTTTCGTTCAGAATGTCGCCGCTGGTCCCACCGCCGCTGAGATTACTGCCGTCGATGGTCTTGGCCAGTGTCCGCGTACCGTTAATCGAGTTCGTAGCAACCGCTGCACTGGGTGTCACGATTTGTCTCGGGGCAGGTACAGCCTGGAGGTCGCCATAGAGGCGGATGCTGTCGAAATAGTGATGCCGTGTATTGCTCGTCGATCCGTCCGCCGCATAGAAACGGAATTCAACGGTGGTGTCGGTCAGGTTCTGGAACTCCGGGAGCGCGCTGAGATCTTGTGTCTTGGGCGCCATGGCCAAGGATTCGCCGTGAGACGTCATCTCCGTACCCGGGATCACGTCCGTGTCGTCCACAAACCCGTCTGCATACTTGTCCGAGAAGACACCATGGATGAACTGGTAGGATTGGAGATTGCCGTACTCCCAGGTCAACTCGGCAAGATTGACCGACTGGTCGGCGGGGATGGTGAGTGTGAAGCCGAAATAGTCGTCGGCACCGATCGCCGCGTTCAGCGTCGCGTTATTTCCGGCCGCGGTGTCATTGCCTCCAATATCCACCCGGTCCCCGGTCAAAATGCCCTTCCCGGCAAGACCGGCGCCGATGGTAAAATCGGATGCCGTCGTCTCGGATTCCGCGTCGGTCGAATTGACAGCGCCAGCCGTCAAAAGGTACTCGGCCAACAGTTCCGCTGGCGATGCGGTGGCAAAGTTCCACGTGGTGTCGTCGGCAATCCCCGCAAAGCTGTTTCCGGCGTTATCATCAATCGCCGTGGCATCGATCTGGATCGCGTAGTTCTTGCTTGCATCCAGGTCAGACGTCGGGTCGATCGTCAACACCGGCCCGGCGACGTTCAACTGGCCGCTGTGATTGGCCACGTCGATCGTGGTTTGCGTGGTATCGGTCAGGTTCTTGATCGTAATATTACCAGTACCCAGGACGACATCTTCGTCAAAGGTCACCGTCAGGTTACTGTCGACAGCGACATCGGTGGCATCATCGGCGGGATCCAAAGTCGAGACCGTCGGCGCGGTGGTGTCCGCAGACGCGCCGAGGACAAGGACTGTGTAGGCTGCGCCTTCGTTATCCGTATTCGCCTGCCCGTAGGTCCAGCCCATGTTCACATACCCACCGGGAACCATCTCGTAGCTGGACCCGGAGGACCGATCAGCGGCGCCGCTGAACTTGGCGTTCAGCACCTCGACCTGACCAGCGTTGGCCATGTTGTCCGACGAACTGGAAGTAGTATCGTCGGCGGCCAGCAGGTCGATGGTCAGCAGATTGCTACTTAAAGTCTGGTTAATGGAAACGCCGGTTGCACCGTTGTCGGTCTGGGTCGTGAAAGTCGAGACATCGTTGATGTCCGAGACGCCGCTAACGTTGTACGCCACGACGTTGGTGTGGTGAAAAGTACCACCGCCCAGGGTGGCGACGATGTTGCCGGTGACGGCTCCGGGATTGGCCAGGTAGAAGAATTGACTTTTCAGACGACTGTCCTGGATCAGGGAATCGGGAATCGGCGTCAGCGTCGTACTGTTAAAGGTCACAGTGTCCGTTCCTGAAGTCTGTCGGAAAGAAGCTACGCCAACAATCAGCATATCTGTGTCCGCTGCAGTCGCATGATTCAGGACCGTGGGCGTAGCGCTATTGCCCGTGGTATCGTCAGTAACGGCTGACGATTGGACGATCGGTCCGGCATACGGGCGCACCGCGCCCGCGAATGTATCGGACAGCCGCAGGCTGTCCATCCACAGCGTGTCGCCGCTTTCCGGCTGGTAGTGCCGGATATTAAAGCGGTTCAGGCTGCTGATGTTCGTCGCTGATTGCGATGTCGCGTCGGCCGAACCGGGCTCGGTCGGTCCCGCCGGATCAATATACAGGTCGACGCGGTTGTAATTCGAACTGCCGTCTTTCCAGAGCTTGGCCACGAGCTGATAGGTGGTGTCCTGCGCGGCGTTCGTGGAACTGTTCACCGTGTCCGTGCTGCCGCCCTGCACGCGTGCAAAGAACGGGTTCCCAGCCTGGTTCCGCAACCCGAATCCAAGCTGGTGCCCGCCCCCGTCGGTGAGTTGGAAATTGATGAAATCGCCATCGTCGAAGCCGGCTCCCTTGTTGACTTCCATGCCAACGTAGATCGTGTCGTTCACCGCCGCAAAATCCCGGCTCAGGAAACTGCCCGTATCGCCCAGGTTGGACGTGGGCTGGATGCGAATGGCCGCATCACTGGTCGCGATCGGATTGGTCGTTTGCACCGTTGTATGGTTGCCCAGCGCGGACCACGGGCCGGTCCAGCCCGTCCCGCCGTTCAGTGTATCCAGGTTCGCGCCGTCGGCATACGAATCGAACGTATCCACGATATCCGAG
>CALBSZ010000241.1 GCA_937967665.1 uncultured Planctomycetaceae bacterium
TGGTGGGCCAGCGCAAACGAATCACGCTTGTTTTCACACGCTGTCTGCTCACGAGGGTTGTTCGCGAATGCAGAACCACCCGTTTTCGCTCGTTTGCTCGACACCCTACAACCATGAATCATCCGGGCTAACTTACTTGGGATTTCCGGTCTGTGTGACGACCGCACGTGGTGCTGCTCAACATAACGCTTGACGCAGCGTAACGGAACGAAAGACCGCGAAATAAAGACCGCGAAATAATGACGACGAGTTTGGAAGATCGGAAAGCGGGTGACGCATTGCCGCGCGGGGTGGCGGAAAAGTCGCTCCTGAAACAGCAGGCGTATGATGCACTGAAACGTTCGATCCAAAACGCCACGTTTGAGCCGGGTACTTTTCTTTCCGAGCGGCAACTGGCAGCGCAGCTGGGGATGAGCAAGACACCGGTCAAGGCGGCGCTCGAGCGGTTGGAGGCGGAGGGTTTCGTCGCGGTATCGCCCCAGCAGGGCATTGTGGTCCGTGATTTGTCGATTCACGAACTGGCCGACCAGTTTGAAATTCGGCTGGCACTGGAAACGTTTGTGCTACGCGCCATGGCGGGGAAGTTGAGCGAATCCGAGGCGGGGCGAGTGGTCGAGAATCTGCGGTGGCAACAGGAAGCGGCGGCAGCGTGTGATATTCATCGTGCCGTGCAGTTGGATGCCGACTTTCACGCCCTGTTCTGCGAATACTTCGGCAACCAGGAAATCCTTCGCGTGATGACGCAGTTGCGCGACAAGATTCATCGCGCGATTTCGCGCGTGCTGGAACAGGATCCCGAGCGTTTGAATTCCAGCTACCGCGAGCATCGAGCAATTGCCGAAGCGGTTTTGGAAGGGGACGGGGAACGGGCGGCGCGTGCTCTTAAGGAACACTTGAACTATGGGAAGCAGTTCTTACTTTCGCCCAACCGGCGTTAGTTGGATGGTATGGATTCTCGCCGTGGTCTCCCTCGGTGGCAACGGTGCGCAACGAGCGCGCGCCGACGATCCGGCGACCTTTTTTCGTGGCATCAACCTGAACGGGCCCGCCGTCACGATCGACGGCCAGCGGTGGGAAGGGCAAGAATCGAAGCACTACGACTGCCGGGACAAGGCCTTCGAAAACCAAAACGTGCCCCTGGTGCCGGCGACGGATGCCGAACGGGCCCGCATGATCCGCAGCAGTCGCTGGAGCACCAAGAACCGGGTCGAGCTGAAGAATCTACCGACCGGGTCGTACACGGTGTTCCTGTATGTGTGGGAAGACAATAATTCGGAGACCTTTGCCATTGCCGTCAACGGTCAGGAAGTGGAGCCTCGTTTTGAAAGCGGCGTGGCGGGTCAATGGGAGCGGTTGGGGCCGTGGTTTGTGGATGTCAGCGACGGGCGAATAGTGTTGACCAGCGCGGGGGGCGCTGCCAACTTCTCGGGCATGGAAATCTGGCGCGGCCGGCATGCTGGCGATGCCGCGGCTGAGCCGAAGCCTGAGGAGCTCGCCTTTTTCGAGAGCCGCATTCGACCGCTGTTGATCAAGCATTGTTATGAGTGCCATAGCGCGGCTGCGGAGGAATTGCAGGGCGACTTGCTCGTCGATTCACGGCCGACCTTGCGGCAAGGCGGCGCGGGCGGTCCTGCGGTCGTCCCGGGTGACCCGGAGCACAGCTTGCTGATCGAAGCGGTACGTTACGAAAACGGCGACATGCAGATGCCGCCGGACCAGAAACTTACCGCTGCCGAAATCGCTGACTTGGAGTATTGGGTCAAGATCGGCGCGCCCGATCCCCGCGGCGACTCGACGAAGCAGATCCGCGCTCAAATGGACCTCGACCGGGCGCGGCGGTTCTGGTCGTTTCAGCCCCTTGCCCACCCACCCGTTCCCGCGGTGCGGGACGCGACGTGGCCGCTCAACGACATCGACCGGTTTATTCTCGCCAGGCTGGAAGAACGCGGCCTGCAACCGTTGGCCGATGCCAGCAAACGGACGTGGATTCGGCGGGCGACGTTTGACCTGACCGGCTTGCCGCCCACTCCCGCGGAAGTCGATGACTTCCTGGCGGATGGATCGACAGCTGCCTGCGAACGCGTCGTCAACCGTTTGTTGGATTCGCGTCGCTATGGCGAGCGCTGGGGGCGGCATTGGATGGACCTGGTGCGCTATGCCGACACGGCCGGCGACAATTCGGACTATCCCGTGCCCCAGGCCTACCTGTACCGCAACTACATCATCGATTCGTTCAATAACGACAAGCCTTACGATCAATTCCTGCGCGAGCAAATTGCCGGCGATCTGCTGCCGGCTGCCAGCGACGCCGAACGCAACGAGCAAATCATTGCCACCGGCTACATTGCCATCTCGCGGCGTTTCGGATCGATCATCCAGGATTATCCGCAGCATCTCACCATCGAAGATACCATCGACAATATCGGCCGCACGGTACTGGGCCTGACGATTACCTGCGCACGCTGCCACGACCACAAGTTCGACCCGATCACGCAGGCTGACTACTACGGCATCTACGGTATTTTCGACAGCACTCGCTATCCCTTTCCCGGCATTGAACTGGACAAGAAACCGCGGGACCTGGTACCGCTTTGGAAAGATGGTCGGCCTGGTTCTGAACTGGCGTACGCGGTAGCGGATGCGAAACCGCACGACGCGCGATTACACGTGCGTGGTGAACCGAAGAAGCCGGGAAGCGTTGTGCCGCGGCGTTTCCTGGAAGTTCTCGGCGGACAGCGGCTTGCTGGAGACGACGCGCGGCAGAGCGGCCGGCGGCAACTTGCGATTTGGCTGACAGCGGAAGAGAATCCCTTGACCGCGCGCGTCATGGTCAATCGGGTTTGGCAATATCACTTCGGCCGCGGCCTGGTCCCGACGCCTAGTGACTTCGGCACTCGTGGTCAACCGCCCACGCATCCCGCGCTGTTGGATTGGTTAGCCTCACGATTTGTTTCGAGCGGCTGGTCCATCAAGCAGCTGCACCGCGACATGATGCTCTCGCGAACGTACCGGCTCGCAGCCCGCGCGGCCCTGGACGACACGTCCACTCAGGTCGCTGCGGTGGCGGATTCGCGGTCCGGCGGATTGGATCCGCGCGTGGTTGATCCGGACAATGAATTGCATTGGCGGCACGCGCGCCGGCGCATGGATGCCGAGACCCTGCGGGACACGATGTTGCTGCTGAGCGGCGAGTTGGATGAGCAGATGCCGCGGCAACCGCACCCGTTTCCGCCGGCGGATAAGTGGCAATACACGCAGCATCATCCGTTTCGAGATTGCTACGATTCTAATTGCCGTAGCGTGTACCTGATGACGGCTCGACTGAATGCCCGGCCCTTCTTCACGACCTTTGACGGAGCGGACCGTAACGCCAGCACGGCCTTGCGCGACAGCTCGGTGACCACCGTGCAATCCCTGTACTTATTGAACGACGAATTTGTTCACGCCCGCGCCGAGCGATTTGCCGCGCGGATGCTGCGGGACGCAGGCGACGACGGCCAGCGTCTCGTACACATGTTTGAACTCGTGCTGGGTCGACCGCCGACGGCGGACGAACAGGCCGAGGCGGCCGGCTGGTTGGCTGGCGTGGCCGTCGAATTGCAATCGAGCGGCACGCCGGCAGAGCAAGTGCAACAAGCCGCTTGGGCTGGTTTCGCGCGTGTCATGTTTCGCCTTAACGAGTTCTTGTATATTGAATAATTCATCGCCGGCCACGACTGACGGTCGCCATAGGAGTGTGATGCGTCGGTTCGTTGTTGGGCGGTCAGGAAAGCGGTCAGGAAAGCAGAAAACCATGAGTCACTTTCGTGTTTCTCGACGTGGCATGATTCGATCGCTGGTGGGCGGATCGATTTTGTTTCCGGGAATCCTGGCGGAATTGCTGGCCGAGGACGCGGTCCGCGGCGGGGCGGCTTCCACCGATCCCCTGGCGCCGAAACCGCCTCACTTTCCGGCCAAGGCCAAGAGCGTGATCATGATCTTCGCCACAGGTGGCGTGTCGCATATCGACACATTCGACCCCAAGACGACGGCAGGCGGTCGCGACGGCAGCGGTAAAGATAAGCTCATGGGCAGCGTGTTTCCTTACCGTGCCAACCCGCGCTGCGGCACCGAGGTCACCGACTTGTTCCCGCATCTCCGCGAATCGATGGACGATATCTGCGTCATCCGTTCGATGAAGTCCGCGCACTTCGATCACACCGAAGCCGCCGTGGGGATGCACACAGGTTCGCCGACCTTCGCGCGGCCCAGCATGGGATCGTGGCTGAGTTACGGATTGGGAACGGTCAACCAGAATCTGCCGTCGTTCATTGTCATCGCGCCACATCTTCCCTACGGCGGTACGCAGGTGTATGCCAGCGATTTTCTGCCGGCCTATCATCAAGGGACGCGCGTCATTCCGGGCGAACATCCGATTGCGAACCTGGAGCCGCGGTCCGCGGATCGCCGGATCCAGAAAAAGGAACTGGAACTGGCCAACAAGTTCAATACCCGTCACTGGCAAGCTCGCGCGGGAGATTCCAGTCTGGCCGCGCGGATCAAATCGTACGAGACCGCGTTTCAGATGCAGACGGCCGGACCGGAGGCGTTTGAACTCAGCCAGGAAGACGACCGCACGCTTGAGATGTACGGCTTGAAGCGGGGCGAGACGACCAGTTTTGCCTGGCAATGCCTCGCGGCGCGGCGCCTGGCGGAACGCGGCGTGCGTTTCATCGAACTGGTCGATAGCGGTTCCCGTCCGAATTGGGATTCGCACGGCGAGATGAAAGAGCACATTCCGCTGGCCAAGGCATCGGATCAGCCCCTGGCCGCGCTCATCCGCGATTTGAAAGACCGCGGTATGTTCGACGAAACGCTGCTTGTCTGGGCCACGGAATTCGGCCGCACACCGTCCAAGGAAGGCAAGAACGGGCGAGGACATCACGGCGACTGCTTTTCCGTCTGGCTGGCCGGCGGCGGGACCAAGGGGGGCATCGTTCACGGCGAAACCGATGACGTCGGCAGGAATATCGTGCGTGACCAAGTGGATGTCCACGACTTGCACGCCACCATCCTGCACCTGATGGGGATGGATCACACAAAGCTCACTTATCGCCACGCCGGTCGAGACTTTCGCCTGACAGACGTGCACGGCAAGATTGTTGACGGCATTCTGTCCTGACGCCTGGGTGTTGCGATCCGTGTCGCCGGTTTCTCCGTGTCGCCGGTTTCTTGGCCAGAGGGCGCTATCCCTGATTCGAAGTGCTTCGCCAAGCAACGCCACTTTTGCGGAAATCCTGGGAAAGGAAGGACGCAGCACGATCAGGTATCTGCGGACGCAGGCGACCCACTTGCTTGCGCTGCGTGCTGGTATGACGACCGAATCTGACGCTGTCGGATTCGGCCGACGTACTGCGGTAACAGCGTTTGCGTGGAAGGTGTCGAGGCGGTAAGATGGGCGGCTTCCTGTTCGCAGGAAACCGGCAAGTGCAAGCCAGGCAGATGCGCTACGGGCGAGTCGTCCTGGCATCGCCGGTTGCAAGTTGCCACTGTCAGCAATCGAAACACGCTCGACAACGTCGCGCTGAATTCCCAAGAGAGATTCATGTCCACAGCTACAGCAAACATCCAGGATTTGGCCATCAACACGATCCGAACCCTCTCCATGGACGCCGTCCAGAAGGCCAGCAGCGGCCATCCCGGCACCCCCATGGCATTGGCACCGGTGAGTTACACGCTCTGGAACGGCGTGATGAACTACGATCCGCAGTCGCCTTGGTGGCCGGCGCGTGATCGGTTTGTACTGTCCTGTGGCCACGCGTCCATGCTGCTCTATTCCGTCCTGCATCTGGCGGGCGTCCGGAAAGTAGACTCCGCCGGCAAGGTGCTCGACGAGCCCGCGATTTCGCTCGACAACATCAAAAACTTCCGGCAGTTGGACAGTCCGTGTGCCGGGCATCCCGAATACGGTGATGCCGCGGGAATCGAAACGACCACGGGGCCGCTCGGGCAGGGCATCGGCAACAGCGTGGGCATGGCCATGGCTGCCAGGTGGTATGCCGCTCGTTACAACCGTCCCGGATTTGAACTGTTCGACTACAACGTCTACGCGCTGTGCAGTGATGGCGACATCATGGAAGGGGTGGGCTGCGAAGCGGCTTCCCTGGCAGGTCATCTGAAACTCTCCAATTTGTGTTGGGTGTACGACGACAATCGCATCACGATTGAAGGCGAAACCAAACTGGCCTTTAGTGAAGACGTCGCGAAACGCTTCGAAGGCCTGGGGTGGAACGCTGTGCGGGTGGACGACGCCAACGATTTGGACGCGATCCGTGCCGCCTTTGACGCGTTTCAGAAAACCGACGACAAGCCGACGATCATTGTGCTGCGATCCATTATTGGTTACGGTTCCCCGAATAAGGCCAATACCCACGGCGCCCACGGCGCGCCGCTGGGCGTGGACGAAATCAAGCTCACCAAAGCGGCCTATGGCTGGCCGGAGGAAGACTTTCTGGTTCCGGATGCCGTCCGCGATCACTTTGCCGAAGGAATCGGGACGCGCGGCCAGCAGGTTCGCGAAGCCTGGGATGCGAAATTCGCCGCGTACGCGGAGGCACATCCTGAACTGGCCGGCCAGCTTCAGGAGATCTGGTCCGGCAAGTTGCCCGCGTCCTGGGAAGACGGGATTCCCGCGTTTTCCGCTGACGAGAAAGGATTGGCGACACGCGTCAGTTCCGGCAAGGTACTCAACGCATTGGCTCCTCGATTCCCGTGGCTCCTCGGCGGCTCGGCCGATTTGGCGCCGTCCACGATGACCCACTTGAATGACGCGGATGCCGGGGATTTCGGCAGTGAAAACTACGGCGGGCGGAATCTGCACTTTGGAATTCGCGAACACGCCATGGCCGCGATCGCCAACGGAATGTCCCTCTGCCACTTGCGTCCCTACGTGGCCACGTTCTTCTGCTTCACCGACTACATGCGGCCGTCGATGCGACTGAGTTCCATCATGCATCAGCCCGTCGTTTACGTTCTGACTCACGATTCCATCGGGCTGGGAGAAGACGGGCCGACGCATCAGCCGGTCGAACATCTCGCGGCCTGCCGGGCAATTCCCCGGTTGGCCGTCATCCGTCCCGGGGACGCGAACGAGGTTGCCGAAGCGTACCGGGCGCTGCTCCCCCGCGGCCGCCAACCCGCCGCGCTGGTACTCACGCGTCAGAACCTTCCCACTATGGATCGTACGCAGTACGCAGCCGCCAGCGGCACGGCGCGGGGCGGATATGTCCTGGCCGACTGTGAAGGGACGCCGGCGGTGCTCCTGCTGGCCACCGGCAGTGAACTCCCCATCGCCCTGGCAGCCCACCAGCAGTTGACGTCGGAAGGAATCAAGTCGCGTCTGGTCAGCATGCCGTGTTTCGAATGGTTCGACGAGCAGGATCAGCAATACCGGGACAGCGTATTGCCGCCGGGCGTCACGGCGCGCGTGGGTGTCGAGGCCGGGATGCGGCAGGGCTGGGACAAGTATCTTGGCTCCGGCGGCCACTTTGTGGGCATGAACAGTTTCGGTGCCTCCGCGCCGTACCAGCAGCTTTACGAACACTTCGGGATTACTCCGCAACACGTCGTTGCGGCCGCCAAGGCAGCCATGGGTTGAATCGCCAGTGCTGGCGAAATCGGGTCCTACAATCGCTACAATGCGGCGAGCGTTTGATATATCGGCGGCATGCGCGTCCTGGCGGGCGTGCTGCTTCCTCCCCGTTTGCCAAACGGCACCGGACAGTTACCATATGGGAAGTGCGAGTCGGACTCACGTGTTGCGTAGCAAGCGGCTTGGATCAGCCGGTTCATGGATCCAGATGCCGCTACGATTCCCGTAGATGTGCGCTCGCTGCTTACGCGGCGCCACCCGCGCGCCTTTGACCTTCCACCCACCGATTCCAGCCGTGACACAATCTGTCCTATCGAAAGAATTCAAGAACGGCCTGGTGCTGGTGGCTGAACCGATGGGTTGGCTGGAATCAGCCGCTTTCTCGCTGTTGGTCCCAGCTGGCTGCAGCCGCGATCCACGGGATCACGCTGGACTGGCCAATTTCTGTTGCGAAATGGTGCAACGAGGGGCCGGTAACCGCAACAGCCGACAATTTGTCGAGGACCTCGAGTTGCTGGGCGCCGATACGTCTGCTTCCGTCAGCAACGCGCACACCAGCTTTGGCGGCGCGATGCCAGCCGAAAGCCTGAACGCGGTCCTGGGGATTTACGCGGATGTGGTTCGTCGTCCCCGGTTGCCCGCAGATCAACTGGAAGACGGACGCCTGGTCTGCTTCCAGGAAGTGCGCGCCGTCGAGGACGATCTGGCGCAGAAGGTCATGTACAAGCTGCGGGAAACCCAGTACCCGGATCCGTACGGTCGATCGCCACAGGGCACGATGGAATCAGTCGCCTGCATGACGCTGGAAGACATTCGCGGATTCTGGCAAACCTTCTACCAGCCTGCCGGGGCGATTCTCAGCGTCGCGGGCAAGATCGACTGGGGAAAGCTGTGCCAGCACGTCGAAACGCTGTTTGGCGATTGGGAACCGCGTGAAATTCCCGAGGTGAAGGTGACGGAGCCGGTCCGCGCCTACCATCATATCGAACATTCATCGACGCAGACACACATCGGTATCTCGTACGACAGCGTGCCCTATTCGGATGCGGACTACTTCCAGGCGCGCGGGGCGGTTGGTGTCTTGAGCGATGGGATGAGCAGTCGCTTGTTTACCGAGGTACGCGAGAATCGGGGGCTTTGCTACACGGTTCAGGCGTCGTGTCATTCGTTGAAAGATCGCGGTAGTGTCATTTGTTATGCCGGCACGACGACCGAACGCGCTCAGGAAACCGTCGATGTAACGCTGGCCGAACTGCGCAAAATCGCCCTCGGCGTCGAAGCGGACGAACTGAATCGGCTCAAGGCGAGGATCAAGAGTGCGATTATCATGCAGCAGGAATCGAGCCCGTCGCGGAGCAGTTCGATTGCCGCCGATTGGTACTATTTGGGCCGCGTCCGCACCTTGAAAGAATTGGGGTTCCTGGTAGACAACCTCACGTGCGACAGCATCAACGCATACCTTGCCGCCCACCCGCCCAGAGACTTCAATATTGTCACGCTGGGTGAAAAACGATTGGAGACACCGGTTGGAATTTCGCAATCATAAACTCGAGAATGGCTTGGATATCGTTGCTGAGTGCAATCCCAGCGCGTATTCCACCGCCATCGCCTTCTTCGTCAAGACGGGGTCGCGCGACGAAACCGACGAAGTCTGGGGCGTGAGCCACTTCCTGGAGCACATGGTATTCAAAGGCACGCCCACCCGGACCGCCGCCGATGTGAATCGGGAACTGGATGAGGTCGGCTCCCACTCCAACGCTTATACCAGTGAAGAGCAGACGGTGTATTACGCCACTGTGCTGCCGGAATACCAGGACCGCTGTGTGGACTTGTTGGCCGATATCATGAGGCCGTCATTGCGCAATGTCGACTTCGACATGGAAAAACAGGTGATCCTGGAAGAGATTGCCAAATATGAAGATCAGCCTCCGTTTGGAGCACACGAAAAGTGCATGGCTGAATTTTTCGGCAACCATCCGCTTGCCCGCAGCGTCCTCGGCACAGTAGAGAGCGTCAGCGCTTTGACCGCGGATCAAATGAAGGAGTATTTTCGCAGCCGCTACAGCCCCAGCAACATTGCGCTGTGCGTTTCCGGCAACGTGGACTTCGATCACTTCGTCGCGTTGGCCGAACAGCATTGCGGTCATTGGGAACCCTTCGAGGCGCCGCGCACCGTGGTGCGGGCGCAAGCCCATACGGGATTCAAGATCATTCCCAAGGAAACGGCCATGCAGCAGTACGTGATCCAACTGGCCGCCGGTCCCGCCGCCGAGGACAGCGATCGATTTGCCAGTCGTTTGCTGTCGACCATTTTGGGAGATGACAGTGGTAGCCGTATGTTTTGGGAACTGGTCGACACCGGTCTGGCCGAATACGCCGCCATGGCCCCCCAGGAATACCAGGGTACCG
>CALBSZ010000242.1 GCA_937967665.1 uncultured Planctomycetaceae bacterium
GTCGCGCCTCCTGCATCACCGCGGGACTCGTGTAGTTCTCGCTGGCGATCATCTCCAGCCCGTCCTGCTGGCGTTCCATTTCGGCTTCGATGGCCGCCCACACGGCGGGGTCCTGATTGGCGATAAAGTTCATGTATTGTCCTGCTTCGGTGATTGTCCGTCGATTTGTTCCATCTTGTTATTGCGTTCGCCGAGTTACCGGGCATCTCGGTGACGAGGGCTCTCGGCTGACAGCGTGAAGTTGGGTCGACGCACCCGGTACGCACTGCAAGGCGATACAGGCACGTACGCCCGGCACGCACTTGCTCGCGCTGCGTGCTTGTACCCGCGAAGTCGGCGCTGGCTGTCTATGAGGATTGTTGGTGGCGAGCTGGGATTCGTCAATTGGGGGCAGAACGCCACACTCCGTCCCCACTTCCGAGAATGAAAAAAAAACCGCCGGCGACTCGCAGGTTGCCGGCGGTATCATGGTATGTCGACTTGTTCCGTTTTCATCAAGGAATGCCCCTGATACTCCGGGACCGGCACGCTCAGGCGTCCGACGTTTCGGCCGCCGGCTCTTCCACCGGGGCGCTGGCTTCCGTCTTGGCACTGGACTGAGCGGATTTCTCCAGCACGCGGCGGAAGTTGTTCATCGAAAGCAAGTGAGTGTAAATCAGTTCCAACTCGTTGGATTTCGCCAATTCGGCAAGTTTCTCCGGCGGCAGGGCCTTCAGTTTGTCGCGGCTGACGGCCATGAATCCACCCAGCGAGCGACGTTCGCCACTGGGCAGGGTGAAGTCAGCCTTCATCGGCTCGAGCAGGTCCATTTCCTTCAGACGCTTGCAGAACACCTGTGTACGGGCGAATTGCGTCTGACTCTCCTCCAGGAACTTGAGCATCGTGTTCAGGTACTCGGTGCGTTCGCCCGATTCGGTGAACAGTCGCTGACCCTTGCCTTCCTTGTTCCACCCCGACCAGCTCTCGTCAATACAAAGCGTCAAGGTGTTTTCGTTTTGAGCGAAAACGAAAGGATAACGGCGCACGAAAGCGGGAATGTACCCAGCCGACCACTTGCCGTCGGCAACGTATTCGTTCTTGCCGTCCTCCAGTCCCAAAACGACCACCGGTGTCACCGATTCCTCATTGCCGGCAAAGACAATCGTGTAGTCGCTGACGGCAGCCGGCAGCTCCGCAGCCATCATGGGCACGGAATTCACGTTCGCGGCGAACTTGTAGTCTGCGTTGTCGACGCTCAGGTCGCCATGTTGCTGCGGGGATACGGGAACGGCGTTTTCGTAAAACAACATTTGTGCCATGACTTATCTCACACTCTTTCAAGAAACTGTTTCGAATTGGGAATACTCTGAACCAACACCGAAAGCTTAGGTTGGAATTGGGACGACGCGCGACACGCGATCCGCGTTTCGACGTCCCATTGGTTATTCTCGATCGAGATAACCGACACAATCCTCAAAACCCACAACGTTGGGTCGTCAGCAATCGTGTTGCACACTGCAACTGCATCATAACAAGTTCGTCCAATGGTAGAACCGGTTGTTACGGAATTCACCACGAGAGCAGTAAATTGGGAGCGCTGCACAGACGGGGAGGGACGCGCCGGTCGTGGCTGTTGGCAGAGTGACGTCGTCGGCCCCTGCCTGTCGCGAGCTGTATTTCCTTCCCCGTTCCAGCATCGCAATGCTGCCGACACGCAACCTCGCGCGTCGGACTATTTGGGTCGAACCCAAGTCTGATCTTTCTTGTACCGCTGCGCGCGGTCGCGCGTCGTCGCATCGGTGCTCACGCTGAGGATCTTATCGAGCACCTTGTCGAATTCGGGTTTGTTCGGCTCGCGAAGATCGCGGTGGTGGGCGAGTTCCACAATGGCTTCGCAGGCGTTCTCGCGGAATTCGGGTTGATCGATGAACGGGGTCAAGAAACGTAGCGAGTCTACCGTGCGAATGGCACTCGCGCGCTGCAGCACGAAGCGTTTTTCAGCTGAGGATTCACACATTACATGTGCGGTTCGCAGCACATCCAGCCGGTGCTGGTCATCACGTTCATCGGCCAGCGGCGCGACGCGAATCAGCGCGCGCAAGGCCATTTTGCGATGTTGCGGCGTTTTGGCCGTGCGTGCCAGCTGTAACAATCTGGATTCGACCGACGAATCCGGCCAGTTGCAGAGGGCCTGGATACCGGCGTCGCGCACAGCTTGATCCGTATCCGCGATGGCGCGTTCCACGACGGTCCGCGCGGCCGCGCCGCCAATGCGTCCGACGGTGCTGTACATTTCCCGGCGTTGCGTGGGAGTTAGTGATTCCATTGCGGCCAGCACCGGAGCCGCGCGGTTTTCGTCGTCTTCACTCCGCTGGCAGACGAACATCACCGCCTTTTCCGCAGCCGCGCGTTCGCTTCCGGCTGCGGCCTTCAGGACGCCGCCCACCATCCCCGCGACGTCGTTGGGGGAGGCGAGTTCACCGAGTGCCTGCATGGCAGCGCTGCGGATCACAGCGTCCGGGCCCTGGGCTGCGGCGAGTAATTCCGGGATCGTGTCGACGGCGCGGCGCCGTGTCAGGATTTCGATGATGGCCACGCCTTGTGCTGGTGACGTTGCCGCGATTCTTGCCGCCAGCGCCGGCGAAACCGCGTCGCCCGACAAGTGGATCAGGCTTTGCCGCACCGCGGAGCGTTCCCGGTCCGATGCGGTCGTCAGCAGCGGCAGCAAACGCGGAATCTCGGCGGCATCTCCCAGTTTCCCCAACGCCTCGATCGCCGCCGCGCGGACGGATTCCGAGTCGCTGTTATCGAGCTGCGTCACAACTTGTGGCCTGGCAGCGGGATCGCCACGATCCGCCAGCGCGCTCAGCAGCCCGACCTGGGCATCGACAGGAAGTTGCGGCAACTGATCCGCGAACACTTTCGTCGCCTCCGCTCCGGGGGCGTCGGTGCGAATCTGTTCAAATGCCAAAGCACGCACTTCCTTGTCCTCGTCTTCCAGCAACGTCAGGACCAATTGCACGAGTTCATCCTGTGCCGGCGACGTGGACGTTGCCAACAGGGCGTAAGCAAACACGATGGATACGAGAATTCTCATGCGCACACTCCAGGCACCTGCTTCCGCAGTATTTCTCTCGACGCGGATCTTCAAGATCGCGCGGCGTTTCTCCGTTTGACGAAGGCACTACGACTCCAACACGGCAACGGGCCACGAGACGAGTTGTCCAAGGTGCTCGGCATCCGCGACCGTGGGCACAAACAACATCACATCGTTGTCGGTGAGCGTTCGCAGGTCAAGGCTGCCCAGGTGCCGCCATTCCTGTTCGCTTGTCCAAGTTGTCCGCTGATCCCGTGTTTGCCGAGTCTGGAACCACGGACGCTGATCGGGGGGCAGTGATTCCCAGGTCTGGTCGTCGCCGTAGATCACCGGCCGCACGTTTCGCTGCTCCAGCCACCGGCGACGGATGGCAATCCCGTACGGTTCGAAGTCCCAGCGGCGCTGATGGCGCTGGTAGTGACGTCGCTGTATGAAGGCGCCCAGCGGTACGGCCGTGAAACTCACGACGGGCGTCTGTCCACGAATGAGCCGGCCGCTCGCTTCAATACGGCGCTGGCGGAGGATCCGAGTCAACGTGGCGAGCGGGCTGTGGTCGGCGTTGGCGGAACCATTGATCAACTCCTCCAGGTACTCGTCATCGGGCTGGCCCGGCCACGGACCGTCACAACCTCGCGTCCAGTGGCTCAGGAAAGGCCACTCGGCGTCTCTCGGAACGTCGACAATACGCGGGGTGACAATGCGCGGGGTGACCGTGACCTTCGGTGCTGGTGGTGGCGGGATCAAATGCCATCCCAGGGCGCCGCGATCCATGAGTTCTCGCGCCACGTCCGGTGATGTCAGGCCGTCGCCAAGCCCGATGAACGTGGCCGTCGCGGAGTCCGATCCCGTTTCGAGACGCTGCCGGAGCAACTCGAAAATGTTGCCACGGGGCCGAACGTAAAAGGCCAGCAGCTTCATGCTGAGCGCCATCGTAGCGCGGTCCGCCAACCGCTGCGTGAATTCGTCTGGCTCCGGACCAAGTCCCGGGGAAACGGAAACCGGGTAGGCCATCGGTTCAGGCGACTCGAGTTGTTCGAGCTCCTCGATCCATTCCTCCAGAGACGGTCGCTCGCTGATGTGAACCGGGATCGTTCGCAGGCCGAATCGTTCCGCACATTTCCGCACGAACGGCGCCGCGGCCGTCTCGGGCGCCACGACCAGCGACGAATCGTCGGCCGCGGCGTGATCGGCCGCGGCCCGCAACATGCGGAACCAGTTGGGCTTCTCGTGAAGGCGGCGTCCCAATCGAGAGCTGACGATCCCCAGACGCGGACCTGGCGGGATCCCGCGTCGCCAGAAGAGCAGCCGCCGGCCAATCCAGCGGCACGTTTCCGATTCGCTCATACCCGGAATGAACTGCGCGAACGTCCCCTTGAGGTGACGCTGTGCGACAAATCGATGAAGCTGTGGGAACCTCGCCAAGATATCTGTCTGCGCGGGCATGGCCCCATTTTACCCAATTTGGGTGCTTGCATTGCGGTTTTATTGGGAAATCCTTGACGTTCTTCGCTAATTCGTGTAGATTCAGGAGCGTTGCGTGAAGTTCTAATGAAGGATCAGGGCCAGCGGAACAGCCCTTCTCTTCCCAGGATTCAGGAACTTTCTTCGCAGCACGGGCATCCAATCGACTCTTTCGTCGAACGCGGAGTCGAGAGAGAGAGGAAGTAATGAGGAGAGCGCGGGCGCGAGGCGTTCAAGGCGGGGCGTGTCGTCCTGAAGTCGAAACAAATTGCGATTTCCAACTCACTCTCCATTCTTTTCTGCTTGCAATCGTTCGTTAAGTTTGTAATTCTGAAGGTCTGTCGTTTTTCCTATTTTTTGTTTTCCTTATTTGAGGTGTTTTATGAAACGTTCTTCGAAGCAGGCGGGTTTTACGCTCGTCGAGTTGTTGGTCGTGATTGCGATCATCGGCATTTTGGTCGCGCTATTATTGCCGGCCGTACAGGCAGCCCGCGAAGCTGCTCGTCGTATGGAGTGCACCAATAACCTGAAGCAGTTCGGGATTGGTACTCACAATTACCATGACACGCGCCGCGGCCTTCCGCCGATCGTCATCGGCCAGGATCGTGTGAGTGTCTTCGTGGCCATCATGGACTTCATGGAACAAGTTAATACCGATTCCATGTTGGACGGTAACAACACGGCCTTGAACACCAGCATGGCGTTCGTGATGACGCCTGGTTCTTCCGGAAACTGGGATAAGCTCAGCACGTCGGAACAGAACGCTTTGTCGTCGATTAAGTACATGACCTGCCCCTCTCGCCGCAACGGTGTGCAAAAGGCCACCACGGGTAACGGCATCGGTCCGTTGACGGACTACGCCGTGCCGGTCCACAAAGAAACGATGGCCAGCGGTACCGATTGGAGCGACTACTGGGATCCGTGCAATCGCGGTCATATTGACAATGTGTTGAGCGCCTTCCGCGTCGCGGAAGTGCAGGGTTGCCCGACACCGCAGCCGCAGCACTACAAAGAATCTCGACCACGCGACGACTTGGCGAAAGTGGCTGTGGACGGTACAACCAATACCATCTTCTTTGGTGAAAAGCACATTCGCGTCGGCGAATTCGGTCAATGCTGCAACGGTACTTACAATCCTGGTACGGCGACCGACGGTATGGACGGCAGCTTCCTGTACGCCAATGCCACCAACTACGGCAGCATTGCTCGTGCCAGCAAGCAGTTGACGGGTTCCAATCCGCGTTACATCACGGATTCCCCGCGTGACTTCGACGGTCAGCGTAGCCGCCCGAACGGCACACCCAAGACGCTGTTTTCCTTCGGCAGCTGGCACAAAGGCGTGACCCTCTTCGGAATGGGCGACGGCTCGGTGCAAGCATTGCCGAACAACCTGGATCCGCAGATGCTGTGGCGTCTGGCCGACACGACTGACGGTCAGGTTGTTGAACTGCCGTAGGACTAGGAACGCGATTTCTTCAAGCATGCCGCCGGTTGGTTCACCAACCGGCGGTTTTTTATGTCGTCATCCGCGCTGTCACGGGGCGTGGAATCAAATCTGCGTGGCGAATGATCCGCAGTCTTTTCTTCTTGTTTTCCAGCAGTCTGCTATAATGGTGGCTCACGCTTGCAAAGGAAAGAATTGACCGTGTCAGCCGAGACTCAACTGCCGCCGCCCCGCCGCAACATCCTGCGTACGGCATTGTGGATCACTTTGGGCGTCCACCTCGTCGCCGCGGCCATCGCCGTCTACGTCATACCCGATTGGTCGGGTACCGCCGCTACGTCCGATGCCGTCGCGGAATCTGGCAACGGTTCGGAGTCGGCCGCCAACGCGGCAACTACCCCGTCGGCTCCCGCGGCGCCCCCTGAGCCGCTGGACGAATCGGAAGCGTGGAGTCCGATCGTCGAGAACCGGCTGAATGAAATCGTCGAGGACGCGGAGGAACTGGACGACGACGAAAAATTGGCGAACCTGGAAGCACAGGTCAATCGCTTGAATGCGCTCGCGACGGAAGAATCGGTGGACCAACTGGTGCCTCGCATTCAGCAGTGGTTCGGTACGGAAGCTCGGGCCAGTAAACCGGCGACGGAAGAGGTCGAAGGTCCCTTCGATTCCGATACGGCCCAGTTTCATGAAGTCCGCCGATTGGAGACGGCCAGTGGTCGTTTTCAGTACGTGGGTGTCATGGTGGACGCCCAGGGCCGCACGCTGGAAGTGGAAATGGACGCCGAACAAGGTAAGAAGAGTTACGATACGATGCAACTGCTGAAGGACAACCCGCTGGCCGATCGCGTCTATCGGCGGATGGCCATGCCGCTGCTCGACAAAATGATCCAGGCCCGGAAGCAGCTTGAAAAGGCGGCGGCGGAGGCGGAATTGCAGGCGGCTCAGGACCGCGAGGCGGAAGCAGTTGCCGAGTCCGCAGTCCTACCGGAAAGCTGATGTTTTTTCAGGAAGCCACGCTTCTTCGACTTCCAACGAAGCCGCGGGCGGGCCGCCAAAAATCGGTCCGGAGCCGTGCTCGTTGAGATAGTTGATGCCGAGCAGTGCGTCGAGCGGCGTCAGGCGATTGTCGCCGTTCACATCGTAGAACGTGGCCACCTGGATTGGTGAAGGAACTTCGAATTCCACGATGCCCTTCGAATTCAATTCGTTGATCACCAGCAGAACATCGAAGGGGGTCGCCAGGCCGTCGTTGTTCACGTCCACCGGCGCCGCCAGATTCTGCCAGGGCTTGAGTACCCCGATTTCGAAATCCTGCGCGGCGTTCAAACCTTCGGGAAGTGGCGGCAAGTTTAGGATATCGAGAGTCAAGTTCGCGATATCCCTATTGCGAATCGGCTGGAGGGAAACGCCGGGATCGACCCGGCCCAGTCCGGGGTCCGCCTTGGTCGATGGATTGAAGTGGTACAGGTCGCCCTGCGCGACATTGGCGCCCCACGCATAGAAGGGGATGACGTAATTGTTTCCGTCCGTGTTGTCGGCATGGCTGCCGTGGATACCGCCATGATCCGAGGTCAACAGGACCACCGTCTTGCCGGCCAGAGTGGCGCTGTTCTGAACCAGATCCAGGACCTTGCCGAGCAATCCATCCATGTGACGCACGGCATCCAGATACGTGGGACTCAGCCAGCCAAAACCGTGTCCGGCCGCGTCGGGATCGCGCAAATGAAGCAGCGAAAAGTGGAAGGGCGATGCCGCCATGTCCGCGACAAACTGGTCAACAAGACTCGACGTATCGGCTTCCAGGACGTAGCGGTCTATCTTGTCGCGACCATCGTCGTCGCCGGACTCATCGACCGCGCCGTTCGTTTCGTTCCAGCTGCGTTCCAGCAGATTGAACTTGTCCTTGCCGCTGTAGAGTCCCGTGGAGAAACCGTGATCATGAACGACGTCGAACACGCTGTCGATGTAATCCCCGTGTGACTCATGCACAGTTCCGCCGCTATCCACATTGATGACGACGCCGTGACCACGGACGCCGAGGGCCTGGCGTCCGGTGACCATGCCGGTGTGATTTGGCAAGGTGAGTGTGACGTCATGGTCGGTGCGCGCATTGTCTGTAAACGCGCCTTCGTTGCGAAGACGATTGAAATGGGGGAGTTCGGTCGCGTTGAATGACGTAATGGCATCGCTGCGCAGCCCATCAACACTGATCGCGATGACGTAGTCGGCGTCCACCACCGTCAGTAATTCGCGGGGCGCCAGCGCTTCAAAGCTCAGCTGGCGATGCCGTCCAGAATGGCGAAGCGAATATTGCATGCTTTCGACCAACAGCACCCGACTGTGGCTGCTAGGCTTCTACGAGGCGAGACATTACGTGGGGGACGGAAGGACTGAACGATTAGTCGGCCGTATCAAGATAAGGATCTTGGCCCATTTCGCGCTGCATTTTCTTGCGTTGTTTCTCGTGGTGCAAGAGCACGTTCCGGTCGCGAAAATGTTTGTGCTCGACCTTCAGCTGAGCTCGGCGCATCATCTTCCCGTATTCGTCGGCGTTTCCTTCCACCTTCGTACCGATCGCCTTGACCTGGGCCCCTTTCTTGCGACCGAACCCGGTTTCGATGATGTCGTCTTCCAGCGACATGTACTGCCGCGCGGTTCCCGGATCGCCCTGTCGCGCGCAACGTCCGATGAGCTGGCGGTCGATGCGGGCCGCGTCATGCAACTCGGTACAGATCACGTGCAGCCCGCCTTTTTCGGCAACGCCGGGAGCCAGTTTGATGTCGGTACCGCGGCCGGCCATGTTGGTGGCTACCGTCACTTTGCCCGGTTGCCCGGCCAGCTTGACGATCTCCGCCTCCTTGGCGACTTCGTGCGCGTTGAGGATTTCATGCGGGATGCCTTTCTCGTTCAGCAAGGTCGAAAGGATAATGGACTTGTCGATCGAACGCGTACCGACCAGGACCGGGCGACCGCGGAGGTACTCTTCCTGGATTTCGTCCGCGATCGCGTGCCACTTTCGTTCCTCCGTGCCGTAGATCTTATCGGGCAGGATCTTGCGCACACAGGGACGGTTGGTAGGAATGGGAATGACGCGCGACTTGTAGATCTTCTTGAACTCTTTGGCCGAACTCATCGCCGTCCCCGTCATGCCGGCCAGGTTGCGGTAGCGGAGGAAAAGATCCTGAACGGTAATTCGCGCTGCCTGGCCCGTGGGGACGGTGACTTCGATCTTCTCCTTGGCTTCCAGAGCCTGGTGGATGCCATCACGCCACTTGCGTCCTTCGGCCAACCGGCCCGTGAATTCATCGACGATGACGATTTCACCGTCGCGGACGACGTACTGGCGATCCAGAAAAAAGTCGCGATTGACCTTGATCGCGCGTTCGGTGAATTCGTACAGGTCGATGAGCCCGACGGCGCGAAGTATTTCAGGCTGCGGAATCATCCGTACCAATTGCCGGCCTTCGGTGGTGAGTTCAATCTTCTTCGTTTCTTCGTCGTATTCAAAGTGCTTGTCCTCTTCGAACTTCGCGGCATGTTCGGCGGCCCACTGGTAGGTGCGGACCAGGCGTTCGCGCGCCTTATCGCCCAGGGAACCGATAATGAGCGGCGTGCGGGCCTCGTCAATCAAAATGCTGTCCGCCTCGTCCACCAGCACAAAATGCTGTCCGCGCTGCACGGGCTTCTCCCCCGACTCGTCCCAACGCTGGCTGCTGCCTTCGCCCAGAAAGTCTCCCTGCCGACGTCCCATGCGCCGCAACAACAGACGATCACGCATGAAGTCGAAACCAAACTCCTTGGCCGTCCCGTAGGTAATGTCGCAGGCATAGGCCTTGCGCCGCTGATCAGAGGAATCCGGAGTTTGAATGCAACCGATCGTTAGTCCCAGCAACTCGTACACGGCCGACATTTCGGACGCGTCACGAAAAGCCAGGTAATCGTTTACCGTGGCCAGGTGAGCACCCTTGCCGGGCAAGGCGTGCAGGTACATAGGCAATGTCGCCGTCAACGTCTTTCCTTCCCCCGTGTCCATTTGGGCGACGCAGCC
>CALBSZ010000243.1 GCA_937967665.1 uncultured Planctomycetaceae bacterium
GCCCAGTTCCCAGGCCAGCTTGTGGGCGTTGGTTTGCAGGGCGATGCCGCACGTTAAGTCCGGTGACTGCTCGAAGTGAACGTCCAAGTTGTCGAGTAGCCGGCGACGCAGTGCCTGGACGATTTTCTGGCGTAGGTCGTCCGGCATCTCGAATGCCGTCTGCACGACGGCGGCGTGATCGCCCTCTTGAAGCGCAGCGATGACTTCGTCGCGCTGGCCATCACTGAGGTTCTCGACCCTGGTGACGAACTTCTCGCCAATGCGCCGCTCAAGTTCGGCGTCGGCCAGGTCGGCCAGTGCGCGACGGGTGACGGCACACACTTCTTCTGACGCGCGCCGCCGCAAGTCGCGCAAAAACGAGGCGGATTCCTCGCGAATTGCGTCGGACCAGCGCGTTTGAAGTTGGTCCACTTCCTCTCGGACCTTTGCCGTCAACTCCTGTCGGTGAGCTTCGACTTCTTCGCGGATTTCGGCCAGCAGCCGTTCTCGCTGTTCGTCTAGTTGCCGATTCTTTTCTTCCGCGGCTTTCCGCTGCTGCCCAGCTTGATCTCGTTCTCGCTCGGCTTCATCCCAGCTTGTCGCAATTTCCTTTTCGCGGTTCTTCATCGCCTCGACGATGCGGCCGTACAGGAAATACTTCAACAGCGCAACGAGTATCAGAAAGTTGACGATCTGCGCGATTACGGTAAACCAATCTATCACGTGATGGCTCCTCGACCTGTCTCGCTCATCCGCCCGTGGCGGGGATGATGTAGTCCCACACGGGATTGGCGAAAAGCAGGATCATCGACACAACGAAACAGTAGATGGCAGTGGACTCGACCATCGCCAATCCGACGAAGAGGGTCCGAGTGATGCGATTCGTTTCGTCCGGCTGCTGTGCAATAGCACTCAGCGCCTGGGCCACCGCGCGGCCTTCGCCCAGGGCTGGCCCGATCGAGCCGATCGCGATGGTGATGCCGGCAGTAAAGATCGACGCCATGCCGATCAGTCCAACGTTATCCATAGGTGTGCTCCTTTCTAATAGTTGAGGGTTGAGCGTCGAGAGTTGAGGGCCGGAAGGGTCATCGTGTCGTGCCTTTCTCGTTCTGGCCTCTGGATTCTCGACTGTCATGTGCCTGATTCGCGGAAGCGATGTAGACCAAGGCCAAGATGGCGAAGATGTAAGCTTGAATCAGGCCGGTCAGCAGGCCGAGCGCGTTCATCAAGATCGGGAAAAACAATGGAGCGATGGCCAGCAAGATGGCGGCAATCTTTGCGCCACTCATCATATTGCCGAAAAGCCGCACCGCCAGCGCTAACGTGCGAGAGAGTTCGCCGATCACGTTGAATGGCAACATCAGTGGTGTGGGCTGCATGTAGAGCTTCAAATAACCCAGCAGACCCTGGTTGGCGATACCGAAAAACGGTACGGCCACGAGCACGCAGATGGCCAATGCAGCAGTCGTGGACAGCGAGGCCGTGGGTGCGTGAAATCCAGGCACGACGGCCAGCAAGTTCGACGTGACGACGAACAGAAACAATGTGCCGATGAAAGGTAAATAGCGCGCAGGCTGCTGCTGACTCACTTCGCGAATCTGATTGTTGATTGCTCCGACGATAATTTCCAGAAAGTTTTGCCATCGCGACATGTTCCGTCCGGATGACAGACGCCGCGTGGCAAACCACGACCCGATGACGAGCAAAGCCATCACGAGCCACGTGTAAACGATCGTGTAGTTCAACGACACAAACTCCCATTGCCAGAGCACTGCGTCGTCGGGGCTCAAGTCCTTAATGTCCATTCGTTTCGTTTCCTTGTGGCGACAAACATCCACAAGCAAGTTGTGACTATGCGCTCGGTAGCTTGGAAGCCTGCCCCACGTCCCGTTGGTGACGAATCAACAACATGCGGACAAGCAAGAATCCGACCATGCAGGCGACCAGCCGTTCCCAGCGCCCTCCCATGACGAAATAGAACCCTGCCAGCACGACACTCATGCGGAGTACAAAGCTCACAAGAAACCATAGAGCCGGTTGCTGCATTGTCGGCACACCGCGCACCGTCAACCAAAGTCCACCGAAGTAAATCGCGCCAAGGGCAAACCCAGTCGCTACCGCGCCGATAATCCACGCTGGATTCATTCTTGATTTCCTCGCTTCTGCATGTCTGCTTCGCTTTGCAATTCGTTGTCCGGCTCTTCGGTCGCAAGGCTCTCCCGCTTGACCCAATACCAGGCGATCGAGCAGCCGATGACTACCCCGACAAACAGGCTCATGAGCGTGCAGGAATAGTCGTGTTGCCAAGTCCGGTCGATCCAGACCCCGATGGCAATTCCGATCAAGGTCGGGATAGCAATCGACCAGCCGACCAGGCCAAACATGCCCAGGCCAAACCAAATGCTACGATCCTGGTTGCTGCGATCTTTGATCTTGCGTTGTTCTTTCTTGGCAACTTGCTCGCTCAACTGATCCTGATACTTTGGGTGATCCATCGTCTGTCTGCGCTTACGG
>CALBSZ010000244.1 GCA_937967665.1 uncultured Planctomycetaceae bacterium
CGCGATAGCCTGTCGCTGCATTATTCATTCAACGACGCAACGGTATCTTTCGATTTCGTCTGCAACGAGGAAGGAAAGCAGGTTCTGCATGCCTTGCTGGTGACATGATCCTTAAACCCGCAACTTTCCTGAAAGCGAATTGCAGTACAACGCATTTAGTCCGAACTAGAGCGACTTCCAGGGGATGGTTCCTGTTTTTCTCCAACATGCCCCATTCTGTTACAACGCAGGCCGAGTCACGCCGCCTTCCACTCGAACGACTTTACTGAAAGATGTTGTCATGACTAACGAAGAAAAGATCCGGTATCTGTCGAACATCTACCGTGTCATTGCCGCCGACGGTGATCTCGATCCTGACGAGCAACAATTGTTTAGATGGCTTGCCGGGGAAATTCGGGCCGACGCCGGTATCCAGTGGGAGGCGAGAAAACTCGCACACAATGAGAAAGAGGTGCAGACGCAGGTTGCGGATCGCTGGTCGGACAGGATCAGAAATCTGGAAGACATGATTCTCGTCGCCTATTGCGACGGAAACGTCGACCTGGCTGAAAAACAAATCGTTGTGACATACGCGAAGCATCTGGGAATTGAACAGGCGCATCTGAATCTTATTAAGGAGGAGGCCCAACTCCGGCTTTCTCTCAGAAAGAAGCTGGAGCGCGAAACACAGCAGCGGCTCGCGAGTGCTCCGATTCCCTATGGAGTCGATAAGCGGCCGATGCCTCGGGGTGTCGACCTCGACCAGCTCATGCCCGAGCGCGTCGGCCCTTTTCAGCGAGAACCGATCTCGGTTCCTCAGGACATTCACAGCGAAATTTACGCCAACTACAAGGCAGATGGCTTCGAGATCTTTATGGAACTGGGTATCTGCGACGATCCCGCGGCCGCGCAAACGGGGGTCAAGAATGCCATCGGATGCCTTCCCCACGATGGAGAAGTCCTGGCGGAATCCGTCGGGACGGATCCGAGTTATCATAAGGCGAAGACAGAAACAGGAGCATTCCTGGCGTGGACGCGCGGTGGCTATTACTTCTCGGCTCATGCCCAAAAAGGGGGCGAGCAGGCTCTGGACGCGTTCATGGAAGCATTCCCGTTTTGAGGGAGCCATCATCCGGGGCTTTCACCTCAAGAGGCGATTCTGTTCTTGCCGCAAGCGGAAATGCACACGGAAAGCAGGTTCTGCATGCTTTGCTGGTGACCTGATCCTTAAACCCGTCAACTTTCTGAAAGGATTTGGCCTCCCATGCACTGCATTAATAGAAGCCCGCAAACAAGGTGTTTGCCGTTCACCAACCACAAGCAGGGGAATTGCTGACATGAATCAAGAACGCGATCGCGATGTTGAGAAAAGCTACACGACGTCCGAGTTCATTTCGAAGCTGCGGCGACTAGCCGACTCGCTGGAAACAGGTGAGAAATTCGAGATCCAGATTGCTGGCGAACGAATCTACGTGCCAGTGCGCGCCGAGTACAACATTGAGCACGAACGGGATGGCGACTCCGAGGAGATCGAGTTTCAGATCAAGTGGACGCACGAGGAAGGCGAGTGACATCCGACCACGGCGACTCAGCTTACTCGGTGGACATCCGAGTCAAGAAATTGCGAACAGCAACGGCAGTTTTCAAGGCCGCGCGATTCATCTTCGCGCTTGGCGGTGCAGCGTTTTCGATCGCAGCGATCGTGGTTGCGGTTGGCCAGGCGCCCGACGTTGGGATTCCCGCCGCAATCGGAATTGCAGGCGTGGGATCATTATTCGGGCTGGCCTTTGCACTGGCAATGTGGTTCGGAATTGACTGGGCTCTGAAATCAGCAACTCGCCATGCTGTGCAGCTTTTTGGCCCGCAGTTCGAGCATGATCTGACCGGGCGGATGAATTATTGGACTGAAAGGGCCTCCCAGTCGACTCACTCAGGTGAGTACGTCCCTTCGCTGGCAAACATCGATTTCGAAATCGAACTAACGACTGCGATCGCTGCTAACGGCCCTGAGGAAACTCTCGAGTTTTCGGCGGCCATCCTCTTTACGAGGGAGGACCTGCGAGGCAACGTCGACCTTCCGGTTAGCGCCCGGGATGGTTTCCGGCCGGACTGGCTGACTCAGGCCCTGTTGCGGCACCTGAAAATCGGCTTCGAGGATCGGAAGACTCGATTGTCGCCATTGGCACATGAGGAGAACGATCACGACAGCCAGTTCTCGATCATGCTGAGTTACTCCGTAGCGGACCTAATCGGCGAATTGGATCGACCGCGATTGGAAAAGTGGATCGACAAAGTGGCAACGGTTCCCGCTGTGGTTAGTGTCTGCTGGGACGATCGGGTACTCGGCACGGTGCGGCTTGTTGTTGCAGACTAGCGTGCGGCCAGCAGAATCTAACTTCACTCGGTGGCGATGGCGTCCCGACGTTGTGAGCAGTCTGATGCTGTTTTTCGTAAAATATCTGAAAGGATTGGGGCCAGAGTGCACTTGATGCGTGAAGATAACCGCGCAACCAATAGAAAAATCGGAGTAGCGTGAGATGTATCGACCGGCCCTGCCCTTATTTGTAGTTTTGTTCGTTTTGGCCAGTATGAGTTGGGGTCAGTCGAAGGACGCCACGTACCGAACATGGACGGATTCCACTGGAAAATACCGCATCACGGCGACGCTTGTCCGCGTGGAGGGAGACACCGTGGTGCTTAAGAAACAGGATGGGAAAATCACCCGAGTGCCGATCGATCGTCTGAGTCGAGACGATCAGCGCATCGCTCGCGCTTCCACTCGACGCGCCCCATTAAACAAGCCAGCCGAGGGCCGAGCTCCAGCGCCCGCCGTTCAGATTTCTGCAACCATCTCGAAGGAAGCACCCTTTGGCGTAATCGTCTTTGGCGACATCGAACGTCAAAACCCGATCTTTGTCACGTTGCGGATACAGGGAAAAGCAGTCGTCGACGCCGTCAAGTACGGCCAATTTCAATTCAACTCAATCAAGGATGACCGTGGTAAGACGCTGAAGTTGCTAAAACCACTCGAGGGGAAGTTCAACGCGAAGCTCGAAGACGAAATCGTTGACCTGGACCATTTTTTTCTGGATCGTCCCGATGAGCTGAAGCTGCATCTGATTTTGCAGCGGCCATCCGCAGAAGCTCGGCATATATCGATCAACGGTTCCTTTCAGCTGGTCGTCACGCA
>CALBSZ010000245.1 GCA_937967665.1 uncultured Planctomycetaceae bacterium
GGTCGCTTCGCTCCACCACAGCCACCCTTCCCCGGTTTTAAAACAGAACCTAGTTCTCCCCGCTTTTTGTCTTCAGCCATTCCAGCACTACCCAACCGACTTTGACGAGGGATTCGCCGGAGCACTTATCGGGAGTGTCGGCGGTGGTATGCCAGTACTGCTGTCGGCCCGGTCGCGGGTAGTCGAAGTCGATGATGTTGCAGGTCGGAATCCGCGCCTGATCGTTCAACGGCAGATGATCGTCGCGCACTTCATGTTTGCGGCGTTTGATGAATTCCTTCACACCCAGCCGCGCGGCCACGTCCCAGATTTCGTTGACGATTTCCCGCGCTGCGGGCCGGCGCAGACTGTTGATTTCCTGGTACAGGGTGAGATCGGCATCGCCGACCATGTCCAGCAACACGCCCTGCTCGTAGCGATGCGCCGGCGGCTCGCCCACGTACTGCCGCGCGAACCACGTCGACCCCATGAAGTACCATTCGCGATCGCGATTGTCGTCAAACACAAACTCCTCGCCGTCGAACAGGACGAAATCGATACCGAACGGCCCGGGCAGATCCTTCACGTGATAAGCCAGCTCGCACAACAACGCCACCCCGCTGGCCCCGTCGTTCGCGCCGAGAAAGATATCGCGGCGTTTTCTCGGATTTGGATCGCGATCGGGAAACGGACGCGTGTCGTAATGCGCGCACAACAGAATGCGCCGCTGCCGATCGGGATGCCACTCCACGATCATGTTCGCCATGTCCACGCGCGAACCGTTGGCCGGGTGCCGGACCTTGAACGGCTGCATCGTGACCATTCCGCCCCGCGCTTCAAAATGTCCCTTGAGAAACTGCTGCTGCCTGGCCATTCCCTCGGTGCCACTCACGCGGGGACCAATGTCGCAAATCGTGGTCAGGAACTCGTACGCGCGTTCCGGCTGCAGGGGCAGATTGGCCGGCAGTTGCGTCCCGGAAGTAATCTGCCCGTCGGCGCTTTCATTCCCGTTGATCGCAAACAGGTACACGATCCCTGCCAGCGCGAACGCACCGATGGACCCGATGACAAGTTTGTTGCGGTTGGTCATTGCAAATTCCCAAATTCCCCTCTCTCCTCGATTGTAGAGGAATCGCTACCGCACCGATACCAGAAAACGTCATGGGCCTGGCTGGGGGCCGCGTGATTCCTCCAGCTTCTGCTGGATCTTGGCAGTGGCCTGATTCAGCAGTTCGGCTGGCGAACTCTGATTGCGATACATGCTGGTTGCGGCCACCGAGGTAATCTCGTCGTAGAACATCGGCGCGCCAGGAACCATGGGCGTCGGTATTTGGTGGGGACTGCCTGCAAGCTCCACGAACTGGGCGAACAAAGGCTGTTCGGTCAAGTATTCCTGAAAGAGAGGCTGGTCGACGACGTGCTGGGACGGCGGAATCCAGCCGCCCGCGACACAGGCTTGCGCCGCGTTGCTTTCGTTGCCGCCAAACCCGCTCCAGAACTTCATGAACTCCCAAGCGCCCGACGGGCATCGAGCGCCGGTGGGGACGACGAAAAAGTTGCCGTTCACCCATCCCGCGCGGTGACGGCCGCCGGGAGGCGGCGGCAATGGACAAACGCCGTATTCAGTAACAGGCTCGCCGGAAGCACGCTGCAGTCGCTGCGCTGCGGCGATATCGCGTACACGCCACTGGCCGTCCATGACCACGGCGTAGCGACCCGCCACCAGCGGAAACGTTTTTCCCGGCAGGGATTGATCGCCAACTCGAAACGCGGCGACTGCGGCCTTGCCATACCGCTGGCTATAACCGGTCATCCAAGTCAGCGCGTCGACGATGCGCGGATCGTTGGCCGTCACCGTACTTGTCGATTCATCGTAGAACTGGCCGCCAAAAACGATTCCCCAGGCCCAGATGCGCCGCGAATCGGGCAGGAAGCCGTAACACGACGTGCTGACGCTGGCCGCGGGCGGCGCGATCGTACTGGCGATCCCGTCCAGTTCGGCAAGCGATGTGGGAGGTGACAGGTTGTATTGATCGAGCATCGATCGGTTGTAGTACAGCGTGCGAATGTCCAAGCCGTTGCACAGCGCGTACATCCGGCCCTCGTATTCACCCAGTTTCCGAGCGGCCGGGAACAGCCAGCCGCGCAGCTGCTCGATTTCCTCATCGCCGGCGATCTCGTCCAACGGGGTGAGCGCGCCGCGAGCGCCCCAGTCGGCCACAATGGGACTGTCTTGGTTAACCAGGTCAGGAGGATCCCCGCCAGTGATCGACAAGAACAGCTTCACATCCAGATTATTGCCGGGCATCGCCACGGCGCGGACGACATACTGATCCTGCTGTTCGTTGAAACTGCGTACGATGTCCTCGACAACCCGCCCGTCCTCGCCACCCCAGAAATGCCAGAAGACCACTTCTTGTCGAGTCGTCGCCGGAACAATGTCTCTGGTCAGCCAGAGTCCGAGGACGCCCGCAGCGCAGAGCATCAGAGCTGTCGCCATTCGCCAGTTCACGCGCAACCTCAATCCCGGATGACGAACGCTCACCACACCTTTGCCAGCGGAACCGATACGCCGTCAACTACGCTCGCAACCACGTCGTCACTGGCCGGTTGGGCGACGTAGACGCCGTCGCGCAGGATGAGCTGATCCAGGGTCTGGTCCAGCGGATCGACGATCCAATACTCTGTCACTCCCGATTGCTGATACAGACTTCGCTTGAGTTCCCGATCGTTCGCTATCGTTGACGGAGAAACGATCTCGACCACCAGATCTGGCACGCCCTCAATTCGAGAGTGCGTGACGATGAGCTTCTTCGAATTCAAAACGACAACCAAATCCGGCTGCACAATGTCGTGTTGGGTCAGCTGGACATCCACAGGCGCATTGAATACAACTCCTTTACCGGCGAGTTCGATCTGAGTGTAGAGCAAATACTGCAGACGCTTGGAAACCGTTTGATGAACGGTACTCGGAGCCGGGTTCATGTAATGCCTCCCGTCGATAATCTCATGGCGATTACCGTCCTCCGGGTAACAGACGTAGTCATCGTACGTTAGCTTGGTCACAAACGTGGTTGGTTTTGACATAGCAGACTCCCGAAAGCACTCACCGATCATTATACCAAGTTCAACGCGGCCGGCCAAACAGCGTGAATTCACCTTTCGCCTTGATAATGAACCCAGTGACGCGATGTGCGAAAAAGAACGGCGGTCGCGGTGAGCAGGATTACAAACAGAATCCAGGCCATGGCCGAAGCGTAACCCATTTCGAGATTCTGGAAGGCGGAAAGAAACAAGTGAAGCGACAACATCAGCGAAGCGCCCGCCGGTTCCCCACGTCCTTCGCTGACGATGTAGACTTGCGTGAACGCTTGCACGGACTGAATCATTCCCATGACCAGGTTGAAAAAGATGACCGGTGAAAGCAGCGGCAGCGTGACGTGCCGAAAGCGGCGCGCTGGGCCCGCGCCGTCCAGCGTCGCGGCTTCGTATAGCGTCTTTGGGATGTCACCGAGTGCCGCCATGTAGATCACCATGAAGTTGCCAACGCCCCACAAACTCATCAACACCAAGGCGTCCTTGGAACCGAAGCCGCCAGATTCCGTTCCCCAATGTAACGGCCAGGCGGCTTCGCCAACTCCTTTGAACCAATTCTGTGGGGGAACGCCAAACCACGATAGCGCGTGATTCACAAAGCCGCTTTGAGGATCCAATAGCCACAACCACAAGACAGACGTGGCGACCACCGGAATCACCGTCGGCAGGAAGAAGACCGTGCGAAACACAGCGCGGCCGCGAATCCGGGCCGACAACAGCACTGCCAGGCCGATTCCCAAGGCGATCGACAGCGGAACCGAAACGACGGCATAGTAGCACGTGTTCCAGACCGCTTGCCCAAAGCGTCCGCCCTGAACGAACTCGTGACTCAGCCGCGCGTAGTTTTCGACGCCGACGAATTCCGGCGGGGACAGCAAGTCATAGCGGCAAAAACTCCAGTAGAGCGACGCGGCAAAAGGATAGACAATCAGCGCCAGGAAGCCAACGACCCACGGACTGGCGAAAAGCCAGCCGGTCCACCCGTGCTGCCTGCGAGAATCCTGATTGCCGGGTTTCATCAGTGTACGTAACGTGAGACCATGTTGGGGCTTACAGCATCGATGGCGCGACGCATGCTAGAATTCTAAGCCGCGAAAAGCGAACAGGCACCATCAATCCAGCCGGTTTTCCGGGACGAACCAAACACGATGATGGAGCCGGTCGTTGTTTCGCTCCCGCCAATCCTGCGCTGTAGTATTAGGTAATCCGAAGCCGACATTCACAATATGACGCTTTTTCCATCCGAAGTGGAGCCCGTAGTGATCGTCGAGCGTCATGCGACTACCGTTGGCGATTGCTTCCAGGCGGCAGACCCGTAATTCGATGAAACCACTTGCACTGAAATACCTGCGCCGGCACCTGACGATTCGTCGCGATGAGAACGGGGTCCCGCATGTCGATGCCTCCAACTGGCTGGACGCCCTCTATGGGCTCGGCTACCTGCATGCCATGGACCGTGGCACCCAGATCCTCTTCGGGCACAGCGTCGCTGCGGGTCGAGCCGCCGAACAGATCTCGAATGATCCGGAATTACTCGAAACCGATCGCTTCTTTCGCAAGTTCGGTTTGCCGCTGCGGCTGAATGACGAAGTACGTGCCTTGAGCGATCGTACCTTCTCGCAACTCACCAGCTATTGCGAAGGCGTCAACGACGGACTCAAGGAACTCGGCCGCTCCTTGCCCATGTGGGCGACCGGGTACGAAGCACATCCCTGGAACCAGAGATCGGTTTTGCTGATTGGAAAACTATTGAGTTTCGGTGGATTGGCTGTGGGCCAAATGCAAAACGAACGCCTGGTGATGGAATTGATTCATGCCGGCGTGAACGACGCAGCGTTGCGGGAATTGTTTTCGCCACGGCTGGATGAGGTTGATTTCGCGCTGTTGCGTCAGGTACGTATTTCCAACCAACTGTCTGACGAAGCGCTCGAACTGATTACCGATTTGCCGCGACTGGCCGGCAGCAATGCCTGGGCGGTGAGTCCGCGGCGAAGTGCCACCGGCCGCACGCTACTGGCTGCCGACCCGCATCTCGAGATCAATCGCCTGCCCGCAATCTGGTACGAAGCCGTCTTGCGTTGGGATGGTCACTACGTCATGGGCGCTTCCTTGCCGGGCTGCCCGCTGTTTGCCGTTGCGAGGACCGAACGCCTGGCATGGGGCGTCACGTACATGCGCGGGGATACGGTGGATTACTTTGTGGAAGACTGCCGGCAGTCTCCGACCGGCGCTTGGCAGTATCGTCGCGGCGAGGACTGGCATGATTTTCGTGTTCGCATGGAAGAGATCGGGCGTAAGGGGGCGCAACCGGAAGTGCTGCGCTGCTACGAAAACGACCAGGGCGTTCTGGATAGCGATCCGGAAGCCACCGGTGCCGGCTATCACCTTTCCGTGGCTTGGACCGGGAACTGCGTAGGCAGCGGGCAGGCGATCGGAACGTGGCTCGACGTCATTGCCGCCAACGACGTCAAACAGGGGATGGATGTGGTCAAGCGCTGTTCGCAGCCGACGCTGGTCTGGGTCTTCGCCGACCGCGACGGGCATATCGGCTTGCAGTCCAGTGGTCGGTTTCCCCAACGCGGCAAGGGCTATACGGGGTTTGTTCCTATTCCCGCCTGGGACGAGCGCAATCACTGGCAGGGCTGGATCTCGCCGAATGTGTTGCCCGGTTGCTACGATCCGCCCGCAGGCTACGTGGCCTCGGCAAACGAAGAAATGAACCCGATCGGCGGACCGCTACTCGTCACACAACCGTCACCCGACTACCGCAAGCGCCGGATTTGCGAAGTGCTGGAATCGCTGCCGAGCGCGACGATCCAGGACATGCAGTCGCTGCAGTACGACGTCATCAGCATCCAGGCCAAGGACGTCTTGAACATCGTCCTGCCTCACCTTCCTGAAAGTCAAATGAAGGCGCGTCTGCAAGCCTGGGACTACAATTTCGCGCCGGAGTCGCTGGAAGCGACCTTGTTCTTCCGGTTGTACCGCGCCGTGATGGTACAGATGCTGGGGCACGATCAAGGAATCGGCTGGCGCCGGATACTTTATTTGTGCTCCCGAGCCGGTTATTCCACGATGGTCATGACGGCCGCGGACCGCCTGCTGGGGCACAACGAATCCGTTTGGTGGTCGGGATGCGATAAGGGGGAATTGATTCGCCAGGCTGCTGCTCAAGTGCAGGACGATGATGACGTGGCCTGGTCGGAAGTGAACAACTTCCACTTTACGGATCGCTTCTTTGGCAATCACCAGGTCGGCAGGATGCTCGGCTACAACAGCGGCAACTATCCCATGCCCGGCTGTCACGCCACGCCGTTTCAAGGGCACGTGCTGCAAACGGCGAAACGCGAATCCACGTTTGCCCCATCCTATCACTTCGTTACCGACATGGGGACCGACGAAGCCCTCACCAACCTGCCGGGAGGTCCAAGCGAGAATCGCTTCTCCAAGCTTTACAAGTGCGATGTCCCACGCTGGATGAAAGCCGAATACAAGTCGCTGCGCTGCCAACCGTAGGTCATGCCTGGCATGACGTTTTGCAGCCTTCGCCCTGTGATCAAAACGAGATCCATTCCTTCGTCCGCTTCGGCATGCGGAGCATGCCCTACTTCTTGACGGGGGTCGCCTCTTCTTCGTCTTCGGCCTTTTTGACCTTCTTCTTCTTCTTCAAGGAGACCTTTTGCACGCGGACCTTGGGCATGCCGATGATGCTGTCGCCTTCTTTCCAGCGGTCGGCTTCCTTGAGTTGTTCCAGCCGCTCCGCGCGCGTCAAGACGTTGCGGCTGCGGATCATTCCGGCTCGTACCTTGAGACTCTTGTCAATGGTCATGCTTCCGAATCCTGTTCTGCGATGGTTGCCGATGCTAACGACGGCACTGAAGTCGTTTCATGTTCGGGAGTTAAGTAGAATCCCAAATTTTAAACGAATCATGCACGCCCCACAAGTCGCGTTAACCGGCGAGTGCCGATCTATTCTCTTCGGCTCGATTACGCGCAAACTGTTGCAAATTGAGTGGTTACGCCATGCGTTGAGTTGCGTCGGGGGGCGGAGTCCGTTATCTTGCTTCGGTCTCATCGCCCTGGAATCTGGGATGGAGTGTGCTGTGGAAGCCAGAAATGCCCGCATTGGCCTCGTGCTCTTTTTCGTCTACCTGCTGTTGTACGGTGGGTTTGTCTTCATCAATGCCTATTCCCCGACGACCATGGAAAGCACCCCATTCGCGGGCGTGAACCTGGCCATCCTGTATGGCTTTGGCTTGATCATCGCGGCGTTCCTGATGGCCCTGCTCTACGGTTTCCTGTGCCGCGAGCGCGGTGACGAAAAGCAATCGGAGGAGGGCCAGCCGTGACCGCCGTTATCATCTTCTTCCTGTTCGTTGCCGTCACACTGGGACTCAGTTTCTATTTGGGCAGCAAAGCGAAATCCTCGCAGGGATACTTCGCCGCTCATGGCCAAATCCCGTGGTTCGTCAATGGAGTCGCCTTTGCGGGGGACTATTTGTCCGCCGCCTCGTTCCTGGGCATTTGCGGCATGATCGCATTTTACGGTTACGACGGCTTTCTCTATTCAATCGGTTACCTGGCCGGCTGGATCGTGGCCCTGTTCGTGGTTGCGGAGCCGATGAAGCGGCTGGGAAAATTCACCTTCGCCGACGCGCTGGACGCCCGGTTTCAATCCCGCGGCATCAAGCTGGCCGCGGGAATCAGCACCTTGGCGGTGAGCGTCTTTTATCTGATTCCGCAGATGGTCGGCGCCGGCGCGTTGATCAAGCCGCTGTTCGGTTTCGAGCACTGGGTTGGCGTGGTGCTGGTCGGTTCGGTCGTGATCGTCATTGTGGTCACGGCGGGGATGGTTTCGACCACGTGGGTACAGTTTTTGAAGGGCTCGCTGCTGGTTGTCTTCAGCGGCATCTTGACGGTGCTCATTCTGCTACGCGGTTTCGAGACCCGCTCCGGTGGCATCGACGGATACGAATTCAAGACGTTGACTGTCGCCGATGCGAATACGTTAACAGACGAACTCGCCGCGCGCGAGGGCATCGAAGCAGTCGAGCAACTCACGCCGGAGAACCCGAATCTGCAGATCGCCTTCGTGCGCACCCGGACCAAGGATGCCGCCACGGTTTGGAGCTACGATGTGGACGCGACCGAGAACGTGGTGCTTCGCGAAGCGCAGGATGCCGCGCAACCGCTGCATCCGATTGGCACCATCAGCAAGCTGCCCGAAGGCCAATCCAAAGCAGGATCGCTGGGTTTGCTGTCATTTTTCAGCACGCTGCAGAAGAGCGAAGTCGTGCTGTGGCGCAATCAGAAGGTTTTTAATCCGGATGGTACGGAGACCAGAATCTACTACCAGAAGCCGACTCCGGGAAGCGAAGTGCTGCGTCCCGGCGAGCATCCCGTGTTTGCGGGAATCCGCAGTGACGAACCTATCAATAAACTCAACTTCCTGTCGTTAATGCTGGCCTTGTTTTGCGGCACGGCTTCGCTGCCGCACATCCTGATTCGTTACTATACCGTGAAAGACGCCGCGGCGGCGCGGAAGAGTACGATTGTGGGCATCGCCAGTATCGGCTTCTTCTATGTGCTGACCCTCTATCTGGGACTGGGGGCGATGACCAGCGGCGCGATTGACGTCAGCAACGACAACATGGCCGCCCCTCTGCTGGCCAAGAGCATCAACGCCTGGCTGTTCGCGATCATCTCGGCCATTGCATTCACGACCGTGCTGGGGACGGTGAGCGGCTTGATTCTGGCATCGGCCGGCGCCGTGACGCACGATCTGTTGACGAGCGTGTTTCGCGTGGACATGAACGATCACAGCAAAGTGCGCGTGGCCAAACTCGCTTCCGTCGTGGTTGGAGGCATTGCCGTCGTGTTGGGCATTATCTTCGAAAAGATGAATGTCAGCTACCTCGTCGGCTGGGCGTTCAGCGTCGCCGCGTCGGCGAACCTGCCGGCGCTGGTAATGCTGCTGTTCTGGAAGGGCACGACGCGGCAGGGAATCATCGCGGCGGTCGTGGTGGGCATGGTGTCGTCGCTAGGATGGATCTTGCTCAGCGGCGATACGTACGGCAAGGTGTATGGCCTGGACCCCGCTGACGCGATGGTACCCTTCAGCCAACCCGGCATCGTGACGATCCCGCTCGGCTTCTTGACCTTGGTACTGGTTTCGCTGTTGACCCAGCCGAAATCCTCATAGCGCGGAGGGAAGTGGGTTCGCGAACACACGCTGCCATTCTATGGTCGAACTGCCAGCAGACGATTACAATGAAACGGTAGACGTTGTCCCTCCACGTGCGTAAGCAACTCCACCTGCGATCATGCTTTCTGGCATTACCATTACCTGTTTTGCCGCCAGCTACACCATCACGCTACTGCTGGAAATATCGCGATTGTTCTTTCGCGTTTCCGTGCGGATGGCCGTCATGGTCGGCTTTATGCTGGCAGGTCTGTTTACGCATACGGTTCATCTCTACTACCAGGCCACTCGTGTCACATCGGGCGGCGTGCCCCTTTCCGACTGGTACGACTGGTGCCTGCTGGCGGCATGGGTCCTGGCGGCGGTCTATCTCAGCTTGCTACTGCGTCGGCCGCAAGCTTCGTCGGGTTTGTTCATCCTGCCCTTGATCCTGATCCTCATCGCCATTGCCTATGTAGCGCGCGGGCTGGAGCCGTTTCCGCGTTCCGAGGCCATTGACCGCTGGGGAATGCTGCATGGTATCTCGCTATTACTCGGGACGATTGTTGTCATGCTTGGATTCGCGGCCGGCGTCATGTATCTCATTCAATCCTACCGGTTGAAGCACAAAATGCCGTCCAGGCAAGGTCTGAAACTGCCCAGCTTAGAGTTGCTGCAGAGCATTAATGAACAGGCGCTGTTGTATTCGAGCGGTTTGTTGGCGCTCGGAGTCATCTCGGGAATCATCATCAATTGGGTCAAGCATCAGAACGAGGGAGACTACTTGCCCTGGACCGATCCGGTCGTGTGGTCGTCCGGCATCCTGTTCTTATGGGTCGTCATTGCCTCGATATTCGAGTTCTTCTACAAGCCTGCGCGGCAAGGTCGGAAGGTGGCTTATTTGACGGTGGCTAGTTTCTCTTTCTTGTGTCTGGTGCTGGCGGTGGTTCTGTTCGGTCCCTCGCAGCATGCCAGCGATCGCGACGCTTCCCTTCCGGAACCGAGTTCGCAAGCCGTCAGTTCGCGCGCATACCTGGCGGCTTCCCGACAGACAATGGCGAGCCTGAGTTTTTCGCTTGGCGACGAAGGCGGAGAACAACCATGAAACTGCAAATGGTTGGATGCAGCCACCACAGTTCGTCGGTCGAAGTCCGGGAGCGGTTGGCGTTCAGTCCGGACCAAACGCGCGAGGCGCTGGAGAAACTGATCCTGCGTTTTCCGGAAACGGAAGCCGTGCTGCTCTCGACTTGCAATCGCACGGAATTGTATGTGGCATCGGGGAACGCGCAGCGGTGTCCGTCGCACGAGGACGTTGTCGATTTTCTGGCAACCTTCCACGGTCTCCAGCCGATGGACATTTTTGACGAGTTGCTGGAACGCACGGGCGAAGATGCCATTCGCCATCTATTCACCGTGGCCTCCAGCCTGGACAGCATGGTGGTTGGCGAAGCCCAGATCCTGTCGCAAGTGAAGCAGGCGTATGAACTGGCGACGGTCGGCAATTGCACGGGGCCGCTGACCCACGCCGCCTTCCAGGCGTCCATCAAGGTTGCCAAGCGAGTGGCAACGGAAACCGCCATTAATCAGAATCGAGTCAGCATTCCCAGCGTGGCCGTGGCCGATTTCGCGAAAGGCGTGTTCGAGCGATTTGACGACAAAAAGGTACTCGTCATCGGCGCTGGGGAAATGGGCGAGGAAACGCTGCGCTACCTGGTGGACGAGGGCGCGCGGGATGTGACGATTATCAATAGGAATCTGGACCGCGCGACGGCACTCGCGGAAAAGATCGAAGCAGCCACGCGGATGAAAGCCGCCGTGCAATCTTGGGAAGCCTTGCATGCACTGCTGGTCGAGGCGGATCTGGTGATCAGCACTACGGGTGCGAGCCAGCCGATTGTGACGCATGACGACTACCAGCAGATCGACCACGAGCGGTTTCAGAAGCCGCTGTTCATCCTGGATCTGGCCGTCCCGCGAGATTTCGATCCCGCGATCAGGGAGCACAACGTCTACTTGTACTCCATCGACGATCTTGCCAAGGCCTGCGAAGCGAACCGCCGAAAACGGGAAAAGGAATGGCCCAAAGCGCAACACTTGATTGAAACCGAAACGGAACGGTTCATGACCGAATGGCGTCACCGCGCTACGGGACCAACCATCCGTCGGCTCAAGCAGCGCGCGGACGAGTTAAAGGACGAGGAGCTGTTGCGGTTGCTCAACAAGCTCAGCGACGACATACCCGAGCGCGACCGCCGCGAGATCCAGCGGTCGTTTGATCGACTCGTGAACAAGATCCTGCACCCACCGCTGGAATCGCTGCGCGACGAAGCCCAGCAGGGAACGCCACACGGATTGCTGGAAGCCCTGAAGCGACTGTTCCAAATCAAGGATTAGTGCAAGTTGCACATAAGTCTAGGTTCTGTTTAAAACCGGGAGAAGGGTGGCTGTGGTGGAGCGAAGCGACCCCACAGAACCTTGGATTCCGGGGGC
>CALBSZ010000246.1 GCA_937967665.1 uncultured Planctomycetaceae bacterium
TCCGTACATGCGAACTAGTCCTTATGTGGGTCAGGCGTCTTACAAGACGAACGCCTACGAAGACCAGTCAATCTGGCTATAAGGATACTTCGGCTTCTCAGCGTTGTGCCGGTTGAAGAAACTGTAACGCCCTCACAGGAGCTACAACGCAAACAGTCTGCGCAGCTTACCCGGATTCACTGACCCGCACGGTTTAAGAGCCTACCGTTTATCGCGGGATACGGTTTCACCCGAATTACGGGCGTTTGGCGAGGGTACCGACCACCTTGATGTCGTCCCACTCGGTCGTGTCGTCGAACGAACCGACACCGACCTGCCCCCACGTGAACGTCTTGTCCCGGGCGACCATGACCGGCGTGGTCATGTCGTCGAAATAGATTTCGATGAGACCGTCTTGAGTCTTGCGTACGATCTTCACGTCGTGCCACTGGTCGTCCCAGTCGGTTCCGGCGGTCGTCTTGGTCGAGATCTTCGTCCGCGCGGCCTCGTTCACGATAAAGATCTGGTTGGCGTGATTGTCCGTCTTTTTTCCCAAATGGACGTAGTAGAAATGCTCCGGGTCCTGATAGCCGAAAAAGAGGCAGGCATCGCGATGACCATAATCCGGATGGGTACTCAGCACGCGCGCCGTCAAGACAAAATCGCCGACAAGCTTGTCCTTGCGGAGCGAGATGTTGTACGGACTGCGGTGAGGGGGGTTGTAGTCACTGCGCTTTTTGAATTGGCTGTAGACGTTGCCTTCACCCGTCTTGGTAATCTTCCACGCGGACTCGTCCGTCGGTTGCCAATGATCCGCGCCGTTTTCGAAGTCTTCCGAAAAGACCTCGGGAAATTCGTCAGCCATCGACGCGAGGGTAAACAAGCTTGTCAAGACACAGACGGCAGATACGCGAATCATGAACATATGTATTTCCTTGCCCGGAGATGATCCGACCCGTTTCCGACACAGCATAGTTCATTCTGTACTCCAAATCAAACTGGCCGACGGATTTCCTTGGTTTCGCGGCGAAACCGGGGTGCAATTTTCCCGCTTTGTTGCTACGTTTTTGGGAGTCTCACTTTCACCAGACAACCTTTTTTCGGCAGAAACCGTATGGCATCCCAAGATGGCATTCTCATGCGAGTCAGTTGGCGCGATCTGCTACCCTGGCTCCTTCTTTTCCGCACCTTTGCCTTGCCAATTCGCTTGCCGATTATGCTGACCGCGCTCTTGGCAACGCTGGTCCTGCCGCTTGGCTGGCGTACGCTCGGCTGGTGCCTGCTGGACAGCGATCGCGCGCAGCGAAACCCGGCTGTGATTTCCAGGGCGGAGCAGTTTGCCGCCTGGCCGGGTCAATCCGCGAGCAGGTTCGGGACACCACAGCAGGCATCGCTGCCGAATTCGCTGAACGACATCACCAGCGCGTCGACCGGCATCTTCGAACGCGTTTACCATCGCCTGGTTTCACCATTCGTGGCCTTTGTGCAGCCGGGGCTATTCTGGGGCGAACGTGCCTACTTCGGCCTGGGTGCCGTTTGGACTCTCGCTATCTGGGCGTTCGCCGCGGGAATCATCAGTCGGATGTCCGTTGTGGAACTGGGGCGGGAAGAGCGAGTGGGACTGGGTGACGCCGTGCGCTTCAGCTGCGGTCGCTGGCGATCCTATTTTGCGGCGCCTTTGTTCCCCATTATCGGCGTGGCCTTGTGCCTGCTGCCCATGATGTTGCTCGGGCTGATCATGCGATTTGATTTCGGCATGTTGTTCGTTGGCGTGCTGTGGATTTTTGTCTTGCTGGGCGGTTTCGTGGCAGCTTTGTTCCTGCTGGGACTGGTGTTCGGCTGGCCCCTGATGTGGCCGGCGATCAGCAGTGAAGATTTCGGCGATGCCTTCGAGGCCTTTCATCGTTCCTATTCATACACGTACCAAAAACCGCTGCAGTATCTGTTCTACGCCCTGGTCGTCGCCCTGTTCAGCAGCCTCTGCTGGTTGCTCGTCTACTACTTCACGGAAGCCGTCATTGCCGTTTCCCATTGGGGCGTTCGTGTCGGCGCGGGCGAATTGCGCTTCCTGACACGTGAGGCCGAAGCGGGATGGCTGTTCCGTACGGGCCTCTGGTTCGTCCACCTGGGGAACGGCATGGTCCGCTCGCTGGCGACGGCCTTTTGCTACAGCTTTTTCTTCTCCGCGTCGTCCGCCATCTATCTCTTGCTGCGTCGCGATACGGACAATACGGAACTTGACGAAATCTACCTGCCCGACGAGCAGCCCAGGTATCATTTGCCAACACTCACTCCGGATGCGGCCGGTGTGCCCGGTCCCGCCGACCCGCCAGGCGACGCCAGTGCGAGTCGCACGGACGTGTAGCGTCTCCGGCGCTGTAAATCACCGTGTCCATTGGCGAAAAAACCGCTACACTTACGCGAAACGCGCTGCAGTACGGACTGAAAACCATGGCAAACGACGCCAGCAAGTTGCCACACAAAGACCGTCGCGCTGGATGGAGGAAAGGAACGCTGCTGATCGGAGTCATCGGTCTGGCCGCCGTTGTCTACGTGACCTTGGGCGAACAACTATCGCTTGCCAGCCTGGCCAGGCACGAGTCGCAATTGCGGCAATTCCAAGCCCAACAGCCAGCGCTGGTCTACGGCGCGGCGTTCCTCGTGTACGTACTCGTCACCAGCCTGTCGCTGCCCGGCGCGGCCGGCCTGACGTTGGTTTACGGCTGGTACTTCGGTTTCTGGATGACGATCCCCCTGGTCAGCTTCGCTTCGACCACCGGCGCCACGCTGTCTTTCCTAATGAGTCGCTACTTGCTGCGAGACTGGGTCCATCGGCGATTCGGCGACTACCTGCGCGCGGTCCATCGCGAACTGGAGAACGAGGGGGCCTTTTACTTGTTTACCTTAAGACTTATACCGGCGATCCCGTTCTTTGTCATCAACCTGGTCATGGGAGTCACGCCCATTCGCGCGAGTACGTTTTGGTGGGTCAGCCAGTTGGGGATGCTACCCGGGACATGCGTCTACATTTATGCCGGTGCGGCCGTTCCCAACTTGCAGACACTGGCCGATCAAGGAATCCACGCCGTGCTATCCCCCGGCCAACTGATCCCACTCGTGATCGGCTTCACCCTGCTCGGCGCGTTCCCGCTGATTGCGCGCAAAGTGATGCGCGCACTACGACCAGCCACCGACACGCCCTCGGACCGCCAACCGTAAGCAACTCGGCAGCCAATGCCGTCGTGTCCTATCGGTCGTCGTCCTCTTCTTCAACGCCATCCGCTTCGTCTTCATCGCCCTCTTCTGCATAGTCTTCATCGTCATCCGCTTCGGCGGCACGCTGACGGCTTTCCAATTCATGAACGGTGCGAGTCAGACGTTCCACATGTTCGGTCAGTCGTTCGACATGCTCGGCCAGGTGGTGGAGTCCCTGTCTCAGTTCGTGCAGTTCGTCCCCGCGACCGCCATGGAACTGCTGACGCATTCTTTCTGCGTTGTGCCGTAACTTTTCTGCCTCCTCGGGAAATCCGGCTTTCTCCAGATTCTCGGCCGCGGCGAACAGGTGGTGGATTCGATCCTCGCGACCCGGCTGTCCGGGCTGCCCGCGATGCGGTTGTTCGCGCAGGTAGTGGAGTTTCCTTTCGAGCTGTTCCTCCAATTCTCGAGCGGCTTCTTCCTGGCCGGATTCCCGCAGATGATGAATCTTATCGCGCGTCTGTTCAATGAACTGATGGACATGTTCGGGACGGGGGCCGGCATGCGCGGCACGTTTTTCCGGTTGATCCCGGTCCTCAGCAAATGAGCACGTCGTCAACAGCAGCGCGGCAACGAAAACACCGTAGCGAATCATGGTTCTTTCCTTTCGAAAAGTGCGTTGGGACAACCGGAATTTCAAATTGCCGGCAAGGAGCCTGAAGCACGGTTTACGATACCCTGTTGACGATCGGCCGGTCAACTGATATCTCCAACCTGTGCGCTACAAACCGATTCTTCATATTGTGTTACATCAACCCGAGATTCCCCAGAACACGGGGAATATAGGACGCACCTGCGCCGCGATCGGCGCAAAACTGTGGCTTGTCCGGCCGCTCGGTTTTCGCATCGACGAAAGGCAGCTGCGCCGCGCCGGAATGGACTACTGGCAACAGCTGGAATGGGAAGCCGTCGACGACTGGGAGACACTGTGCCAGCGGTTGCCGGGAATACCCTACTGGTTTCTCACAAAGAAGGCGACCCGCTCGCTGCATGACGTCGCGTTTCACCGCGCGGACGTACTGGTATTCGGCAGCGAGTCGCAAGGGCTGCCAGCCGATTTGCTGGCGAACCATCCGGAGCAAACAGTCCGCATTCCCATGCGTGAATCGATTCGCAGCTTAAACCTGTCCAGTTCCGTTGCCGCCGCGTCGTACGAAGCCGTCCGGCAAATCCACTTGCTGCCGGGAGAGTAAAGATTCCATGACATCGGGGATGGCTGCCTGGCAAAATAACTCGTAAATTACTGTGTCCCTGCTTTGCCGCTGTGTCCCTGCTTTGCCGATCGCGAAAACCGAACGTTATAACTCCGACTTCATCGTATTCCTCCAGAAGGTCAATATGCCCACGCTCATTCCACAACAACTGGAAGACTTTGCCGTATCCCTGCTTGCCGCGGGCGGCGCGCATGAGGAAGAAGCTGCCCTGGTGGGACGCAGCCTGGTGCACGCGAACCTCCGCGGCTACGACTCACACGGCGTCATGCGGATTCCGTACTACGTCGACATGGTACAAAAGGGAGACATTGTTCCGGGAGCCGAACTGGAATTCCTCAAGGAGTCCCCGACCAACCTCGTCGCCAACGCGCATTGGGGATTCGGACGCGTGCAGGCGGGCGCGGTTCTGGACAGGTTGATCGCCAAAGCCGATCAGGCCGGTATCGGCGTCGGCACGATACATCATTGCAGTCACATCGGCCGGCTTGGCGAATACGCGGAGATTGCCGCGTCGCGGAACCTGCTTTCGATGGTCATGGTCAATACCCACGGCGCTGCCCGTCGCGTAGCGCCTCCCGGCGGCGTTGTGGCGCGGCTCGGAACCAACCCGATCGCGCTCGGCGCCCCGCACGCCGATACGCCGCTGATCCTGGATTTCAGCACCAGCGCGACCGCGGAAGGAAAAGTGCGAGTAAAGTCCATTGCCGGCGAACCGTGCCAGGAAGGCTGGCTGATCGATAGCGAAGGGAACCCGACAACGGTCGCCAGTTCGCTCTACGGCGACCCGCCCGGCACCATCCTTCCGTTCGGCGGACCGCAGGCCTACAAAGCATTTGGCCTGGCGTTGATGATCGACGTTTTTTCCGGCGCGCTGTCCGGCGGCCTCTGCGCGCGGGAAACGCCGATCACCCCGAACGGCAATTGCGTCTTCATGATGGTGCTGTCGCCCGAGCATTTTGGAGGTGGCGAGCATTTCGCGCGGGAGACAGCCCAACTGGTCGACTTCGTCCGCGGCTGTCCCACGAAGAAAGGAGTGGACGGAATCGTCATGCCCGGCGACCCGGAACGGCACTCCGCCGCGCGGCGGTCCCAGGAAGGTATCACGCTGGATCACGAAAACTGGTTGAAACTCACCAACCTGGCCGAACGCCTGCGCGTCACGTCGCCAAGCGCCTGATCATCTCGACCAGGCTGCGCCACTCGGTCGCCGGGCTCCCGCCAGGGAACGCACTGTCTGCGAGGCTCCGCCTCCTTCCGCCCCGCGAGCCATGTCTCTGGGACGCCATGTCTCTGGGACGCCATGTCTTCTGGGACGCCATGTCTCTGGGACGCCATGTCTTCTGGACTCGATATCCGTGTCTATCGGCAGCGCTGGTAGCACCGACATGGACACCATCAACTTTGCGAAGATTCGCAAAAGCACTAGGCTTTGTTTAAATGTCGCGTTGTTGTCATGCGTGGCCGGGGTCGAGTGAAGCGAGCCCCCGGAATCCAAGGTTCTGTGGGGTCGCTTCGCTCCACCACAGCCACCCTTCCCCGGTTTTAAAACAGAGCCTAGCACGCAGCGCAAGCAAGTGTATCCGGACGCAAGTACCACACTCGCTATATCAGCCCGCCTTAAGGAACTGCGCGCAGCTGCCCCAGCACGTCGGCCACATTCTGATGCACTTCGGCGGTCGCCCGCACGACAAGGGCGTGCAGTGGAGCGAAATAAACAATACTGCCGGGACCACCGACGTTCTCCCAGAATTCAGGACGAATCGTCCGTTCGATCAAATCAATCAAAGCTTGACCGTGATCGCGGACGCCTTGGCCGCCGGCCTGCCCTACAGCCGATGCGAGCGAATCTGCCGGCACATACTCCCGACCGTCCCGCAACGCTTCGCGCCGCCTGTCCTCTTCCTGCCGGGCCACCTGAATTTCCAAATCGCGTTTCACTTTAGTCAGGCGGCTCCAGACCTTCGCCCGGTACTCCTTCAAGGTATCGCTTTCGGCAAAGCGGGGATGCATCATGACCTCCCGATAGAGGACGGTGAGCGTGACGATCGCTTGCGCCCGATCCTGCTCCGACTCGGCCGTCGCCTCCTTGCGAAATTGCTCCCGGATGTCATCGTGGATGTCACGAAAACTCCGCAGTTCGAAGTCGTCCAGGGAAATCTTCGAGTACCCTTTGGGGAGCGGGTTTTCTTCGAGCGGCGTGTCGGTTTGGCCGACGGAAAGAGCGAGCATAAGGAGGAGTGGCGACATGGACATGGACTCCCGAAAAAAGAACAACCCCTGGCGATACCTGAATCCTGTATCGACTCTCAATATATCGACTGGTGACGAAATCAACAAGCAAAACACGCCATTCGCTAAATGATTGGGGGTGCGCGGCGACCATTTGAGTCGTTAGAGTCCGCCCGTTCAACTCCTAGACATACCTCGATTTCCCCACTAGAATCAACGGTTTCGGGGCCGTAGCTCAATTGGGAGAGCGCTGCGTTCGCAATGCAGAGGTCGAGGCTTCGGAGCCCTTCGGCTCCACTTTTTCTAGACCCCGCCGAATCTAGTAGTTACGTTACCTGCCGACGGTCGGCAGTGCGGCCTGTTTTTCACGCCATAAACGGAAGATTCCGTTTTTGGGGAAAACCAACAGGAGAAGCACTATGCCGCGTGCGGTGAGTTACACTCCAAAGTACCGCAAGCACAAGCAGAGCGGTCAGGCCATCGTCAGCCTCAGCGGGAAGGATTTCCTTCTCGGCCCCCACGGCACCAAAGCCAGCCATCTGGAATATGACCGCCTGGTCGGCGAATGGATTGCCAACGGTCGGCAACTAAAACCAGATGGAAGATTCACGGTCGTCGAACTGGTCCAAGCCTACTGGCAGTTCGCGCAGGGATAACTTCGGCATCGTCGGGGGCTTCCTGCTCAACTTGCCGCATGGCCTGCCGCCGGGTAATACCAAGGTACTCGGCGTACCGCCCTGTCGAAATCAGCCCCTTGCGTAGGGCTTCATTGGCAAGGGCCTCGAATCGAAGGGGACGACTTGGTGGGGTGTCCTGTTGACGCTTTTCCCAGAACGACATTCGATCTCGTAGCTGCTCAATCTTTTCCAGCACAACTTCCTTGGGAAGGTTGAAGACGAACGTCATCTGCCACAGGAGTGCTTCCACCGAAACATCGAATTGACGAGCTGCTTCAAACAAATCATCGAATGACAGCTTTGTTCGGTCGCCAAGCTGCGAGTCGTTGGCGATCCGTAGTGGCTCTTGGGGCATAGGCAAGTTGCGTGCAAAACAAGTTGCCAGCTTTTCCTCTTGTGCCGACGCCTCAACGCTCAATGACGCTTCGCCCTGACGAAAGACGTTCCACGTCAGCAAGTGAAACAGTTCGTGAGCAAGGTCAAAATTCCGCCGCCACCGAACACTATTTGAGTTCAGCAAGACGGCTGCGCCGTATCGGTCACTGAACGTACACGCCGCACTGCCCGTTAACCCTAATATCTTCTGGATTTCAGAACGCCTCAGTGGTTTTTCTCCGATTGGACGTTTTCCGGCCCTCACCATATCGTCACACGACGTTTGCCTGTATGGATTTACGTCAGAACAGGCCACAAGGCACACTCGTGGATGCTGAAAAGCCCGCCAGACTGCGCATGATCCGTTGAGAGAGGAAGGTGTACGGATCGAGACGTTCGATCCATGGTGCCGGCAAAGTCGATCTGTTGCGTCACGGAGACGACCCGCAACCCACGGTCGCACCAGTCGGCCAGGACGTTGATTCCGTCCTTCATGGAGCGAGACAGGCGGTCCAGCTTCCAGACGACCACCGTGGCGACCTTGCCTACGAAAACGTCCTTCTGCAAACGTTCGTACTCCGGACGTTGCAGATTATCGCCGGTAGACTTGTCCACGTACCAGACCGCATGGTCCGGTGCCACGCCGTTACCGGCAAGCCAACGCTTGATCTCACGAACCTGGGACGCTTCGTTCTGTTCGGCAGTGGAGACTCTGACGTAACAGGCAACACGCTTCATTGTCATATCCTCCTGCGATTGTTTCGCGCCGAGTGAACCGCTCTGGCCGGGATGAGCAGCTCCTCGCCCGGTTGCGGGTGATATCAACGAAGGTTCGCCAACACTCGCGGTCCTGCCTTGGCTCTCGCCGCGCTTCATCCCACTGCTCGTACAGCGAGTTGAATGAAATCCAAAGGCTGATCAGGTCGACATCGTGATCCTCGCCTTCCGCGTTCTTTTCCACTCGGTCAATCCAACTGCAAGCCCGGTGAAAGCGGATGGAGGTAGGCTGCTCGCCACCCTCCGCATTTAGCCGTTGCTTGTGCGGTTTCCAGCGACGGCGGAGAGAACGGACGGTGGGAATGGTCGCAGTTTGCTCAGTCATGGCTTGGCACCTCGTAGTTGATGGGACTGAGGTCAATCATCAGGTTGTCTAGGATCTGTTTCATCTCATCCTCGTCGAAATCGTGTTCGAGCAGATGTTCAACGAGTTCCGCTTGTCGAGGTTGACCGAAAGCCAGTCGATAAACGGCGAGGGTCTTGAGAATCTTGGTTAGCTTGGCCTGGTCGCTGCTGTATGGGTAAAAAGGTATGACTCGTTCGATCTTGATGTCGTCCGTTTCGACATGCCAGTAGGGCACCAGTTCACATTTGCCGCGAGCCTGGCGCTCGTGCTGGTCGGCCACGTCGAACAGCCTCTGCCATAGATCTCCGTCTAAGGTTGTGAGTTTGTCCCGATACTTTCTTGCCAGGAACTGCCGGATCACGAGCCCCTTGTAGCGATTGATGCGGCCCTCGCGTTGTTCCAGGTCGATTGGATTGCCTGGAAGGTTCCAGTGAACGATACGACGGCAATACGAATGGAAGTCCAAGCCTTCTTGGCCAATCGAAGTGGTCGCCAAAACGAATGGACGAAACGGCGAGTTGAACACTTCGCGAAGGTTGGTTGCTCGCTTACCTCCCTCGTCGGTCTCAATCCGCTGGCTGCCGAACTCAACTGCGTAATGACAACGCATCTTCTTCGGTTCGCCTTGCAGGAACGAATCAAGGTCGTCGACGTTGATGGAAGCGGTGTCGAGGTTAACTGAACCAAGTAACTGCTCGATCGCCCCAGCGGCGTCGACGTTTTGCCCTCTCAAGACATGAAAGTACTCGTCCAACACCGCTTGAAGGCAGCCGCTTGCACAGTAGTTGGCCACCATCCGCCAATAGCTCTTTCGCGGCACACTGAGCCTAACTGCCGCGATGGACTCCGGCTTATTGAAGAGGTTTACGAACTCGTCCGCCGCGTCGAACGCTCCCACCATGGATCGCGAGTCACTCTGGTCGGCAAACATGCGACGCAGGCTGCGAAGCGTCAGGACTGCGGGGGAGCCGAGTGTGAGGTCCGTCAGAACCTCGGCAAGATCGTCGGGAACGGGTCCCAGTCCGGCCGTTTCCGCGTTCTCATAACAATCGCGCAGATGAGCGAAATGCCGCTCCTTGGCTGAAGCATTTTCCGTCGCTCCGCGAAAATACGTCTTTCGGTCCCAAGGTTCTTGTTTAGCGCCGTTTCCCCAGAACCACTCTTCAAGCGTACTCTCAAAGCGTTTCTTGGAGCGGTCGAGCAGTAGCGGCGCTGCCCAGTACCACCGCTCACCGTCGCCGCCTTTCGTCGAGTATTGCTGGAGCTGCGCTCGCTGGATTTCCTTATGCAACTGCTCTTCGATTCTCTGCTTTAGCCGAGTGAGAGTCAGGCCGTCACGGACATTCGCCACCGGATCGACGATGCCAGCCAGCGTCTGACTGGGGTAGAGCAGACAGAAGTTGCTCATGTTGCGAAGCTGCGCATCACGGTCACGGCCGGATCGGGCAAAACGGATCTGGGGAATCGGGTGCCGTCGCTTTCCATCGGGCGTGAAGTATCGTCGCGGTTGCTTTTCGTTTGCCTCACGCGTGTCGTCGTTGCCAACGGTGCGACGTTCCACCTCATAAGACAACAGCGTGCCGATGACTCGCGGAACCATGACCCATGCGGAGAACAACAGCGTCTTGGTGAATCCTGCCATCTCGGCGAAGGAACCTTCCATCGCGTAATAGGGAAGGCTCGGGGGAACCCAGAGAAGTTCGGCCCCTTTGTCGCCAATGGCTTTCTCGATCAGCAGATTCAGTCGCGCGTTCGATGGCCCCGAGCCATTTCCATCCACACCAAGTGCAAGCCGGTACTTATTGACCGCTGAGAGATTGAGCCAAGCGTCCTTGGTCTTGCGAAGGCACGCCTCAATTTGTGGGTCGTCCTTGTGGTCCTCCAGCAGCTCTTTAACCTTGTACCGATCCAGATAAGAGAACGGGTACAGTGCCGACTTGCAGTATTCGACCGGCTTGCCTGCGTGCAGCTTCAGCCGGTTCAGTGCGAGCACGATCTGGTCGGTCTGCCGGTAGTTTTCGATGTCACCGAGGCTAAGATCGACCGGCTGCCGCCACTGATCTTCGATCATAATCGCTGGATCATCCGCCACGCTGTTGCGTTCCGTCCGGCACATCACGGACCGCAGTAGCTTCTCGACCTCTTGGCGGTGTTCGATATTCAGGTTGATCTCACCCTTCCTGAGATCGAGCAACTGCTTGTACAGGGCATGGCGGTGCTGGTCGTAGGCTTCGAGCGATTCTTCTCGATCGCGGAGCAGAAATCGCAGTACCGACCGGAAGTCTTGGTAATGGTCCTCGCCGCGATCCAGATCATCGTGGTCTGTAAACGCCTTGAATGGAGTTGCCGACAGCGAGAGTACGCGGGTGGCGCGTTTGGAGAACAAGACTTCGCGGGCAATGATGGCCCGCGCCTCGTCGTTGTCGAGGTCAAGCAGGTCGCGGAATCGTTGGAACTCGTCAAGTATGTAGATGTCGGCGTTGACGTAACGTAGACAACAGCGAATCAGGATGCGTCGCAGATGGTGGATCAGTGAAAGGCAGCCTCTGTGCAGCCTGCGTTCGATGCGTTTCGCCCTGCGGTCGCAGAGCATCTCGGCATATTCAATGACCGCTTCGTACAATGTGCGGGTCTTCTTGGCTCCGAGATTCTCGTAGATCGTCTTCTGTGACTTTAGGAGCTTTTCTCGCTTCAACTGTCTAATGTATCGGTTCGGCAAGTCGCTTTTGTATTCACGCTGGTACATCCGCTCCAGGTAAGCCTGATACGGCTGCATCTTCTCTACGCCGCCCCGAAGCAACCATTGCAGACCCTTGTAGCGGTTGAACATCTTCAGATCGCGACAGAGGAGCGCATAGATTATCGCGCGCTCCTTCTTTAGGCCCGAAGATCGTTGCACCTCGAACGACGTGGCGGGCGTAAGGGAGTTCAGTTCCAGCATGTTCTGCCGCAACATGCCATCTTCAACATACTCTTCCTCTTCGAGTGCCAGGAACGCGAGACGTGACACCGGCTCCTTCAAGTGGACGGATGAAGGAAACAGATTGAGCTTGCGGACATTCTCGTGCGCGATGACCTGGTTCGAGCAAATGTAGGTGACGCGCAGCGGAGTACGCCGCCCCTCATCCAAGCGTTCCTTCAGCTTGCGGGCGATGATCCCCTTGGCGACAATCGTCTTGCCGAGCCCGACTTCATCCGCCACTAACATGCAGCGTTGGCCGGTATCGAATAGCTGTCGGTACGCGACGTCCACGGTCGATTGCTGAAAATCCTTCAGTCCTTGCAAGGCTTCGTCGACGTATCTCGCTAGTTCCTGTCGATTACTCATCACTGCCCTCCACTTGGGGGACGGCAGCCTTGAACACTTCCCAAAGAGACAAGAAATCCGCAGGAATGACGCTCTTGCCGTTCGATTCGTGGAGGCTGGAGATGACGCGGTCGACCTCCAAGAGTCGGCGAGGGTTGCGGGAAGCTGTCACGAGCAACTGCTCGAAGATCGGCCGGTCGAAATCCCAACCACCGCCTTCTCCCTTACGCTTCTTTGTCCTTGGAGGCGGATCGTCCTCCAGGTCTTCCTTCGAGAGTTCGTCGGTAAGCAGGAAACGCAGGTACGCAAAGAACTTGTCTCGGCTGTCGATGATGCTCTTGAAGATATTGTCGAGGCGAGAGTCGGGTATGCCTGCGATCTCGATGTGAACAAGGAACTCCCGCAGCGTCTCGCCTTCCTCGAAAACGGTGAAGTGCAGAAAGCGACTGAGGCTCGTTTCGCTGATATTGAGGAATTGCAGCGAGTTCTGCTTGTCGAACCGCAAAGCCCGATCCTCGACACCTCGAACAAACGGGCGAACGCTTGCCGAAAGATTCGACCTACCGTGGACACCACTCAGGTCGATATGCAGAGCCAAATCGTAGTTCACTTGGTTCTCCGCGACCGTCACCTCGCCTCGCATGGCCGCCTTGAGAATGGCGTATTCCAGTGTCCGGATCGCGGCCCGGCGTTTCTCATCCTCCTCGGTTTCCTTTCCTCCCTCGGCGGCTGCAAAGGGAATGAACAGCTCTCCCGCCTCATCATTTCCGATCAGTTGCTTGCGGACCTTGTTTAACCTGGTGGTAGGCGCCGTGCCGTTCAACTCCACGAGAAACTCCACATTCCTCTCAAACGCCGCCTGGGTTGCATTAGCTGACCCTAAAAACCAGGTTGTCTTGGCTGAATCGTCGAACAAGAATACTTTCGCGTGTAGGTCTTGCTCCAGTGGCTCGCCGTCGCCCTCTTCCGCGCTGGCCAACCGCTCGCCGTCGACAACGACGTCAGACAGGCAGTAGCAGTCGAACTGAGCGAGCACCTCGGGAGCCAGGCGTTCGAGTTCGACTCGGCGGCTGAGAATCTGGGGCGTCTCATCCACGTGCTGCCACATTGAGTCCAATGCTTTCGCGTGCAGGAACGGAGACAGGCACATCACCCGCTCAGCGTATTGGTTCGCTGTCGGATTCTGGCCGTAGCCCGGGACGCCAATCGGATGGAACGAGTAATCGTCGAATGGCTCAGGCACCTCCAAATTGACACGCCCCAGTTCATCTAGGAACGAATCTCCATTGGGAATTGGTCTCTTGCTGTTCAGCCAAGCGTGAAAATCCACCAAAGGCTTGTTCCAGGAAAGTTGCTCTGCCTCCGGCTTTCCCTCCAAGCACGCCGCCACATCCCAGCTTCGATCGAACGTCAGATTGCGACTGAGTACGATCAGTCGAAAGACAACGTCATCGGGCGACTCTTCGTGCTCGTACCGCAGTACCCAAGTCTTGGGATGGAACGATGTGAACGCGCCGTCCGGCAGGATCGGCACGAGAGAATCCTCAAAGTATGCGTAAATATCCTTCGCAGCACGCGGAACGCGGAGCTGACCTTCCTGGTGATAGATGGTCAGCGTTTGAGCGGTGTGCTGGATGGCGCGGATCAGTTGAACGTCCTTGCCTTGAAGCTGCCCTTCCAACGTCTGGGCGTAGTAGAGAGCGACAGGGATGGACAACAGCGTGTCGAGATCGACACTGTACGCCGTTGCGACAGCCTGCGTCAGCCGGTAGTCCTCGGGCGGAATCAGCAACCGGCCGTAGTCCAGCCGATTCCGTTTAACGTCCAGCATCGCGATCAGCCTCCTCGGATTCCCCGCGTTGGATGTCTTCCACTAGGGTTCTGACCTGTGGAAGACGGTAAGCCAATTCGGAGAGACCAATCCAACCGTCAACGTGTTCATCCTTGGCGTTGGGACGCAATCGGGCGCGGGCAGTCTTGTTTGTACGCTCTTGGTCGATCACAAGCTGATCGCACGCGTCGAGGTCCGTGGCTCCTGCATGTGCCTGGTCGATCCAGCCGTTTACAAACTTCTTGGTCGAGGGTGGCACGTTGCTGCCGTGCTGTTCCACCAGTTGCCACATAAAGTCGGTGTACCATTCGGACCAGTTGAATGTCTCCAGGCCTCTAATCCATGTCTCCCAATACTCATCGCACTGAGCCGCGCCTGCCGACGTTCCGAATCTTGATTGAAGCAGGCAGTTGTAGCGAATGTGGGCACCTTCCAGGATCGTCCAGAAGTCTCGGGCGCGGCGCACGGTCTTTCGCAGCTCTTCGCGCTTCAAGTCACGAAGAAACGGCAGTTCCGCCATGTCCGCGAACTTGGCGTTCCGCTTCAGCTTGATGATTTGCTCGGTTGCCGTCTCGTCAAGCAGGATCTGTCCAAGCAGGCTATCAGGGACGCTGGCCGTGATTT
>CALBSZ010000247.1 GCA_937967665.1 uncultured Planctomycetaceae bacterium
TAACGTCTCTACCTCTTCCGGCGCAAGTCCCGGCGCTTCGGTCATGACGACAACGCGCGGCCGGTTCAGATTCGGAAAGACGTCGATCGGCAATTGGTAAATCTGCCAACTGCCGTACAGCAAAACAAACGTCGCCAACGCCGCAACCAACATGCGGTTCCGCAAGGCGAAGCGGATCACTCCGTTCAACAGTGTTGTCAGCATTGTTTCCCCCTTGCTTAGTGGTTGTGCCCAGCGTGGGGGTCGACACCGCCGCCCGCTTTGTTCTTGATGGCCAGGTGCATCTGATATGCGCCGGACATCGCCAGCGTGCTGCCAATCAGCTTGCCGTCGTTTTCCACGACGATCGCGTCCTTGTCCCGATAGACGACATGCACCGGCACACGATCGAAATGGTCGCCGTTCTGCTCGAAGACAAACGCTTCCGCGCCTTCGTCAACCACCGCCTCTGGTGGCAAGACGATCTGGTCGTTCCAAGGCTGGCTGAGCGGGATTTTCACTTCCATGCGTTGGCCAGGACGAAAGTTCCAGGCAACGAACCGGTGGCCGCTGTCTTTTTCGTCGCGACTCAGTTCATTCGGCAGGGTCAAGTAAAACCGCAGCGCGCGTGAATCGCGATCCACTTGATCGGCAACGTAAAAGACCTTGAGCTGCATCGTTTCACCGCGGGAGTGCCCATCTCCGACCGTCGAGACGTCGATCGGCCAGCCTTCGCGAGCGGCCTGGACCAGTCGCTTGGCGTCGTCTTCGAACGCTTGCCCTTCGACGTACAAAAGGCAGTGATCGGCAAGTACCGCGAGGGCCTGACCGGCAGATACGGACTGGCCGCGCTTCACCTGAATACTCTGAACGTGGTAAAGATGCTCGATGTCGTGGTGGTCGGCATCCTCGTCGAAAGGCGGAGCGGCAACGGTGAGCTTGGGAAGCAGTCGGCGCGACTTCAGAATCTCGTCGATTTGTTCCTCGCTCAATCCATGCAACAGCAAGCCTTGACGTTGGGCGTGCAGGGATGCCTCGATCTTCTGCTGCTCGTACTTCTGTTCGAGCACACGTCGCCCCGCAATCACTCCCTCGCCAACCGATTCGAGGCGGGCGATCTCGCGCTTGACGACATCCAGTTCCTGTGCCGATTGCAAAAAATCCCGTTGTGCGGTCACCAGGTCTTCATGGGTCAACCGCAGATCGAACAGCGGTTGGCCAGGCACGATTGCTTCACCTTCGATTGGATAGACGCGCGTGACAATGCCCGTCAGCGGCGCGGTAAGCTCAATTTGCGAACGCCCACGTCGCTCGACAACCATCGCCGGCACGGAGACGGTTTTGACGTATGTTTGCGATTCGACGACGCCGGTTTTCAATCCGATGTTTTTCCAAGCAACTTCGCTCAGTTCCAGCGAGTTGGCTTCGTCGTGGCCTTCGTGACCGTGGTCGTGACCTTCATGGTCATCGTGTCCGGCATGATCGTCGGCCGGCTCTGCTCTCTGCGCCGCGATCAGTTCCTGCACACGCGGTAGCCACAACCGGTAAGTCGCGCCTGCCGCAACCAGGACGGCCAGCACAACAAGGACTGACGTGATTGCCAGCCAACGTGCCCTCAAGTATGCGAATAGTTGTTTCATGGTTATTGACTCCGAATGTTGGATGGGGGAAAGGTCTCTGATCTGCTGGCCGCGCGTAGCGCGGCGTGTTACGTCATTGCGAGCAACTCGCGATTACGACACAGCAAAGCAGAAATCTGTCCCACGGATTCACGCGGCGGGCGCGCAGCAATAGGTGCGGCACCCAAGAGAATCGACGTGGATTAAATCAGCAGAACGCCGAAGAGAAGATGCGCGCGCAGAGGCGCACTCGCAGCGAAGCCGTCATGATTGGCCTGAAAGTACGGCCGGAGCAGCAACGATTCGGAAGTGGTCGCGGCCGATGTCGAATCAAACGGAAAAACGTCATGGCTCAATTCGCCTCGTTCTTCCGGCGATTGATCCGACAAAACGAAATTGCAGTCCGAACCTTCGCATTGATGCTCGTGCGAGCCGTCGTCACTTGGATGCGACGTGTCGTCAGATTGACGCTCGCCCTCATGGCCGTGCGAACCACAGTGAAGATGTCCCTGGCACACGCCGACCGCTTTCGCCACGGACCCATTCCCCTTCGGCACGCAAGCATGCCCGTGGTGCCAGCAACAGCCGATAGCTGCGTGGACCAGCAGGGCCAGCGTCGTGATTTGGGGCATGGGAAACTGCACAAAGGACTCCAAGCGAGAGACTCTACATCTTTCAATAGTTAGCTTTTCTAGCCGCCAAGTCAATGCGAATAAACAGGATACGCACGCGCGGAGGACGATTCGGATGAGATTCGACGTCAGCATTGGGCACTCGGATTCCTGCTCAAGCCGCCTTCCCTGGGCGTCTCCCTCGTTTTAGTTCGATGCCGAATTCGGCGGCGATCTTGGTCAGGGTCTGCTGGCAAACACTGATCCTCGATTTCCGTCGCGCTCCGCGGACTCCGTATTTTCGAATCAGTTCAGCCAAGTATTCGCGATCCTCTCGCGAAAACGTCGGCGGTCGTCCTCTTCGCAATTCTTGTTCCATTGCCATCTACTCCGCGGGTCGGTTCGCCTGCTCGTCCAGACTGCCGTCCAGCAAGAGACCGTCAATTCGCAGTCGCGACCGCCACAACTCGCGCAGCGATTCGACATAAGCCAGGTTTGTTTGAAAGTAAGTCCGCTGAGCGGTTAGCATGTCGAGGTAGCCGACTTCGCCTGTCTTGTAGCCGCGGCTGACCAAGTCGAACGTTCGCTGTGCCTTGGGAAGAATGTCGTCGGCGTACTTCGTCACTTGAAAACTTGCATCTTGGTAGCTCTGAAACGCGCTTGCTAATCGGCGACGGAGGCTCAACTCGACGCGCTGCATGTCGCGCTCGGCGGCAGCGATTTCGCTCTGCGCCTGCTGGATGCCACCTTGGTTCTTGTTCCACAGCGGAATCGGCAAGCCGACCTGCACGCCGGTGATCGTGTCGCCTGTGGCGTTGTCGTATTGCAGTCCGACTTGCACGTTGACGTCCGGCTTGACCTGGGCGTAGGCTCGATCGAGCGCCCAGCGGGCGCGTTCCAATTCTGCAACTGCCGCAGCGACTTCGGGGCTTTGGGTCACCAGACGTTGAAGCTGCTCGTCCCAGTTCAGTCCGTTTTCCGCGACGCGCAGGTCACCATCTAGTCGTTGCGGGGCCAGGTCAGGTCGTCCCAGGACCGACGACAGTCGTCGCCACGCTGCCTCGTTCTCGTTGCGGGCGCGACGGGCCAGGATCTGTGCGTTTTGAGCTTCGACTTCCGTTTGCAGCAATCCGACCTCGCTGATTTCCTTGGCTTCGAGCAGCGCCTTCGACGCCTTGACCGCGTGCTCGCTGACTTCGACAAGTTCGCGCGCCAAGCTCACTTTTCGCTGCGCGATCAGGACGTCGTAGTAGCCGGTTCGCACATCGGTCAACACACGTTGCTGGATCGCCGTCCAATCCTGCTCGGCCTTGGCGATCTCCTGACCTACGACAGCGCGATTCAGCCCTAGCTTTCCACCCGTAATGAACTGCTGGCCGACAAAGCCTCCTTGCTGGCCGGCTTTACCATCATCTCCGATCTCTTCGCCGACGTAGCCGATGGTCGGGTTGGGCGCGAGGCCGGCTTGCACCCACTTTCCGCGCAACGCTTGAACCCGCGCACCGGCCGCGGCGACGGCCGGATTGGCGTCCAAGGCCATCTGCTCCAATTGTTCTAAGGTCAGGACATGGTCCGCCGACGGCTGCGGGATGGGTATTTCTTCCGCGGGATGAATCGGCGGAGGGGATTCGCTCTGCTCTTGCTGGTAGGCGACCGGTTGAATGATGCTCGCGTTGGGATCGGGCAGCCGTTTGAACTGACGCGTGTCTACCTGCGCGCGGGTAGGCGCACCGACACGGTTCTCCGAGTCAACGGCATTGGAAACGTGTGGTTCGTTGCGATCAAATTGCCCAGTCGGCGACTCTGCCTGATACACGGTTTCGGCCGTGCGACAGCCATTTGCGAAGACCAAGGCAGCAACGGCAAGCATAAAGAGTTGTCTCATGGCATCACTGCCTCCTTCAATACTTCACGAAATAGTCCCAATGCTAGTGCGAACAGCAGCCCGACGTACAACCGGACGACGAAGGCGTGCTGTAAGGGGCGTTTCTTCTTTCGTACTCGGAGCTGTCCGGTGCGGAAGCGGAGTACGTTGGCGACGAATACTCTGTCGCCGCATACGAAGGCCCGTAGGCGTTGCTTGTTTGCGACGCTGGACGATGTGCTTGTGAACCGTAGCCGTAGGCCGGTGGACCACCAGGTGATCCAGACATGCCGTAGGACACGTTACTGGCCGCCGGCGGCGGCATGGTAGCCGCGGTGGAGGGCGGCATCGTTGTTGGATAAGTGGACGCGGCATAGTGTTCTGGCTGTGGGGTTGGACGCGACGACGACAATGCGGGTGGCGATTTGTCCGCACTCCGACAGCCGACAAGAGCAGCGATGACAAGCGAGCCTATTGCAAGAGATCGTAAGGGAGCCATTCCGTTTCTCCTCATATTCGTATTAAGCATCAGTGGGTTGTGATTCAAGAAGCAATTCCAATTCAGCCAACGTGCCGCAGCGCGTTGACGATTCTTGTTTGAGCGGCCTGTAATCCCGGGGCGACTCCTGCGAGCAATCCGACGCACACCGACACGACCGCTCCGACGACGGCAAGTTGCGGCGTGGGTCGAAACGCGATGGAAACGCCTTCGGCCGCCACGGATAGTCCGCTGAAGGCGAGGAAGGTGAATCCGAGTCCGATCCCGATTACGCCGCCTGTCGTACTCAACAACGTGCTTTCGACGACGACGAGCTGAAAGATGCGGCGCGGCCGCAGGCCGATGGTCTGCAACACGCCGTGCTCCTTGATCCGATCTTGAACGGACATCACCGTCGTCGTCGCGACCAAAGCCAGCACTAGTCCGACGCAGGCGTATCCGAGCCAGTGAATAAAACCGATCAACTCAGCCAGATCGGCCAGCGTGTCGGCCTGGAACATTCCTTTGGTGCGCGTTGTCGTGGCGACCGGTCCGCCGCGATAGTGCTGGTCAATCGCGGCGGCCACGGCTTCCACGTCAGCATCTTCGCTGAGATGGACTTCAAGCTGCGTGACGGTCCCCACGTCGTCCCTGCCCCGAGCGCGTTGCAGGAAGTCGAGGTGCGTGTAGATCAGGTTTTCCTCAGCCGGTGTGCTTGACTGGAAGATTCCCGCGACCAGGACGGTAACGTCGCCGATGCTGAACTTGTCACCTACTTTGACGCCTCGTCGAGCCGCAACAGCCTGACCGACGAGCGCCCCGTCGTCTTGCTGCTCGTAAGTGGCCCACTGGCCGCTGAGCAACGTGACATCGCGCGTCGCTCGCAACTTCTCCGCCGGCATACCCTGAAATACGATCGCGTCGAGACTGGCGCGGCAGTTGTTCGTGAAGACTTTGATCGGAATAACGTCGGCCACGCCTGCCTGTTTGGCGATGCGTCGCGTGTAATCCTGCGGCAGCTTGCTGCTTTGCGGACAGAAACGGTTCTCCTGAAACACGATCAGCGTCCGCTGGGACTGCTTGTCCTGCGTCAGCCGGCTCAGCCCTTCTTGCACGGCACTGACGAAGCAGAAGACGAACAGCGCGACGGCCGTCCCGCTGACGGTTAGCATCGTGCGGGCGCGATGCCCCCACAAGCCTTTGAAGACGTATGGTGCGAACTTGATCATGAGAACTCCGTTTCAGTCAAGAGTCGAGGGTCAAGAGTCCAGAGCCAGACAACAATTGTCATGCGACTTTCTGACTCTCCGTCCGCGACTCTGCGCTCTCCGCTCTTTCCACCAATTTTCCACGCTCCAAACGAATCCACCGTTTGGCAACGTGGGACGCTTCGACATCGTGAGTCACCATCAGCAGGGTGATGCCCAACTCGTCGTTCACGCGCCGCAGCAACTCCAATATCTGCTCGGTCGTTTCGTCGTCGAGATTGCCGGTCGGCTCGTCGGCAACGACCAAAGTCGGGCTAGCGACGATCGCTCGCGCGATGCCGACCCGTTGCTCCTGACCGCCGGACATTTGCCGAGGGTAGTGCGACGCTCGGTCGGTCAAGCTGACGGCTTCCATCGCGATCTCGACGCGCTTTCGCCGTTCGGCCGCCGACATTTTCAGTAGTAGCAGCGGCATTTCGACGTTTTCATACGCCGTCAGCACGGGAATCAGATTGTGCGTTTGAAATATGTAGCCCAACGTAACCTCGTCGATGCCGGCGATCAGGTTCAGCAGGGTGCTCTTACCCGATCCGCTCGCGCCCATCAGCGAAGCGAAATCGCCGCGCTCGATTTCCAAACTGACCTCACTGAGCGGCGTGATCTTTTCTTCGCCGTTGGCGTACTGCTTAGTGACATTGATGACTTCGACAAGTGACATGGTCTATCTTTCTTGAACGGTTGTTTGTGACGATGTTGATTCCAATTGTGCGACACGGTTTGTTCCGTGAGCTTGCATTCCAATCGTTTGATCTTCGGCGGTAATGCGAATTCGCTCGCCGCCCGTCAGCGACTCACGGCCGCCGCTGATCAGTTTGTCGGTGGGCGTCAGGCCCGATACGACTTCGATCAGTTCCTCTGTACCTGCCGCACCCAGCGTGACGGAACGTCGCTGCGCAGTGTTCGTGGCGAGATCAGTCACCCAAACATGGGCGTCGCCTTCGCCGCCGCTTACAAGCTGCCGCGGCACGAGTACGCGCAAGCGGTCTTGATCCTCGCCGGCGGACTGCTGTTGCTCCGGCGCCAGGAACGTGGCCTGCGCCAGCATTTCTGGACGAATGAGATCTGGCGGGTTATCGACGGCGACCTTTACTTGCAACGTGTTCTTCTGAATGTCCGCCGACGACGTGACGGCGACCACCTTGCCTTCGAGTCCCTCTGGCACGGAGGCTGTTTCGATGCGGACCCGTTGCGAATCGCGAACTTGCGGGATGTCCTCCAGCCGAACGTCCACGCGGACTTGCAGTTTGGCAGGATCATAGAGCGTTACGACGGCGCCCGAACCCTCGTCCGCGTGCGGGTCGCAGCCCACGACGCGCATCCCACCCGTGGCTCGAAGGTTCAACACACGGCCGTCGATGGGCGACGCAATCGTCATCCGGCTGAGTTGAAG
>CALBSZ010000248.1 GCA_937967665.1 uncultured Planctomycetaceae bacterium
CCCGTGATTCCCACTCCCGAACGCCCCTCGCTGCCGGCGCCGGTCCCGCGTAATCCCGCGCCGGCGTTGCCGCCCCGATACCGAATACAGATACTGATCCAGGTACGGAGCTACACTGGGGAAACGGACATTGTGACCGCGGCGCGCGCAGCCTTGTCGCCGATCAGCGGAATCGACATTTCCAGCTTGAAGTACAAACAGGATACCGGTGCGATCACGTTTCGTACGACACAATCGTCCAGCGTGATGGCCTACAAACGCGCTCTGGAAGCGAACGGGTTTCAAGTCGGGCTGCCGCGCATGTCCTACGTGCGACACGATGGCGACGAATAGCTTCTGGCAGGGGAGGTCATCCCGGCGGAACTTGCGGTGCGTCATTCGCGAACACGCAGGATGAAGTCGAACCATTCGCCGTAGTGCTTGTCGTCCAAGGTGATGTCGAACGGTACGATCAGCACGCCTGGCGAGACCGCGTCGCGATCGACGCGGAGTCTTACCGGATAGCCTTGCCGAGACCTGGCGGCGATCTGTCCTTCCAGGACTGCCGGTTCCGCCGTCACACCCGCGGGCAGTTTTAATTCAATGCGATGCCGTTGCGTGGTATCGCGAAAGTTGCGGACCTTCACGGTGATTTCCTGCACGTCCTGCCGGCTGAAATCGACGCGGTAGGGGTAAGCGGAGACCCAGTAAGGGTCGTACAGGTATTCGTAGTTGGTGTCGGGCAGCAAGTCACGATAGTTCGCCAGCATCTGCTTGGACCATTCGTGGTACCGGTTCAGGAACTCGGCGGGCTCGGGCATCACATACGAATGGCTCCCCATGACGATGTCGGGCCGCAGCTCTTTCAAGTAACGACTCCCCTGCACATAACCTTCTTGCAGGATGGCGCTGTTCCGCGCGACCACCGCTTCATGCCCGTTCTGCGATTCATCCGCGGGATTACCAAACAGATTGTCGCCCGTGAACGCAATCCGCTGCCCGTCCAGTTCCAGCCACAGGCAGCAACCAAACTCGGTTTGCCCCGGCATCCAGTCGACATGGATCATGTAACCTTCCCATTCGATAGTTTCGCCATCGCGAAACGCTTTCTCGATTTTCATGCCGTCGAAGCCGTCGCCGTAGGCGGAGACCAGCGCGGCGTAATCATAGCGTCGCGGATGTTCGCATTTGTCGACAATGCGATCGAGCGTCCAGGCTTGCGCGCCGTACTTCTTTTTCAGGATTGGACCGAGCAGGAAGTGATCGCCGTGCATGTGCGAGATCCAGAACGCGTCGATGCTCTTCAACCCCAGGTGCTCGCGCATGCCAAGGACGATTTCGTCCAGCATGGATTCGGGAAACAAGCCGCAGTCCAGGATCAATCCTTTTCCCGCATCCGACACGATAATCGCGAAGTTCTTTCCCTGCGTCTTGTGGCTCAACTTGTACAGATGCGGCGTGACCTGGTTGATCAACGGTACCGCGGTCGGCTTCGATACGGGGTCGCGATCTTCCGGCGGGCTGTCAAAGACAGGATACCCGCGAACATAATCGCGGCGAAAGTGCTTCAACTTATCGCGATACGCGTCCAACTGTTGTCGAGGGTTCCTGATAACCGGTCCGTGGGATGGCAGGATGACGTCCAGTTGTTGTTCGACCAGCAAGTCGACCGAGGCCATCAGGGAATCGATACCTTTGGCGAATCCGTAGTCCCATTCGGAATCAAACCACGTTGTGAATCGAGCGCCGTCGTGAATTACATCGCCGGTAAACCCGATCGTCTGGTCCTGATGACGAATCACGTAGGTCATGCTTCCGGGAGAATGTCCGGGTGTGCTGAGGCAATGGATCTGGAAGCCTCGCCACGCAAAAACTTGCTCGTCGGTCAGGACGCGATCAAGCCGGATCGGCTGGCGAGGCGGTCGCACGTAACTGGCACCGTAAACGGAAAAAGTATCGCCCAGCTTGGGAAACCACTTGCGAAACTCGCGCGGGCTTTCAAACAGCAGCTGTTCCGCCTGCGGCGCGGCGACCTGCGTCCGCGACCGGTCCACCCGTTCGATACCCTGGCACTGTTCGCGGTGATGATGCGTCAGCAAGATCCAATCGACGTGCTGGATGCCGGCGTCAGCCAGGTGGTCGAGCAGTTCGGCGTTTCCGAGGTCGATCAGCAGCGCGCGATTGCCATCGCGCAAAACATAGACGTTACACGTATCGGTGAAGCGATAGACGCCGGGCATCTGCTCCGCCGCGATGGGTGCAAGGCGTTCCGCCGGCTCTGCCACGGCAAGTCGGCAGGAGATGGCGGCCAGTACCAAGACGACCGCCCGACCGCTTCGAGAGTAGGGAATCATGCCGCATCTCCAGGTATTATTCGGGAACGAAAGCTCGGAATCGCCACGTCGATGGCGGTGTCGCTCCTGCGAATTCACTCAAATTATGTTAGGTTCTGTTTTGCGACCGGGGAAGGGTGGCCGTGCTTGCGCGTGAATTCGCGGACGACGTCGCGCTGGTAAACGGATTTCAGTACTTGCGGGCGTCTGGCATTCAGAAGTTCCTGGGCGGCGGCAGGCGTCAGGCCCCGATAAGCCACCAGCCAGCACAACGCCACGGTCGCGCTGCGACCTCGCCCCGCTTTGCAGTGGACGTACACGGTGTCTCCCGCGGTAGCATGCCGCTGAATGAACTCCACACCGCGTTCAATATCCGCAAGCCGCGGCGGCGTGAAGTCAATCGTCGGGATGTGAAGCTGCTCGATACCTGCTGCCTGGTAAGCGGCGACCGGTCCGGCGTATTCCTCGCAGGTATTGACGACCGCCTTCACTCCTTCCCGTTCCAGTTCCGGCACCACGCTGGCAAACGGGAATGCCCCGACGATCAAATGATCGTCCACGCGATTCCACCAGTCCCATCGGGAGCGGATGCGATTCAGCAACAGGTTCCAGGCGAGCGTCGGGTAGAAGAGCAGGTGAGCAATGAATCGGCGCATCGGTGTTGAACGGGGTCAGAAGATTCGGGGTTTCATCGTCGTGAGTTTGCAGGGAGGCCGACAAACAAGTCCGGTTGGTAATACGTTTCTCGTGGATCAAACGACACTTGTTGTATTGTACGATCTGGAAAGTTGTCACGCGTCGATCTGGTCGCTAATTCAAAAATAGCCCGGCCGCCTAAAGGAATCCTTGCAATAAAGTGGTCGCGTAGGCGCCGGTCGGCAGCGTAAACTGGAAGCGGAGTCCGAGCGGATCGCGTTCAACCTGCAAACTGCCTGGCCGGACCAGATACGGCCGGCGCGTCCCGGAAGTCAATCGCGAGTAGGTAACGAAGGCCTCTCGCGTCAGTCCGCAATCCAAAAGCAATTGTGACTCGCGCGCCAGAACTTCGTGTTCGGGTGATCGCATCTTCGGTCCGAACATCGGACCCGTCGTGACGATTTCGCCAGCGTCAAAGCGTTCTTGGTCCGCCGTGTCTCCGTTAGCCAGGAAGATCCCGTCACTGGCGACAACCTGCATCACATCGCCTAACAGGACTCGATACAAAAGGCCGTCGCGGACGCGGGCGGCAAGCGCCAGGTTGAACAAATGCGATTGTGCGGCGGACAAGGCCAGTTTCAGCAGGAACTTGCGGCGTGCGTGGGGAATGTCCCGCTTGGACTTGCTGCCCGACAACAACCCCAGGCCCAATTCGAGCGTATTGTCCTGGTTGCCGAAACGCTGTTCGCCGTAGTAATTCGGGAAGCCTTGCCCGAGGATCTCCGTCGCCCGCTGCCGCGCCGCCGAAAGCAGGTCCGGGTTGGCGTCGCGCACCAGGATCGAAAAGTGGTTCCCGTGCAAGTGGCCCATTTTCAACTTGTTGGTGTGCCGCCGCGTATGCAACACGCGGATCAGATCGGTTTCCACCAGCTCCACCTTGCCTTCGCGATGGGCTGGTACGGACACGTACTGTCGTGTGATGGCGCGCCGGTCTTTCATTCCCGCGAAACCGATCTCATGAGCGGGCAGATCCAGGCAGCGACTGAGGTGTCGCGTCAGGAACTCAGACGACACGTCTTCTTTCTCGATCCATAAAAAGAGATGTTCCCCTTCGCCGCACGGAGCATACGCGGGAACCTCTTCGACAACAAAATCGGCGCACTCGGCTTTCAACCTGCCGCCGATGCCCACGCTGCGGACGCCGGCACCCGGCAGCGGATCGCGATTCAAGTTCAAGGTCGACTCGGCCATGAACAGATCGTAACGCCATCTGCCCGGCAAGCCAACGGGCGGCAAGTCCAGAGACGCTGGAATTCAGCCGATAGTTGCGACGTTAGTAGACGATCTCCAGGCCGACATTCAAACCGTGATACAAGATATGGCTCCAGTCGGCCGAGCCGTTGCCGGTGCTGAGATCGAAATCGTCGCCTTGGTTGGGGGCGAGTGCGACGCCGTCCAGATAGATCAACTGATAGCCGACACGCAGCGACGCGCAGTCCTTGATGGGAATCGTGCCGACCAGGGACGCTTCCCCCATGAACGCGGTGTTGCAATGAGATTGTCCCAAGGAAAGCGTTCCGCCCCCGCCAGGATCTTCGGCCGAGGCCGTGATCGAGACGTGATTGTAGTAGACGCCCGCCTTGAGCGACGAGTCGAGTCGCATCCAGCGGCCGAGCCAGACCGAGGAGCTCCCGCCGAATTGAAACCCGTAGAGCGCGTTGTCGGAGCGCGACATCGCGCCGCTTGGCGGATCCTCCACGAGCAGGATGTTGTACTTTTCATCCAGGTTCGCCCAACGGAAACCGTAGATCAGACTCAGCCAATCCCATTTTCGATGGATGGCGTTGAAATCAATCGAGTGCAAGTCGGCGATGTACTGCGCGTGGTAGGATGTGTTCGGCGCCGCGGGGCCAACACCGAAGAACGAATACGTCAAGCCGGCTCCGTCGCTCAGGTACTGCGATTCCGTGACGTCAAACAGTCCCAGGTATCCAAGTTCGAAGTCGACGCACGGATAACTGTGATGCAGGAACGAGAGCCGGGTACCGGACTCGAATCGGAAGTCTAAATCTGAAATGTCGTAAACCGGTATCGTGGCCGTATTGTCCAGGATCACCGTTTGCGGCGCGGCGGCATCGCGGCTGTAGAGAAAGTAGTCGGCCGTAATCTGCCATTTCCTGGGACAGCACGAATCCTTATCGCAGCAGCAACCGGGCAGCGGCCAATTGCGACAACCGCAGTCGTGACAAATCGTCGGTTCATGATAACGCGTGACACCCGGATCGTGCGTCATGAAGCCGGCATAGTTGGTCGTGTCCGGAGTGGCGGGGATCGGGTACGTCTGCGCTTCGGCCGCTATCGGACCGACGGCCAAGAGAAGGAGCAGGCTGATGTTTCGAGTCTTCATGCACCACGTCCGTGTTGGTATCCCGAAGTGTTTGAAAGGAGACAGCCGGACCGGATGTAGACTCGGGAAAGGCTGGGCAGCTGCGTCCCTACTGTGTCGGTAGAATTCCACTCCGTCCTTTCCTGTATCGCCCGGCAGGGTCATGGGCCTGACCCTTTTGACCACCGCAGAAACGATCGCTACAGCCCGGATTCCCGGAATAATTCGCGCGACGGTCGTGACCGGCTCGACGGGAACGCATTCCGACAACGCCAAATTGGCTCAAACTCGCATGCCTAAGTTCGGGCAGTCGTTTTGTTTAACCCCTAGCCGCAGGCGCCGGTTCGGTTCGCCGGCGCCTGCGGCTGGGGGTTAAACGATGTGCCTTGCTGCCACAAGGCAATCCTGACGCTGTCCAACTAGACAGTGCGGATTATTCCTGCTGTAATGCCAGGCACCTGAAAAGGTACTCCCCCCCACTTTCAAACCTACTCGATTCGAAGGAAAGACTCGTGAAGTATATCTACGTTATTGCTGGTATTTCGCTAACCATTCTCTGCTGGGGCGCTTACGGTTCGGTGCTGCACAAGGGCGGGGATGGTTTCAAGTCCGTTGCCGGTCCGCCTACGCTGGACGTCCGACTGAAACCGCTGATCTGCGTGGGGTTCGCGTACTTCCTGATCGCGATCATCATCCCCATGGTGTTGCTCTATTCCAAGGGCCTGATTGGCGGTTGGCCACTTTCCGGGATGACGTGGAGTTCGATTGCCGGAGCCTGCGGCGCGCTGGGCGCGCTGGGAATTGTCTTGGCCATGACCAGCGGCGGCAAGACGGCGCCGCTGTATGTCATGCCGATCGTGTTCGGCTGCGCGCCGGTGGTCAATGTGGTCGTTGCCGTCTGGTTCAATCCCCATGTTACTTGGAAGGACATCAATCCGATTTTTGTTGCGGGCTTGATCATGTTGTCGGTAGGCGCTGCTCTGGTGTTAGCTTTTCAGCCGCGCGCTAAGGAAGGCAGTCATGCTGCCAAACCGATTCCGGCGGTGGAAACGAAATCGGACGATGGCGTGGCGAAAGCGGCGGCGCCCAGCAAAGCAGAGTAGGGTGGGATGACGCCTGACCAGACAATGCGGCGTCTCGATACCTTGCTGAGCCATGTTTGGATGGTGCGCGCGTTTCTCAAGCATTCCGAGGAAGCGGAAGAGGACGAGGAACTCCGTGACGTACACCGCGCGCTGTACGACTACATGCTGGCACTGGGGGGGCCCCTGCGCGACGGTGATGCCGAAGCGTATCTGAAGCAGGCCAGGAAGAAGCTGAGCAAGCTGAGAAAAGCGACCGACTTGTTTTGCGAGATCCAGCCGGAAATCTCCTCGCACACCAATTTTCAAATGGCGGCGAGTTCATTGTCGGCGGCCGTCGAGGAAATCAGCCGGTTGCTGGACGACCGCTAGTTCCAAGACGAGCGAAAGCTGTGACTTTTGGAATTGAATTACGAGGCGCGTTTGACAGGTTGACGAGCGCGATCATCCTGCGCTCTCCGTTTTCAAAGCATTGCCTGCGGGTTCCGAACGCAACCCCTAAAATAGTTCGGAAAGCGTTGCTTCCGCTTTACCCCGACCGAAAGCAACTGCAAATTACCAAATCCGTGTGCCTGTTCGACTTCCGTCATTCGCAAAACAGAGAATGGCTATGAACGAGGGTTGTTTACGGGGAGAGCAGTTGAAAGTTGAAGAACAACGCCCAAAAACAAAGTCAGCTTCCTTCCCAGGGCCGAAGTCTGGTCTACTCGTCATTTCCCAAAGTTCCGACCGGCGGGAGCTTACTTGACTGACAATGTTCGCTCGATGCTCGTCACATTGCCAGCCTGATCTTTGATAGAAACCTTGACCACGCCACGGTCGAGGCTCTTGACAGGCTTGCTGAGCATGAGTTGCCAGCGGTTGCCGGGGATTTGCACAAATCTGGCGGCCAGATTTGTGCCAGGCATTGTGCCGTCGATCTCGAAGTCGGCCGTGACACTAAGCGATTCAAGGTCCAGGCCCGATTCGTAATCGTGCATGCCCAGCAGGATGCGCGCAATTGCCTCATTGGCACCGCGTTCCGGGTAAGTCATTGCCAGCGTGGGGCGGTGGTCATCTGCCAAGTATCCAATCGTCGTCGGTACCTCGGCCGTCGGATCGTAGTTCGGGTCCAGATCAATCGGGCAACCGAGGTCGATCCAGCGAACAATCATCCGCCGGTCTTCATCAGACAATGGCTGAACTTTTCCAGCTTTCACGGCGCCCGGCGGCGGCATGATGCTGCCGGCATAGTCGATATCGCCGAGGTAAACTTTGTCGTCATCGCTCACCGCCGGGCCACGGGGTACTTGAATCTTCGCCCGACGCGGATCCCCCGGTTGGAACACGTCGGTCGGAATGTCGTCATTGCTCCAACCATCGAGCCGTTCTCCGTAGACTTTCCACACCAGCAGGCTACGACGCGACTGAAATTTCCAAACGTAGTGCGACGCTGCATCTTTATTTGACAGGGCCCGCACAACATAGCTGATATCATCTTCCTTGCCGCGCTTTTGCACGATGCGGGGGCTGTACTTTGCCCGCTCATCGGCCGCCAGGCGGAAATACGTGCCAGGCAGGCTGCCCTCGGTGCGGTCGTCGTCATCCAGCACCAGGCCGGCCGCTGGTTTGTCGAGCGTCTTGCTATGGCAGGCGACACAGCTGCGCTGAAGAATCGGCTTGATGTCGCGGTGATATTCCACATCGTGTGGTCCGTTGACATAACGCAAACCGCTGGCGTCGGCTACGTCCCAGCGCTTCTTACTTTCATCATTCTGCTTAGACGTAATCAGCGGTGTCTTCTCGGTCAAATCGAATAGCTCGTAGTCTTCCTTGGCCGCTAACGTATCTTCAAACAGAGTGGGTTTCTGGCTGTGAGCATGGCAGCCACCGCAATCCCAACGAGCCTCACCTGGCCGGACCTGATGCCACGTTTGAGCCATGTTCAGAGTGCGCCCCTCTTTGTCGATGGTCTGGAACGTAAACGCCACATCGGCCGGAATCTTGGCCAGAAAGCTGGTATCGGGATTGCCATCCGTATCGAGCGGTTGTTGGCTGCCCTGGAACTTGCGAAGCGGCACTTCGCCGAGAATGCGCAGCCGCTCCATGGCATGGCTCTCAAACGCTGGGTAACCGTAGCGATTATTCTCTTCGCGGGTATACGTGTTCGGCTCGAACGCCACGATACGGACGGCGTGAATCTCGTCGTTGCTGTACCGCCCGGCATCGGCCCCCTGCCCGCGCCAGTTCCAGATGGTGCCTGAAAACTCGTTATCGTGGCTATCCCAACTGCGGCCGCGGTAATCCCGGGGGAAGGTAGCCGTGACACTGCCCTCTTCAACGGTACCCAGCGGAGCACTTTCTCGCTTGTAAAAGCTGGATGTGCCCACCAGGCCAAAGGGCGTTCCCTCCGGCAACGGTTTGTACTTGCTGCCGTCGTTCTTATGTTCGAGTTTCTTCGGCTCATCTACACCATATATCCGGCGATAACTAACCAGCGGGCGCGGCCACTGTTCGTTGTATTTGGGATCGTTCTTCACCAGCAGCATTTCCCCCGGTTCCTTGGTCAGCTTGCCTTCCTTGATCACGTAAATGCCAGAGTCAATGGGTTGCGGCGTCATGAACGCCTTGGTCGCGCCGGCCGATCCGCCAATGGGGCCCAAGGTCCAGGAGACCAGCAAGTGATTGTCCGGCGCTCCGCACGGATGGGTCACTTTGCCAATTCGCGGCGACTTCTCGTCGTTGGCAATCGACGGCCAGGCGGGGAAGTCGTTGGTGCGAATCCAAGGGGTAATTGCCTGCATGCCATAGGGTGTGAACGGCACGCGGAAATTCATGCCGTTGTAGCCCAAAAAATCCCAACCGGGATTGCGTGGATCGTCAACGTTACCAGGCCCAAACGCGCTTTTTCCGGCCGGTACTTTCGGCGGCAGCGTAAACAGCGAGCCAAATCCCTTTTGGTTTTGGTTGTAGTACAGTTCTACCACCACCGTGTCGTCAGAAAGTTGTGTCTGAAAGTGCCAGGACGAAGGACTGCTATGCCCGTGCAAAGCGCTCACTAACGGGCCCCAATTGGTGCCATCTGGGTGAATACTCCAAATTCCCCAAAGAATGTAGTTCCTCAGCCCCATGTTCTCGAGGCTGCTGAAAATGAGCCGTCCGTCCTTGAGGATCACCGGATGCAATGCGCCAGCCAGGTTCAAATGACCAATCGTTTCGATGTTCGCTCCGTCGTCGTCCATGATGTGCAATTGCAACGCAACCGCCGGGTAGCTCTTGGGCGGTGGCAAGTAGCCATTGCGGCTGCTCACATAGGCGATGCGCCCGCCGGGTACGGGACAGGGGTGCATGTTGTACACCCCGTATCGCTGCTCAGCGCCCGCTTTGGGCGTGCTGAACTCTTGCTGCGTAAGCCGAACAATCTTCTTCGTAGGCGCATGAATCTTGTATATGTCAGCCCCTTCACGGTTGGGTCCATGGCCAGCTTTATGGAACAACGTGTAATAGATCCACTCACCGTCGAAGGAAACGTACGGATCCTGCACCGCGCCTTCACCTGCCTCGACCAGTACTTCCTCACTGCCATCGGGTTTGAGCAGCACCAGATCGCTGCCAGGATTAACGTTGAAGATGTGAGCAAACTCGGCCCAGCGTGCCGGCTGTTTGCGATCGCCATCTTGCACCCAGCGCGGCGAACGTACGTAGACAATCGGATATTCGATCTTGATATCCTTGTCCTTTGCCACAGGCAGAGGTTCGATGTTGATGGGCGTCTCCGGCAATTTTTCGGCCACGGCCGGGGAAACGACGCAAGCCAGAACAGCACCGCAAACGAGGGCAAAGGACACGCGGCAAGCGTAGAGAGCGGTCATCGTACAGATTCCTTCGTTTCTGATCTACGAGTGGTCGCGAAAACAGCAGGCGCGGGGGTGACAGTCTTACCCGCCGTCGGCGGGCCGGTTCGACTCTTAAACCGGGATCTCCCATTTGGGATGAGCCGGAGACCGCTGCAGGCACATTTCGCTCCCCACCTTAACATCGCGCCCTCCCCCCGCGTTTAGCGACGGGTGAATCTTCTGGCGTTTATTGCAGTTGACGCAGGTGCGAAAAGACAGGAAAAAAAAAAAAGCGAACACGCTACTTCTTAGGCTTTGTGAGGTGCGCCAATCGGCGCCATTCCTATTGTCGACGGTTTCGTGTTTCGAGGTTTTTGCCAGGCTCGGATGCAAGCTTCGCTTGTTGGGGGGGGCTCGTTGGCAGGCATCTTCTGTTTAACCCCCAGCCGCAGGCGCCGGCTTCTTCTTTCGCACTGTTCAACCTTCGTCCCCAGCCGCAGGCGTCGGTTCGATCCGCGGCAAATATCTACGAAGTTCCCAGAACGCCCGGAATCTTTTCCAGTTGTGCGAGTGTCGACTTGACGTCGAACGGCAGGTCGGGAAGCAGGCGCGCTTGACCGTAATCGAACAGCGTATGCGAGATGGTGGCCAGCAAGTCGTCCGGCTTGAACGGATCGTCCGTGGCTTGACCGCCGTCGCGCGTGGAACTTCCGATCACCTGACCGTGGGTCAGGCCGCCGCCGTAGAGCATCAAAGGGGCCAGTTGCGGCCAGTGGTCGCGTCCCCCTTTCGCGTTGATCTTGGGCGTGCGGCCCATTTCGCCGCAGCAGACCAGCAGGATGTCGTCGGACAAGCCGCGTGCTTCGCAGTCTTCGACAAATGCGGAAACGGCATGATCAAATGGTTCGATCACCAGCGGCTTTCCCTGTTCCACGGCCACATTGTTGCCATCCGCGTGAAAGTCCCAGACGAATTCGGAATGAATCGTGATGAAGCCGCAACCCGCTTCGCACAGGCGTCGGGCCAGCAGCAGCAGCTTACCGAGCGTTTGCGTGTGCGCGGTATACCAGGGCTCGTTATTCTTCTTCTTGCCCCCCGCCTCGGACCAGTGCCTGGCGTTGCAGTAGGCGCTGGTATCGTAGCGGGCCAATGTGCGCGGATCTTCCTGGGAAAGGTCAAAGGCATCGGCGACCCCTTTCAATACCAGGTCCAAAGCTTGCTGTTGCAGTCCCTGGATACCGTCGGTTTCGGGTAAAGCATCCAGTTGTTGATGGGCGCTGCCCAAGCGGCGCAGCAGGTACTGCCGGTCTTCCAGGCGTTCCCGCGAGAGACTCAGCTTCATGGCCTCTTGCAACGGGCCGTTGCCGCCTGGAACAAAGGGTGCATAGGCCTTGCCGAGCGCTCCGGTGGCGTCGAACTTGCCGAATCGTTCGCCCAACGTCTTCTGTTCCGGATCGACGGATTGCGGGATCAAGAACATGGAATTCGGCAAGCCGGTTTCGGGATGGTTGGTTCCCGCGACGCGCGAATAGACCGCGCCAATACTCGCATCTCCCGTCGTCTTGCTGACAATGGGCTGCACACCGCCGTGACCTGTATTCGTCTGGTAGTTCCGCACGATGGCCAGGCGGTGGGCCCATTGCGAAAGCTTGGGCAAGCTGCTCCCCAGGCGCACGCCTGGAACGGTGGTCGCAATATCGCCGCCGACGGAAGCGATCTCAATCGGTGCATCGGGCTTGGGATCCAATGTTTCGTGCTGTGATGGTCCGCCCTGCTGGAACAGGAAGATCACCGACTTGCCTGTCGTCGGAACACCGCCCACTTCTCCACCAGCCCAGGCAGCGCGAGGATCCGCCAGCGACAAGCCGCCGAGACCCAAGCCGCCGATCTGAAGGAAATGACGCCGACCCAGCGATCGACTTTGCGAGACGCGATCGAAAAATGAAAGCATCGCCTGACTCCTTATGAATCCCGCGCATCCACTGCCGCACTCATCGTCATCCTACCCGAACGCGAGCAAGGCATCAATCAAGGTTTATGTGTGTGAGTTCTTTTTGACTCCGGAAACGTCTTTTTGACTCCGAAAACGATTGGGCCAGGGAACTGCAATTGCCGGGGATTCCGGTAATAATGGGCAGATCCAACCACATTGCAGGAGTCCAAAATGAAACCCATCAGCTTTTTCTTGGTACTTACCGCCGTATGTGCCATGGAATTCGCGGCCGGTGCTGCCACGCCGAACATCGTTGTGATCTTTATCGACGACATGGGATATGCGGATATCGGTCCGTTTGGGGCCGAGTCCTACAAGACGCCGCACCTGGACGCCATGGCGAAGGAGGGTATGCGGTTCACGGACTTCGAAGTTTCCTCGGCCGTTTGTTCCGCCTCGCGCGCTGCCTTGATGACAGGGTGCTACCACCGGCGCGTGGGCATTTCGGGCGCTTTGGGTCCCGGCGCGCGTCACGGCATCCATCCCGGTGAAACGACGCTGGCCGAATTATGCAAGCAGAAGAATTACGCGACGGCTTGTTATGGCAAGTGGCATCTGGGACATCATCCCAAGTTCCTGCCCACGAATCACGGCTTTGACGACTACTACGGCCTGCCGTACTCGAACGACATGTGGCCCTATCATCCGAACGTACTGCACTTGCCGATGGCGCAGCGGTTGAAGCGCTGGCCGCATCTGCCGCTGGTTGCCGGGACCAAAATCGTCAACCCGCAAGTCAGCGGAGACGACCAGAAGCTGCTGACAACTCAATACACGGAGCACGCGGTGGCCTTCATCGACGAGAACAAGGACACTCCGTTCTTCCTGTACGTGCCGCACAGCATGGTCCACGTGCCGCTGTATGTGTCCGACAAGTTTCTAGGCAAGAGCGGCGCGGGCTTGTTTGGTGACGTGGTCATGGAAGTGGACTGGTCCGTGGGCCAGATCCTGCAAGCGTTGAAGGCCAACAAGATCGACGACAAGACACTGGTCATCTTCACCACCGACAATGGCCCCTGGTTGAGTTACGGGGATCACGCCGGTTCAGCGAAACCGCTGCGCGAGGGAAAAGGAACGATGTTCGAAGGCGGCTACCGCGTGCCGACCGTCATGCGGTGGCCCGGCAAGATTCCCGCGGGAACGACGTGCGACGAATTGGCGTCGACCATCGACATTTTGCCGACGGTTGCCGGGCTGATCGGCGCCGCGCTGCCGGACCATCCCATCGACGGCAAGGACATTACTCCGCTGATGTTTGGCGATCCGGACGCGCGCTCGCCGCACGATTATTTCTACTGCTACTATGGCGGCGGCCAGTTGCAGGCGATCCGCGACCGCCAGTGGAAGTTGCATTTCCCGCATGCCTACCGCACGCTGGCCGGCAAGCCGGGCGGCACGGGTGGCATTCCCGCCAACTACAGCCAGGCCACGATCGGCAATGCTTTGTTCGACTTGAAGAAGGATATCGGGGAGACCACGAATGTCATCGCCGATTTTCCAGAGATCGCCAAGCGATTGGCGGCCGCTGCCGAAGTCGCGCGGCAGGACCTGGGAGATTCACTCAACAAACGAGTCGGAAAAGGTATCCGTCCCGCTGGTCAACTTGGTCCTGAAGACGCGAGGTTGTTTTAGAGCGCGCCACGAATATAGGTAGCGGTGTTCTTACCGTTGGAGTCACGGATTCGACTATTGGACCGCGTCTGCTGGAGTCTATAATGCAAGTGAACGAACATTGATTCCAATGAGAAACGTTGGCATGGCAAACTCTTCCGCGGAATCCTTAGCAGATAAACTGGAACTGGCGGATCTCCTGGCAGTGGGAAGGAGTCATATGTTTGTTCCTCAAGATCTTCCGGGGCGGTATGGGCGAGTGGTAGCGGCGGTGGACCGGGTGCTTGAGGCGACTCAGAGCGAAGCGGCTGCCGGAGGCGGCTCGCCCTCGGTGTTGCTGCCGTAGGCCGTTGCGTCGCTGGCGCCGACCGAGATCACCCAGGGGGCCTGGGCGTAGGGGTTGTGGGTGGCGGCTGGGCCGTGTGGCGGCACGGATATGTGGGGCGAGTGACTCAGGATATCGATATCGTACTGCCGGCAAACAAGATCGAGGAGTTCCTGCGGGTTGCCGGCGTGAGTGGATTTCACGTCTTGGAGGTTCCTCCAGAACGATGGCCCAAGTTGCAGCACAAGGAAACGGGGATTGAAGTCGATATTCTACCTGAAGGTAAGACGCCCGGTACGCCAAAGAATCTCGCCCCAACGACGATTCCGCATCCCGAACGCATAGGAGCAGAAGGAACTTTGCTGCGCTATGTCGAACTACAGCCGCTGGTTGAATTGAAGCTGGCTGCTGGTCGTGCTCAAGACGACGCAGACGTGATCAAGCTGATTCAAACGAATCCCAGCGAAGTCGACCGCATCGCGGCCCATTTGTCCGCCGTTCACGCCATTTACCGCGACAAGTTCGACCGGCTAGTTCAACGCGCGCGCGACGAATTGGAATAGTGGCAATATCTTCGTCGAGGGGTTTGCGAATGCTCCCGGGCATCCCGGTAGTTCGGCGACGTTGATTGAATTGGCCGCGGCGCTGGTATATCATCAGGGCGGTTTCTGACTTTCGTACAGAATATGGAAGGAGTGGGAATGCGCTGTTTTGCTTTGACTGCGTCCATTATCTTATTGGCGACGACGACCATGAACGCACAGCCCAAGGGCTTCAATTACGACGAAAGCAAGGTCCCGCAATACAAGCTGCCGCCGATCCTGGTCGACCACGCCGGGAATGCGATTGCCGATGCCAAGCAGTGGCCGCGGCGCCGCGCGGAGATACTGGAGCTGTTCCAATCGCAAATGTACGGTCGAGCTCCCGGGCGTCCGGCTGAGCTGATCATGAGCGTATATGACGAGGACGTGAAAGCCTTGAGCGGTTTGGCCACGCGCAAACAGGTGCGTATCGAGTTCGGTGCGGCTGACGATGCCCCGTTCATCGATCTGCTGGTCTATTTGCCCAACTCGGTAAACGGTCCGGCGCCCGTGTTCCTGGGTAACAACTTCCGCGGCAATCACACGATCCACGCGGATCCCAAGATTACGCTGTCGCAAAAATGGATGCCCAACGATGCGCGCAGTTTTATCGAAAACAACCGCGCTACGGAAAAGTCGCGCGGTTGTCGCGCCAGCCGTTGGGCGGTTGAAATGATCCTGCAGCGCGGCTATGGTCTGGCCACGATCTATTGCGGGGATGTGGATCCCGATTTCGACGACGGTTGGAAGAACGGCGTGCATGCCCTCTATCCGGAACCGCGTACAGGGGAATCCTGGGGGACGATCGCGACCTGGGCCTGGGGGCTCAGCCGCGTGATGGACTATTTTGAAACCGACGACGACATCGATCATCAGCGCGTCGCGGTCATGGGACACTCGCGCTTGGGCAAGACGGCACTTTGGGCCGGTGCCGCGGACGAGCGGTTCGCGCTGGTTATTTCTAATGACTCAGGCTGTGGTGGGGCGGCCCTCAGCCGGCGGCGGTTCGGCGAAACCGTCAAGCGAATTAACACGTCGTTTCCGCACTGGTTTTGCGGCAATTTTCATCAGTACAACGACAACGAGGACGCGTTGCCGATCGACCAGCACATGCTGTTCGCGCTCATCGCGCCACGGCCCGTCTACGTGGCGAGCGCCGAAGAAGACCGGTGGGCCGACCCGCGGGGAGAATTCCTGGCGGCGCAAGCGGCCGATGGCGTCTATCGACTATTGGGGACCGAAGGGATCTCGGCCCGCGAAATGCCGGGACTCAGCCAACCGGTCACCAGCATCATCGGCTATCACATCCGCCCCGGCAAACACGACGTCACGGATTACGACTGGAAATCCTTCTGCGACTTCGCCGACAAGCACTTGCAGCAGGGGGCGAAGTAACGGCCGGCGGGGGCGCTGTCTGCGCTGTAGCGGCACGACTCCGTTCGTGCCGTCCCATGCTGTGTCGTGGCACGACGCCGCTCGTGTCTTCCGCGTTGTGACGCCGCTAGGACTTGCGTCAGCCACGTGCGAGATTGTGCCCCGTTTTGCTCACGTCCACCGTGCGCGGTCGTCTTACGAAGTCCCGAAATGCTTTCCCAGCATGGTGCCCAGCCAGACGGCGAACAGGCCGACGGCCAGGTTGGCGCCGACATTGATGATCGCGATGCCCCATTGATGGGCGTGCACCCGGGTCATTGTTTCGTAGCCAAACGTGGAAAAGGTCGTCAGGGCCCCCAGGAACCCGACGGCGATCAGCGGATGGTGGACTTCGGGGATCCACTGCGACGTGGCAATCAACCCGATCAGGAAGCAGCCGCAGATGTTCACGATCAGCGTGCCGATGGGAAAAGCATCGCCGAAGGCCGCGCGGCAGGCGACCGTAACGGTGTAGCGAGCAACCGCGCCGCAGGCGCCACCGAGCGCAATGAAAAGTACCTGTTGCATGGCTATTCGAAAAGAAATTCGGCAACCAGCGGATAATGGTCGCTCAGATCCCGCTCGGCCTGAGGAATCGTGTAGTAGATGTTATAGTGGTCCGCGTCGGGCTTGCCGATAATGGCCACATCCTTGCGGTTGCCAATCCGGTCGAAGTGGAGGTCGCGCTTCGCAGGGTCGTCTTCCAGCAGGGATCGACTCACGAAGATGCGGTCAAACTGGCGGCCAATCAAGTGCGTGTTGCGCTGTGTGTCTTCCAGGTACCGGTTTAAATCAAACAGATCGTCACGCTCGTCCGCGGTGGCGAGTCCTCTGAGGATGCCCACTTCGTCACGCGCTGTCTCCTGCCCGAAATTGACTTCGGTGTTGATGTCGCCCAGGACGATTACGTTCTGGCCGGCGCGGGTCGCGTCGGCAATCCAGCTGCGAATCAGGCGTGCCTGACGAATGCGGATGTTGGCGGCGTCGGGTGTGGCGCGCAGGTGCACGTTCACCAGCAGCAAATCTTCTCGCTGTTCTCCTTCCCCCCACTGGAAGCGGCAAAGGATGTGTTTGTTCACGTTGTAAAACTGCCGGCTTTCCCATTGAGCCTCGGTTTGCAGTCGCCGACTGTATTCCACCAGCCCGTCCCGGTACAGCACGGCCACATCCTGCTCGGTATAGAAATCCGTACCCTGGATAAAGGCGATCCGGTATTTGAGCTGATGTTTTCGTTTCAGTTCCTGCGTCAGGTACCAAACCGTGCGGTCGCTTTCGACTTCCTGCAGCGCCAAGATCGTGGGCTGCAGCCTGGCGATGGCGTGTGCCACGTGGCTGAGTCGCCACTGCCATTCCTCGCGATTCGGAGCCGACAGCTTTTTCGGCAGATCCTGGTAGTTGTCACCCAGGTGATCGTCGAAGAACCATTCCAAATTCCACGTAGCAATGACCGTCCGCTCGGCGGCGGACGATGCCGCGCTGCCCTTGTTGTCGGGTGCTGGTACCGGCGGGTCGGCCGCGACCGAGCAGGACGCGTGGGCGAGGCACAGCGCGGCAGCGGTGAGCGAGAGTACGCGATTCATGATGCACAGTATAACCAGAAGCCACTCGCCGAGCGAACCGCCGCGATCGTCGTTACGGAAACGAAAGAGGTCCAGCGCGTGGGGCAGGGGGGCGTTCAGGCCACGCTTTCGCGGTCCAGCAGGTGTTCGACGCCATCCTCTTTGGCGATGACCACGACACCGTTGTCGGTTACGGCAAAGCCGCGTTTCCGATCCTGCTCCAGATCGAACCCCACTTCGATGCCCGGTGGAATCTTAACGCCCTTGTCAATAATGGCTCGACGCACCTTGGCGCGGCGGCCGATATCGACGCCTTCAAACAGAATGGATTCCTCGACGGTCGCGTAGCTATTCACCCGCACCTGCGGTCCCACAATGCTGCGTTTCACGGTACCGCCGGAGAGGATGCTTCCCTGGCAAACGATACTGTCCAGGGCGCAGCCGCGCCGATCTTCTTCGCCCGCCGAGCCGAACACGAACTTCGGCGGCGGCAGGATCGGCTGGTAGGTACGCAGCGGCCAGTTGCTGTCGTACAAATTCAGCTCGGGATCAATTCCCACCAGGTCCATGTTCGCTTCGTAGTACGCGTCGACGGTACCGACATCGCGCCAGTAAGCTTGCTTCTTCCGGTTTTCGTCGCGGAACGGAAACGCAAACACGCGCTGCGTCTGAATGATCGAAGGAATGATGTTGCGGCCGAAGTCGTGAACGCTGTTGGCGTCGTTGGCGTCTTTGCAGAGTTGTTCGAAGAGGAAATGGGCTGAGAAAACGTAAATGCCCATCGACGCCAGGCAGTGTTCGTCGTCCCCCGGAATCGTTTTCGGCTCGGGCGATTTCTCTTCGAAACCGATGACACGGTCCTGCCCGTTGACCTGCATCACGCCGAAGGCCCGTGCTTCCGGTATCGTTACGCGGAGGGCGCCGATGGTCAAGTCTGCGTTGTTCTCGATGTGGTAATCGATCATGGCCTTGTAATTCATTTTGTAGATATGGTCGCCGGCCAGGATGACGACGTAGTCCGGGCGTTCCTTCTCCAAGGCGTAGATGTTCTGGTAGACCGCGTCCGCCGTGCCTTGGTACCAGTTTTCATCGATGCGCTGTTGGGGAGGCACGACATCAATGAACTCACCCAGTTCGCGGCAGAAGAAGTGCCGCCAGCCCAGATTGATGTGCCGGTCCAGACTCATCGCCTTGTACTGGGTCAAGACCAGCATCTTGCGGATGCCGCTGTTCAGGCAGTTGGACAGGGCGAAGTCGATGATGCGATAACCGCCGCCGAAGGGAACCGCCGGCTTGGCTCGATCTCGCGTGAGTGGTTCCAGACGTGATCCCTTGCCGCCCGCCAACACAACCGCCAATACGTCTCGCATGATGCAAACTCCGTTAGTAGATGCGACATCGTTGCCCGTGGCGGTATTCTAACCGGATTGGCGGAACTTCCAAAGAGGTCTGACACGCCGCGGGCACCCCCGCGCGACGCCAACTCAGGACCACTGCCGCAGCCACAGCTCGAACATCAGCAGCGACCAGAGCCGGTAAGAGTGATCGAAATGATGGTTTTCGTGCTGCGACACCAGCTGCTGGATCGACTCGCCGCGGAAATAGTCCAGGCATTTCGCCTGGGGCGACAGGAGGACGTCCTGCGTCAATGGCTTTAATTCATTGCGAAACCAGTGCTCGACAGGGACGCCAAACCCCATCTTGGGACGTTTCCAGATTTCTTTCGGGATCGTCTCGCGGAATGCGGTTCGCAAGACGCGTTTTCCGTCGAACAGGCGGTATTTTAAGTGGCCCGGCAGGCTGATGGCGAATTCCACCAGCCGATAATCGAGCATGGGCTGCCGGCATTCCAGGCCGTGGGCCATCGAGGCGATATCGACTTTGGTCATCAGGTCGCAAGGAAGGTACGTCATTAAATCGGTCAACGATGCCACCGTCGCCGGGTCGCGGCCCTGTACGCGTTGCCAGGCCGTTCCCAGGAAATGGAACGGATCGGACGACGTCAGGTGTGCGATAAAGTCCTCCTGGTACAAAACCGCGCGCTGTGATTCGCTGAACAGGCCGACCCAATTCAGATAGCGGCGGGCGGGCGCGGTCCGCAGGGCCTCGGAATAGCGTTTTGCCTGCCGCAGTAACGATTTTTGCCTGGCTGGCGAAGGCAACGATTGCCAGATTTTCGCGCCAAACACCTTCCCCACCAGCGGAATGCGATCCATCCGCGCGGCCAAGGCCGCTGCGTGATAGCGTTTGTAGCCGGCGAAGAGTTCGTCGCCGCCGTCACCGCTCAGCGCGACCGTCACGTGCTGCTTTGTCATTTCAGAGAGGTACCACGTCGGCATGGCCGAACTGTCGGCGAATGGTTCGTCGTAATGCCAGGCCAGCTTTTCCACAATGCCAACGGCGTCCGGAGTGACCTGGAATTCCTGGTGGTCCGTCCCGAGAAACCTGGCGACTTGTCGCGCGTATTTCGTTTCGTCGTAGTCGGCGTTCGGAAAGCCGATCGTGAACGTTTTGATCGGTTCTTCCCGCAAGCGTTGCATTTGCGCGACAACCAGCGACGAGTCGATGCCGCCGGACAAGAAAGCCCCGAGCGGGACGTCGCTTTGCAAACGGATCTTCACGGCCGATGCGAAGAGTTCCCGCAGCTTGTCGACGGCATCGGCCGAAGAAATCGCGCGTTCCCCATCCAGTTGCGGTTCCCAATACGGTTGGACTTCGAACGTGTCGTCCTGAAATACCGCGTAGTGGCCTGGCGGCAGCTTATGAATGCCTCGAAAGATCGTATTGGGGTGAGGGATGTATTGGTAGGTCAAGTATTCGTCGATGGCGGTAGGATCGATATCGCGCGGAACGCCAGGGACCTCGAGGATGCTCTTCAGCTCGCTGGCGAAGAGCAATCGTCCCGCTTCGCGACGATAGACGACCGGCTTTTGCCCCAAGCGGTCGCGCCCCAGGACCAGTCGGCGGCGGTGGCTGTCCCAGATAGCAATGCCGAACATGCCGTTCAAATGGCGAAAACAATCGGTTCCTTCGTCTTCGTAAAGGTGGACGATCACTTCCGTATCGCAGTTCGTGCGGAAGGTGTGTCCCGATCCCTCTAACCGTTTGCGCAGCTCCGGAAAGTTATAGACTTCGCCGTTGTAGGCGATCCAGACGGTGTGATCTTCATTCGCCAGCGGCTGCTTGCCGTGGGCGACGTCGATAATGGAGAGCCGCCGGTGTCCCAGGGCGATCCCGGGCAGCGGTTCATAGGGAGGCCGCGCTTGGTGGGGCCGCAGATACGTTCCGGAATCGTCGGGGCCCCGATGCGCCAAGACGTTGGTCATTCGCAGCAGGGTGTCGTCGGACACGGCCAGATCAGGGTCCGTCCAGATTGCTCCCGCGATACCACACATCGGTTACTGATTCTCATTGCTCTGTCAAGTTTACGATTGAGGGTAAAGGGGTCAGGAGTCAATTGCCGGAAC
>CALBSZ010000249.1 GCA_937967665.1 uncultured Planctomycetaceae bacterium
ATCTGGACTTGTTCGAGTCGCTCAAGAAGACGAGCGCGCTGATTGGCATCCCCTGGCACAACGTGATCGGAAACCACGATCTGAAGTTCGATGCCCAGCACGACCACCATAGTGACGAGACATTCGAGCGGCATTTCGGCCCGTCGTACTATTCGTTCGACTACGGGCCGGTCCATTTTCTGGTACTGGACGACGTGGAATGGTACATTCCGCCGGACGATCCCAAAGGGAAAGGAACCTATCGCGGCGGGTTGGGTCAGCGACAGATGGAATTCATTAAGAACGACCTGGCCTTGATACCCGAAAGCCAGATGGTCGTGCTGCTGATGCACATTCCGCTGGTCGAAGTTCACGACCGGCAAGCCCTCTATCGCCTTATCGAAAAGCGGCCGTTCTGCATGTCGGTGTCAGGGCATACGCATTACCACGAACACCGGTACATCAAGAAAGCCGACGGCTGGCTGGGCGCCGAGCCTCATCATCATATCATCAATGTGACGGTGAGCGGCAGTTGGTGGACCGGCGCTCCCGACGAACGCGGCATTCCTCACACGACGATGAAGGACGGCGCGCCGAATGGCTATTCCATCCTGTCCTTCGACGGCAACAAGTACAAACTGGATTACAAAGCCGCAGGACGCTCGACAGACTACCAGATACAGCTTTCCGCGCCGGAAGAAGTGCGCAGCGACCAACTTGCCCAAACACACATCTATGCCAATTTTTTTAACGGCTCCGAGCGATCGGTTGTCGAAACGCGGGTGGGCGAGGGCGCCTGGCGAAAGATGCCGCAAGTGACGGAAGTCGATCCGCATTACAAGGCTGTTTATGCGGCGGAAGCCAGGATCCTGCTGAAATCCTGGCGGGATCTGCCGAGTCCCCGTGCCACCCCGCATCTTTGGAAGACGACGATGCCGGAGGATTTGATTCCCGGCACACACCTGATTCAAGTCCGCGCGACCGATACGGACGGACGCCAGTTCGCCGCGCAGCGCGTTGTCCGCGTACTCGCCGCGCCGATCGCCACCGCCACCAAATAAACTCCAATCCGGGAACCCTGAACCATGCAAAGAATCTCCACATACGCTCATGCCTGCTGTTTGTTATTGATTGCCTCGTGCGCCCTGGCGGACGACCCGCTGATTCTGTTCGACGGCAAGTCCACGGACGGCTGGACGCCGCGCGGAAAAGTCGAACAGCTGGCTGCCGTCGACGGCGAACTGCACCTGCTTAGCAAAACGAATGTGTGGGTGACGACAAAGGTCGAGACGTCGGACTTTGTCCTGGAAGTGGAAGCCAGGATTCCGCCGGACGCGGACGGCGGATTCAATTCGGGGATCGCTTTTCGCTGTACCGGCGCGACCGGGAAACCCAAGGGTTACCAGTGCGAGATCGACGGCGGGAAGCCAGGCAAAACCGGCGGCGTCTACGGCATCGGACTCGGCGGCTGGCTCTACCCCACAAACGACACGATGGCGGAGCTCCTGAAACGCCGGCAGGACGTCTATCGACACGATCAATGGAACAAATTCAAGATCGTCTGTCAGGGTCCACGAATTCAGACGTTTGTCAATGACATCCTGGTTACCGAGATCGAGGACGATAAATCGCTGAGCGGCTACTTTGGCGTGCAGCACCACGGTCGTGGCGGCGTCGTGAAGTTCCGGAACATCCGCGTCACGGTGCTGAAGTAGCCTGCGGTTCGCCCTGGTCGGCAGCGGACGCTGTCAGCCAGATCAGGCTGGCGATGTCGTCATGCGGTTCCAGGGCGAACGTCGCTGTGCGCTCGAGTCCGTTGTCGTTCGTGGAACGGCCGCGAATGCGAATCGGTCCAGACCATGGCTCCTTCGCCGTGATCTTCAGCATCACTGACTTCGCCGTATCACCCGTCGCAGCGGACTCGACAACCGCCGCCTCCAGCGACGCCGGCAGATCGACCGCCGTGATGGCGATCGCCTCCGAATAGCCCTCCAAGCGTTCCACGGCCACCGGGATGTCAAACGTCCCAGCGGCCGGCATGACATAGGCATCCTCCGCGACCGTCAATCGAAAATCGGCCGCGACTTCGCGTATCACCAAACGGTACGCGAAACGCCTACCGAAACGATCGTGAAGGTCCTTCACTTCGGCACTGTAAAGCCCGTCCGCCGGAAAGGTTTGGACGAGTTGCGGGTCGTGCGTGAATCCCGTCTTGCGGTCGTCCGCTTCCGCCAGAATCGCGCCGTCAGGCTTGCGAACCGTCAGCATGGCATCCAGCGGGGAACCGAACGAGCGGGCATCGACCGACAGTTCCAGTTTCTGCCCTTTGCTCGCCAAAAACATCAATCGTTCCAGATGCCCCGCGTCAAGCAGTTCTCGGGAAACACACGCGGGAACAGCCAGTTTCGGCGACGCTCCGTCCGCCAACGGTACATTTAAGACCGGGCAACGAAAGAAACCGGCCGCGCGGGGGTGAGACACCGTGGCCATCTCGCGCTGCGACGATTGTGACAGCACTACCGGTAGCGGTTCCAAGAAATTCCATCCCTGCAATTGGAATTCGGTTTCCTGATGCGCTGCCGCGGCAAGGGGCAAGGCATGGTCGACGACGGGCCCGGTGGTCAGGGTGAGCCGATACAGGTAGTTGGCGGCCCCCGCAAACGCGATCGTGCTGTTCGGCTTGGAAGGGAAGGCGAAGAGCCGAATCAGGAAGTCGGAGCCGGTATCGGCGGTGTAGACGATTTGCGGGTCGAGACCGATGGCATCGTGGTTCTGCTGGATCACGAATCCGTCCGGAGTGCAAAGTTGCATGACGGCATCCATCGGCGACTGCAAGTAATGGTTGGCGACCACGGTAGCCACTAAGGTCTCGCCTTTTTCGATTTGGATCTGGTAAGCGTCCACATCGCCGCGCTTCTCGAGGCGCCCGTTGACAATGGCGGGCAGGCTCACCACCTGCGGTTTCGTGGAATCATTCGCCTCGTCTTCGATCACTTCCGGCAGCGAATCCACGATGAACGGCCGCGGGCTCGACGCACCCTCCTTGTCATACAGACGCCACCAGTAGATCCCGCTGGCAGCCTGATCGGCAATCGCAATCTCGAATTGGCCTTTCTCTTCAAGCGGAGACAGCTTGAGGTGTTCGCTGCTGGTCCAGACCTGCACGGGCCAGTTGGAAAAGCTGCCGGTGACCGTTCCGGTGACGGTCTGGCCCGCCTGACCTCCGGGCGGAAAAATGTATTCGGCCGTCGGCATCTCTGCCAGAACGGGTAAAGCGCAGAGCACCGCGTGGATCAGAAACAACGTGCCGCGCAAATATCGGTGGGTGGGACTCACGACGCCTGCTACATCAATTCAGAAATGGGCGTGGGGTCGCTCACCAGGTGCACGGGGCGGCCTTCAGGCGTGCGCAAAATCTTGTCCGGGTTGATACCCAGCTTCGTGTAAATCGTGGAAGCCAGGTTCTCCGGCGAGAGCACGCGCTCTACCGCGGCGTATCCCTGCCGGTCGGTGGCACCCACAATTTGCCCGGCCGGTGTCCCGCCGCCCGCCATCAAGACCGACATTGCATTCGACCAGTGATCCCGCCCGGCGTCCTTGTTGATCTTCGGCGTGCGCCCGAATTCACCGAGCATGACGACCAGGGTTTCTTCCAACATGCCGAGCCGTTCCAGGTCCTCGATCAACGCGGCGACGGCGGCTTCGACCGGCGGCAACTTCGAGTTGAGCGAGTTGAACATGTCGCGATGGTGGTCCCAACCGCCATCGTAAAGCGTAATGAAAGGGACGCCCGCCTGCACCAGACGTCGCGCCAGCAACGCGCGCTGTCCGATCCCATTGCGGCCGTACCGTTCGCGGATCTCGTCCGGCTCGCTATGAATATCAAAAGCCTGCTGCGCTTCTACCGAGGTGATCAGTTGGTTTCCCTGCTGGTAGAATTCATCCAACGCCAACGTCGGATCGCCAGCCGCTTCGTCGGGGATGCGTTCCAGCCGATCCAGTTCGCTGCGCCACTGCTGGCGCTGTGTAAAGCGAGCCTCTTCGATCCCTTTCGGCAACGCCACGTCGCGGACGCGAAAGCCGGTACGGTTGGGATCGTCGGCAACGACGAATGGAGCATGCTTGGCACCCAGGAAATTCGGCCCGCCACTGCGCGACATCTGCGGCATCGAGAAATAGGCTGGCAATCCCTGCGGCGCACCCCGTTCGTGGGAAGTCACCGAACCCAAGCTCGGGTGGAAGCTGACAAACGCGCCACAGCCGACTGGTATCCGCGGCGGGGCGCCCGTCATCATGTAGTGGTTTCCGGCGCCGTGATTTCCTTGATCGTGCTGAATCGACCGAATGACCGCCAGTTTGTCCGCGATCCCGGCGAGCCGCGTCATGTGTTTTGAAAACAACACACCTGGCAGGCGAGTCGGAATTGTGTTGAACTCCCCGCGAATCTCGACGGGAGCCTCCGGCTTCGGATCAAACGTCTCGTAGTGCGTCGGACCTCCGTCCAGCCACACCAGAATGCACGCTTTTGCTTGCCGCCGACCGCCGGTCTGCCCCGCCAGCGATTGACGACGCAATAGGCCCGCCAGGCCACCCGCCACCAACGGACTCAGTCCCAGCTTCAAGCAATTTCGCCGGGTCAGGCCTTCGCAATTTTTGTAGATCGTCATCGTTTCCTCGTCGTGCTGGTCGCCCGAACACAGGTCAAGTCGTCGTTCCGCGACTTTGTTCGCGGTATCCCGTGGGGGCAGCCACGGGACCAGAGTCGGTATCCCGCGGGGCCA
>CALBSZ010000250.1 GCA_937967665.1 uncultured Planctomycetaceae bacterium
CAGGAAGCACCCAGCGTGAGTACTTAGTAGCAATCCCAGTAGCGCGATGCAAAGCCATCGTCGCATCCCAAATCCTCCCTGACTTGCGATTGAGAAAAGAATCCTGAATAGAAAAATACGGACAAGATCGGAACGGCGCCCTGCCTGGTCCCCTTTCGCGGACCAGTATCACCCTGGGCCTGCGAGAAAAGGGGACAGGCACGGCGGACGCGACGTGATTGTCGAGCTGGTAACCGTTTGTATCACCGAGCCAGTCCCCTTTTTTCGCGACCATGCGCTGTAGTAATTACCGTTGCTAGCCTCCGTAACTCGGTGGCGTACCATAGTTTTGGGGCGGTGCGGGAGCGGGCGGGGAAACTGGCGAATCCATCTGCGTCAGGGCAGCGTCCGCTGCCGCGCGGGCCTTGGCGGCCGCCGCTTCCTCCTCCAACTGTCGCACCCGTTCTTCCATCTCCTTGCCTGGCTTGAACGTTACCACGAACTTCTCCGGAACATCCACTCGCTGTCCGGTGCGCGGATTACGTGCCTTGCGGGCCGCCCGCTTCTTGACCTCGAAAACGCCGAAGTTGCGAAGTTCAATACGGCCGTCTTCCACCAAGGTCTTGACGATCGCATCAAATGTCTTTTGAACAATTTCCTTCGTCTTGAGTTGGGTCAGGCCGATTTCCTCGGAAATCGTCTTTACAATCTCTTTCTTGGTCACGGGTCAGTTCCCCTGTTCGGCCTTCGAAATTCTCTTCAGATTCGTCCTAAGTCCGTTACCGCGAACCTACGTCTCACGTTCCAAGTGTAAATAGCGTAAGCACTAGAGTCAAGGTGAATCTATTACGGCAAAACAACTTACGGCTAGAGCGGAGCTGTAAAAACTGCAAAGAATCGAAACCCTTCTCGCACTTTATCGGTTCCTACGGGGCTCCTAATCCACACAATCGCTACAACCGAAAAAGTTTGACATCAAATTGACCACAGGACGCTTCACGGGCCGCGGGCGGGGAGGGAGATTCGACCTAGGACGCGGATGCTGAATTCAGTACTATTCCGCGCCCTTTTTCCTCTTTTCGGAGCTCCAAGATGCCACGTGCCGTTTTCGCCCTTTGCGCCTTCGGTCTCCTGATCATGCCTTCATCGGCGAACGCCTTGCCACCGGGCGCGCTGGCCGAGACCCTGGAAGACGCGGAGCTGACCGACATTTTTTTTCTGGATCCGGATACCGGCTGGGCGGTGGGGGACCGTGGGGTGATCTGGCATACCGACGACGCCGGGCGGAAGTGGCGGTTGCAATCGTCGCCCGTCAATTGCCGGCTGGAATCGGTATTTTTCGTTGACCATCGTCGGGGCTGGGCCGTTGGCGGCTGGACGGCCCCGTTTACGCACACGAGTCACGGTGTGGTGTTGAGGACGCTGGATGGCGGAAAACACTGGACGCATGCGGGCGGAGTCATTTTGCCGTGGGTGAAGCAGGTCCGTTTTACTGACGCCCGCAACGGCTGGGCTTTGGGGCATTCGTCTCCCTTGCATTCCTCAGGGATCTTTCACACGAGTGACGGCGGCAGGAGCTGGGCTGCTTTGCCTGGCGCTGCGCCGTCCGGTTGGCAGGCGGGCGACTTGATTAATCCCAAACACGGGATCGTGGCGGGCTCGTTCGGTCGCCTGGCCGCGGTGAGCGGTGGCGTCATTCACATGGTGCGCAAGGAAACCGAGCCCTTGCTGCCCGACATCTGCCAGGTCGTGACCGATGGCGAACGCCGTGGCTGGGTGGTCGGCCGCAATGGCCTGGCGCTGGTGACAGACGACCTGGGAAACACCTGGAACGAAGTTCCTATCGCTTTGCCGACACGGGTCTTGCGGCAAATGGACTTCCAGACCGTGGCGATTCACCAGAACCACGTCTGGATCGCCGGGTCCCCCGGAACGTTCGTGATGCATTCCAGCGACGGCGGGGCGACGTGGAACCAACTTTCCACGGGGCAGAACCTGCCGCTGCGGCGTCTGCGCTTCCTGGATGAACTCCGCGGCTTCGCCGTCGGCGCGCTGGGGACCATCCTGGCCACGCGCGACGGCGGCCATACCTGGACGGTGCAGCGGAGCGGTGGTCAGCGAGCCGCCGTGTTCATCGCGCTGGCCGATGCCCAGGCCGCGCCGCTCGAATCCCTGGCGCACCTCTGCGCCGACGAAGGGCACTTGGGAGTGGCTCATATCGTTTCCCGCGCCGATTCGCCGCTCGACCTGAATGTGACCGGTAGCGACGATCGAGCTCGTGAGTCGCTCACCCAGGTCGGTGTGGCGGTTGTCGAGACGCAGTGGCAGTTTCCGATGCGAACCGACGGCATGCGACTCGACGGCGCGGCCATTGTCGAGAGCTGGGACAAGCAAATCGGCGGCAAAGCGGTCGATCAGTTGGAAGAATCACTCGTCCGCAGCTTGCGTACCTGGCAACCCGACATCGTGATCACCCATTCCGCGTTGCCGTCGGACGATCAGCCGGTCGGCTACCTGCTGAACCAGGTTGTCCAGAATGCCGTTCGGAAAGCCGGCGACCGCCACCTGTATTCGGAACACGCCGCGACACTGAAGCTTCGCCCGTGGAAGGTCCAGAAGCTATATACCTTCCGCAGCGAGGACGACGATGCCAGTGGAACCAGCCCGCTGGTGGTCTATTCTTCACAGATCGCGCCGCGCCTATCGCAATCGCTTGACGAATTCGCCGCCTATTCGCGCTCGTTGCTGTCGGATGCGTTTGCACCGGGCCCCGAGTCGACCGGTTTTCGCCGACTCATGAGCGCCGATTCGGTCCTGTCGGGAGGACGCGATTTCTTTTCCGGAATCGAGAACAGTTCGAGCGTCGCGTCGCGACGGCGCCAGACGGCCGCGGGAGTCTGAGACATTCACGACCTGACGCGACGGGCGCAGCTGCAGCGCAACCTGCGGCACCTGATTGCCCGGACGGCCGCAGCGGGCGACGGCAACTTGTCGCTGCTGGCGCAACTGCATCCGCTGACACGCGACCTGCCGGATAACGCACGCGGGAACGCCCTGTTCGAACTCGCCGAACAGCTTCGTAAACTCGGGCGGTGGGACGAGGCGACCGAATTGTACCAGCAGCTGCTGCATCACTACACCGCTCACCCCTACACGGAAGCTGGCATCTGCCGACTCACCCAGACCTTGGGCAGCGCCGAACTGGCGTGGCTGCGTAAGTCGAACCGCACTATTCGTCTGGACGAGGACCCGTTGCATCAGGGTTCGCCGATGGCCAAGCTGCAAGCCGATATCCTGCGCAACCATGCACCGGTCATTCACGATCCGCGCATCCGCTTCCCGTTCGCCGCGATGTACCGCCAGGCGCACGAGTCCCAACAGGCACTGGTCTCGTACCGTCGCGTCTACCACCAAGAGCGTCTATCGGGCTGGGGACAGGCGGCCCGGCGCGAACTGTGGATGGCCGAGGGATCGGGAACCCCGCCGCGCGGCTTCTGGAAGTGCCAGCGGGCCACCGAGCGGCCGTTCCTGGACGGTCAATTTGGTGACGCCGTCTGGCAGAAAGCAGAAGCGGTGGAACTGACGAGCGCCCTGGATGACGACACCCAGTGGCCGGCGGCCATGAAGATTGCCTATGATGATGAGTTCGTCTACCTGGCCATTACCTGTCGCAACGCGCCCCATGTCGCCTATGCGGCGGCACATCAAAGCCGTGGCCGGGACGCCGACCTTTCCGATAGTGATCGAGTCCAGATTTTCCTGGACGTCGACCGCGACTACGCCACGTCATATCAGCTGCAAGTCGATTCGCGCGGACTGGTTTACGAAGACTGTTGCGGCGATCCGTCCTGGAATCCCACCTGGTACGTTTCGTCAGACGCCACGGCTTCCTTCTGGTCCGTCGAAGCCGCCATTCCATTCAGCGCGCTCGTCGAACAGCCGCCGAAGTCGCGCGATGCCTGGTGCATCGGCGTGCAACGCATCGTTCCGGGAAGCGGTTTTCAATCCTGGACCCAACCCGCCTCGACCCGCGGGCAGCACGACGGTTTCGGTTGCCTGCTGTTCGAATAGTGCGCGGGAATTCCTGCAAGACGGCCTGGTGTTCTTGAGTTCCGGGCAAGCGATTGCCACCGACTACCGCGTTGACCGACGCAAAAATAGCAGCTTTCATGAAAATAAATGCTAGCGTCACTGAATGTTCATGGAAGTGGCGTAGCATTTCGGTCATGTGGGGTCGACAGCCTTCCAATCTAGGAACTCGAAGGGAGTCAAAGATGCTGGTACTGGGACGAAAAACAGGTGAAGAGATTGTCATCGGCGACGATATCCGAGTGATCGTGGTCCGGACCGAGTCGGGGCGGGTTCGTCTGGGTGTGGTGGCACCGCGGTCCGTACGGATTCGCCGCGCCGAGCTGGTTGACGACCGCGAAGCGGAGTTCGTACTTTCCGGCCTGATTCGCGAAGACGAACCGGCCGTTTGCTACACGCCCGCGTTTGCCTAAATCGATAGCGCCAGGTTACGCCGCCATACAAGCTCGCAGCGCAAGCGTGGGTAACTTTCGGCCGGATACACTTGCTCGCGCTGCGTGCTTGTATGTTGGCGGATTGTCGTCAATTTGGCGTTGTCCATTTAGCACGCGCGTCGCTTCAACCCGCGCGTCGCTTCAGCTCGGCGTCCTTTTCTTTACGTGACGCACGGGTGCGCGGGCTACGCGTACTGTTGCGCTACCTGTTCCGCGTGAAACAGCATCCAATCAGTGGTCGTGTAGACGGCATGCCCGGCCACGTGCTCCAGGATATTCCCGCGGGGATCTCCGTAGTCGACCAGCACGGTTGTCCCTTCATCGGGAACGCGCTGTCCCAGTCGGAGTCGTTTGAGCAGATCCTTCTTGCGTACGCCGCTTTGCAGAAGTCGATGCAATCGCAAGTCGGCCAAGGCGCTTCGCCAGGCAAGTGCATTCGGGGCGATATTGGTTCCCGCGATTCCCAGCTGCTGGATGTAATCGCCGTCCCTGGCTGACAGGATGTCGTCTGCCGAGGGTGGGAATCGAGTGAGATAGGGAGGCAGCCCTTCCGCGGGACGATGATTAACAAAGTGCAACAAGTGATCGTAGCCGCCGGTGTCCCAGCCGTAGCGGATCGGCGTGCCGAACGTAACGATATCCAGTCGCAAGTTGCTCAGCGGGGTGGACGTGAAGCGCAGTTGCTGCGCCGTTTCCCAGGCCGAATCGGCGCCACGCCCCAATCGTGAGGAGCTGTAGAAAGTTCGCGCGGCTTGCAAGAACCGGCCGCGCGACTCGGCGTCGCCGCCGAGCAGGTTGGTCAGCAGTGCCAGGACATTCCCGCCGTGACTGTGTGCCCACAGCAGCACGCGAGCGCCCTGTCGATCACGCTCGCCGTCCACGTCGCGGCTGTATTCTTGTAACTCAGCCAGTAGCCGGACAGCACCGTCGGCGCGGCCGAGGTGATGGTTTTCGCTCGACCAGTGAAACAGTTTTACGCGAATGTCCTGGCCGAGTGCTTCTTCCAGTAGCTTCCCATAGCCGGCGGTGTAATTGCCGACGTCGCCGACGACGCGATCGAACAGTTGCTTTTCATATTGTCGCAGGACGGTGCTGGCAGCGGGCCAGACGCGAGCAAGTTCGGAGAGGATGCCGAGTGCATCGTTGCCGGCGAACGTGCCGTGAATCAGATAGATCCGCGAAACGCCGGCGGCGCTGAGAGCGCGACCGGCGTTTTGCATGCGTCGTTCAAACTCGTCCGGACTAGAGTTGGCGGACGGGGGTAACTCGGGGCGCGCCAGTCGGTGTGGCGAAATGGGGCGCTCGGATCGGTACGTTTGGTGCCGGAACCGGTTGTTGTGCGGCATGCGAAGTTTGCCCTTTGTCCACCCGATGTACGGAAACGTCCGAAGTGATCCCCAATTGCCCGGACCACGTTTCAAATGGTCGACCACTGCGTTCGTCGCCGTGGAAGAACGAAAGATAGGACATGGAATCCGCGACAATGAACTCGTGTTCACTCGGCGCCAACTGCGTCTGACGATGCAAACGACGCCAGGTACCGCTATTGAAATAGACCTGATTCAAGACATAACCGTCGGCATAGCTGGCGTCAAGTGGAATCGATTCCGCGACGTGCGTATGACCGTAAACGATATGGCGAGCGCGGCGGTTCCTGAAATCCTGTTCGGAAAGCGCGTGCTTGTAGTAAGAACTGTTCTCGCCGCCTCGCAAGCCGTGCATCCAGGCGTTGATCTTGGTGGCCCAGCCCAGTGACAGGCGTTTGCTGAACTTCAAAGCGCCTTCCAGACCGTCGACCAGATCGAAGGGACTCCAGGTGTCCCGGTCGCGCACCATGTCCAGTGCCAGGAACTGATCGGCAAGCTCGTCCCAAATGCGTTTGACGGCCTTGCGCACCGCGGGACTCGGGCAGGTTCGCTCCAGCAGCCCGTCGATCCACACGGGGACGAGCAGGATAGGGCGAATATTGTCGAGTTCTCGGAGGCCCGCCATGGCGGCCACGGGAAGGTCATCTCCTAATTGCTGCTGCACTTCGCGCGCGAAACGTGTAATGAGTTCCACGACGATGGCGTCCCCCAGGCTGCTGCTGTCGCGGTCCTCGGCAAAATTCAGTGGATCGAAGATGTCGCCGTGTCGCGCGAAGACGCGATGACGACGTAAGGCCTCCAGCAATTCGTCGCTTTCAATGGGATCGTGAGCCAACGGCC
>CALBSZ010000251.1 GCA_937967665.1 uncultured Planctomycetaceae bacterium
GTACCGCAGTCGTTTATCAACGCCATGATTCGCCAACAGTCGACGGGCAATCTCGAGCTGCGTGCGGAGGACATCGAGATCCACCGCACCCGCAACTCACCCAAGTGCGCCACGGTCGTGATCATGGACATGAGCGGTTCGATGCGCTACGACGGGCAATACATCAACGTCAAACGCATGGCGTTGGCGATGAGCGGCTTGATTCGCAGCGAATACCCGGGCGACTACCTGCGGTTCATCGAAATGTACACGTTTGCCAAGCCGTGCGAAGAGGGAAAAGTGATCGACCTGCTTCCCAAGCCGGTCACCATTCACGATCCCGTAGTGCGGTACCGGATCGACATGAGTCGCGATGATGTCAGCGAAATGCAGATCCCGCCGCACTTCACCAACATCCAGCATGCTCTCAAGATGGCGCTGCAGTTCCTGGAGGCCCAGGGTACTCCCAACCGCCAGATCATTCTGATCACCGACGGCCTGCCCACGTCCCACTTTGCGGATCAATGGCTGTACTTGCTCTACCCGCCCGATCCGCTAACCGAAGAAGCGACGATGCGGGAAGGACATCTCTGCCAGCGCGAGAACATTACGATCAACCTGTTCCTGGTCCCCAGCTGGTCGCAGTCCGAAGAGGACATCCGCTTCGCCTACCGGCTGGCCGAATCCACGAAAGGTCGCGTCTTCTTCACCGCCGGCCGCGACCTCGACCGCTACGTCGTCTGGGACTACGTCCAGCGCAAACGCGAAGTCATCGCCTAACGGTCACAGGGGGCCAGCACACTCTGCTGGACTGCGTGGAAACGGGACCGATTCCCATTCCTGCCGTTCAAATGCAATTAATTCCCAAATTCAGTCCGAACCCATTGACCGATTCGTTCGTAAACAGCACAATCGTTGACTCAGGACTGGTCGGGTACCTGAAAATCGTGGCTGCTTTCCGAAATGGCCTGCGCTATGCGCTTCACCCGACAAATTCTTGCCATTGCCATACTGGCTCTATACGTCGCCCAGGGCGTGGGTGGTCGTATTGTGCATCTTTGGCAACATTCGGCGGGCAATGGTTCATGCTGTGGTGAGGCCCCTTGCGGGATCTCGACGAACGGGATCTCGACGAACGGGATCTCGACGAACGGGATCTCGACGAATCTGTCGTACCATCACAAGCATTCACGCGACCATTGTCATCATCACGGCGAGGATGGCAATCACGATCACCAGCGAGACGGCCATTCTCCCGGCGAGAATCAAAAGCACGATTCATCGACATGCTGGGTTTGCCAAGTTCTAGGTCAGGCGCAGGACAAGCCGATTGAACTGGGGGCTGCTGTCGTTTTAACGGCGGCCCCCGCAACGGTCGTTGCCTTGCCCGACTTCTGCCCATCGCCTAGCCGTTCCGGCTTTCGGACTCGCGCTCCGCCCGTGATCTGGACGTAAGAGCGTCTCACTCACGACAATTCTGACAAGCGAGCTGCGCGCGTCGTTTGCGCGATGGCGTGCCTCGTAGTGGATTCGGTTGCACGCGCACCGGCGTGCCCGAACTGTCGAGCGAGAGGGCGCCCACGGAAATCCATCGGCATCGTATGCGATGTCGTCCAGCAGTAACCGCTGCGCGTGGCGTTCGGAGACTACGAGGTCCGACCAGTCCTGTTGTTCCGGCGCCCGCGCGGCGGCCTTTTGAAAACTGGTCCGGGAAAGGGCAAGACGCTCATGTCCCACACACTGCGATTGCAATCGCGACATACGGCTGGCACCGGTTGCCGCCAGCCTTCCGGACAAGGCAACCAGCGTGTTTTAGTTTTTGAGTTTTAATTTCACTTTGAATCGAAAAAGGAGAAGCAACATGCTTCGCAAAATGTTTCGTAGTCGAAAAGGTCAAGGTTTGGTTGAGTACGGTCTGATCATCGCCGGTGTGGCGTTGATCTGTGCCGCCGCGATTTCGGTGTTCGGTCACAAAACGAGTGATTTGATCTCGGCTGCGGCTGCCGTGTTACCGGGTGCGCATGCCGATGACAATAGTCCGATCATTAGCGGTAAGTTGATTGAAACAACGGACCTCGGTGAGGCCGAGGGCGGTACTGCGACAGGTATCGTGATAGATGCAAACACAATAGCCGCAGGCGGTAATCGCCTTGGTGCGAACGCGGGCTTAGTCAATGCTAACGAAGGTGACTTCGGTGGCTTGGTTCTGGAAGCAGACTAAGTCAGGTTGCTTACATCGATGTCTTGCCCTTCGCGCCCGCCCTTGGGCGCGGAGGGTCTTTGCACTTGAATACAAATATGACTGCGTTGTTATTGACCGGCAGCCTGCTACTACTCACGTTTGCATCCATCTACGACTTGCGAACGCGCGAGATCCCCGATTGGATCTCACTGACCTTGGCGTTGGCGGCTGTCGCAGCAGCAATCTTCGGCTGGGCGGGGATTCACTGGTGGATGGTTGCGAGCGGCGGAACGTTGGGATTCGCGGTCGCTTATTGCCTGTTCCGTTGGGCCAAGTTTGGCGGCGGCGACGCGAAACTGATCGCGGCAATTGGTGCTTTGCTGGGGCCAGTTGGTTTGTTGTTTGCCTTGTTTTGGATGGCAATTGCGGGAGGCGTGCTCGCGGGAATCGCAATGGCTCGCGGTCATCGCGACTACGCCTACGGCCCGGCCATTGCGGCCGGTTATGTGGCGTACCTGGTTTGGCCCGTCGGATTGTTGCAGCGGCTGGTGTCGTGACGCTGCCGGCGAGTCGTTTTTTTTGAAACTCACGTGAAGGGAGTAGTTGAAATGAAAATGCAACAGTGGTCGGCTCTGGTTTTGATGACTGCGGCCTGTATCGCGACGGTGGCGCGGGGGGACGACAATCAGGCCAAACGCGAGCATGCGAAAATGGAAAAGGAACATGAAGCGGCCCATGCCGAACATGACTCGTGGGCCGCCGATCACAGCCGGTGGCGGGTCGAACATCTGCGAGCACTGGCCATGTTGGCGAAATTGCAGGCCCGCATCCTCGATCACGAAGCGGTCCTCGAACAGCATGCCTATCACATTCGCTCGCATGAAGACCACATGCGGCATCATCACGAGGAGATTGAGGCTCACGAGAAGTCGGGCGACGCAGCGGATCATGACAAACTGCAGGAAGCCCACGACAAGTTCCTGGCCGAACACAAGCGGCTCGCCGAGATGCACGACAAGCTGCACGGCGACCATGATGGATTCATGAAGCAACTGAAACAGCTGTTCGCGCCACCGAAAAAGCAATAAGAAGCAGAACAGCCACTTTGTCCAATTAGACCTGGATGGAAACCCGACGCGTCAGCGAGTGAAAGAGTCGGTGCTGGTTCTCCGCTGACCGACCTGTTGATGGAACACAGGTCAGGCTGAGGCTGCCACAACGTGACGCGATGTCATGCGCAGCATGAACTGCCTGTCGTCCGACATTTGCAAGCGAGTCGATTAGATCAACACACCGTTACGCGTCGGGTTACGATGTCAGGACCAAGACATGTTCTTTCGCCAGCAACATTTTCTATCGCGCAGGAATGACGCGGCCCCGTCGCGGCAGCGAAGTGGTCGCTTCGCGCGCCGCGGCCAGTCACTGGTCGAATTCGCCGTGGTGGCGCTGGTGGTGTACATGCTGCTGGCGGCGATTTTAACGTTTGGACATGCGTTGTATGTCGCGCAAGGACTGCAGACGGCTGCGGATTTGGGTGCGAGAGAGATCTCGCGGACGCCGCTGCCGGCGAAATTCACATTCGAGGATGCGCTTAGCGACGATGAAGTCGAGGAACGCATCTACAGCGAGAACTTCCTGGTTTTCGATTTGGACTCACTCGACGAAACGGAAAGTTTTTTCGAAGACGTCGTGCCAACCTGGCCGCTACTGAATCAACAACTCGCAACGATGATGATAGTTGACGGAGGAATGCTTCGTTATCCCGGAGCGTTGCTGAGCGATCCTGATACTCCCACGGGCTTTACGGTGGCAATTCCGATTGTGTCGCGCGACGGTGATGGGGTCGAGTCGATACGTTTGGTTCCGGTCGTTGAAGAAATCAAGCCGGATGCGTCGGCTAGTCCTTTTGCGATTAGTTCCCCGCAGCGCGGCATCGTCGCCTTGCGAATCAATTATCCGTTTCAATCCGCTTCGATGAGCAGCTTTCGCCCGAACCCGGCTGGCCCGTTCGAACCGACGATCGGAAGCCCCAACTTGGCCAACGAAGATGACTCGGTAACGCATGGCACACACGCCGGCGCACATGGTCTTGGAGTTCAACAGGCGTTGGGACAGCGGGTGCGGCCCTACCGCCGTGTGATCTCGGCTCAGGCGATCTATCGACGCGAGGTTTTTAGTAACTAACCTGAAGTACTCGCAAGCTGGAAGCTTACGCCACGCAGGCACGGAGGCACAACCAACAAAGAGATTCACGATCATGAGACCCGTTCAACCATACCGCCGCCGCAGTTCAGCCAGTTTTTGGCTCGGTGCGTTCTTGATTCTGCTGATGGCCGCGGGAGGCGTCGTAGGCCTTTTGGTATTCCTGTGCGTTAACTTGAATACGTTTGCCGTGACGAGTGAGGACCCCTTCCTGGTGCGGATTCCGATCAATAGCCAGCCGATTCCTGCTTACGAACGGGTCACGCGCGAACACCTGCTCAATCCCGCCACCGGCGGTCTGTTGTACCAGCGCGTGCCGCCGGCCGCAGCGGTCGGCATGTCGATTACCGGCGTTACTACCGATGGCTCGCATGTCGAGGATCGAGTCGAATCGGTCCGCAACGTTAACGATGCCGTTGTGTTCGTCACCAGCAACGGACGCGAAGTGACTCAAGGTAACACCATCGAGTTGGGCGGCGCGTTGATGAACGTCAATGCCATCATCGGTCGCGTTGTGAAGAAGGACAAGCGGGCAGGCATGGGCTTCCAGGATAGCACGTTCTTCCCGCAGGGCACTCCCGAGGGTATCGCCGGCGCGACGCCGCCCGGCATGCGAGCCATCACGCTCGACGCGACCAAGCTGACCGGCGTCCATGCACTCAACGCCGGCAACACCATCGACTTGATGGCCAGCGTCCCAATCGGGGAGCTTGGCTCGTTCCCATCCCAAACCAACAGCCGCTTGCCGGGCGCGGCGCTCGTGGCATCCGCTTCTGCCAGTGGAAACGAATCGGCCACCGAGCCGCTGCTGCTGGCTCAAGGCGCGGTCGTGCTCAAGCCGGTTTATGTGCGGAACGAAGCGACGACTTCCTCATCGCTGACGCAGGGCAAGAACATTCAAAACGTGCCCAAGTACGAAGTCGCGATCGCGATTGCTCCGGACGACGTCATTCCGCTGCAAAGCGCGTTGAACAAGGCGCGGGCGATCACTTGCATCACGCATTCGATGCAGCCCGGGGGCGATGGCGCGGAGATGAATCACGTCGCTGCCGCTGCCGATCAGCGTCAGGTGCCGGTCACCGTGCGGGCGATTTTCGCATACGACGTCGTGAGTCGTGAGGCGTTCGTCAGTCCCGCCACGCGGCGCATGCGGATGGAGCCGGTAAGCCAGCAGGAGATCGACCGGCAGGGGATCATCACGTCGCTGGATGAAGCGCTGGGCGCGGTTGCTCGGCACGATATTCCCGCGGGGCGATTCCTGCGCAAGTCCGATCTCTTATCCGGATCGCTCACGCCAAAGTCTGACAGCAGTTCCGGAGGCGAGTTGCTGAACGCTGCGAAACCACGCACGGCACGCTCGACGATGCGATGGGTGTCTCATTCGGAGCATTTGACGGCCTTGCAAGAGCCTGCTGCTGGACCCACGCCGACGACCGTGGGCGACCGGCCAGCGATCACGCGCTTCGTGCCGCCAGGCTATACGGCCTTTGCCATTCCGTGGAACCGTTTGTATGGGGCAGAGCATCTGCAGATCGGCGATGAATTGGATCTGCTGGCGAGCTATTCCTTGGAAAGCGAAGACGAAGAGGAGGAGGTCGAGACTCGCCCTGACGGAACTGTCGTCACACGCAAGCGTCACGACATTTCGACGCGCGAGACGATGCGCACTTGGGACGAGTCGCTCGGATTGCGAGGCGAACCGTGGTTTGTTGCCAGTGATGCCATCGTGGTGGGGCCGGTCGGTTTCCCCGCACCGGCAGCAGCGCTGCGGGCCTTGGGCGAGAACGCAAATCGTCCGGCGACCGGGGGCAACGCGAACGCCTTATCGGGTCCCCCGCTGTTGATCGCGGTCGATGATCGCGACGTGGAAACGATCGTCACCGCATTGGCAACTCAGCATGTCCTGTTCACAGCGGCTTTTCATCCATCCGCGGACAACAACGACGCCGAACCTGGAACAAAGCGCATCGCGATCGCAGCGCAGGATATTTCAGGTTACGAGCAATTGTCGGACACCGTGTGGAACGGCAATCGGCGTCGACCGGTGTCGCGCGTGGGTTCGTCAGGCGATACACGATTTGCGGACGCGTTAACCATCGAAGAGCTGAGTGCATTTGAGTTTCGTGTGTTGAGACGGGCCAAGCGTCGCGGAGAATTCTTTACGGCCGACGACTTCTTGCCGGAAGGAGCCGGGCCGGGACTCGCTGCGGCAGCCGGCGCGGGCGAAACGATCTTTGCCGTCGCCGATCGCGAGATCGAAGGGCTGGATGCATTCCAGGCCGGCGATCTGGTGACGATTCTGGTGCGCGGCGTCGTCAAGCCGCCAACCGGAATCATTACCCATGG
>CALBSZ010000252.1 GCA_937967665.1 uncultured Planctomycetaceae bacterium
TCCTCTCGCAATCGGGAGCGTTGGCAACGGCTGTCCTGGACTGGGCACGGACCAAGAAGATCGGTTTCTCGCACGTCGTTTCGTTGGGCAACAGCGCGGATATCGACTTCGGGGACCTGCTGGATTATCTCGGCAGCGAACCGAGCACGCGTTCGATTTTGCTGTACATTGAATCCATCAAACATGCGCGCAAGTTCATGTCGGCGGCGCGCGCGGCCGCGCGCAATAAACCGGTTGTGGTGTTGAAGGCTGGTCGAGTTGCCGAAGGTGCCCGCGCGGCGGCTTCGCACACGGGCGCTCTGGCCGGTTCGGACGACGTTTACGACGCCGCGATCCGCCGTGCGGGCATGTTGCGCGTCACCACGTTCGAAGATTTGTTCAACGCCGTTGAGACGCTCGGCCGCGCGCAGCCGGTACACGGAGACCGTCTTTCGATCCTGACCAATGGCGGTGGTCCGGGAGTCATGGCGACGGACACGGCGATCGCAAGGGGCGCGCACATCGCACATTTGGGCGAGCACACTTGGCAGCGACTAGACCAGGTCTTGCCAGCCAACTGGTCCAAGGGCAACCCCGTGGACATTATTGGCGACGCCCCCGCGCGGCGATACGTCGATGCGCTGCAGATCCTTGCGGAAGACCCCGAGACCGATGCGATCTTGTTTATTCACGCGCCGACGGCCATCGTTTCCAGCGATGCAATCGCCCACGAACTCGTTCCCGTCATCCAGAAGACAGCGAAACCGTTTCTCGGCTGCTGGCTCGGCGGGGACGCCGTTGCGAAGGCCAGGCAAGTGTTCATCGATGTGGGCATCCCCGCATTTGATTCGCCCGAAGACGCCGTGAACGCCTTGCTCCAGATCGTCGACTACCGGCGCAACCAAGCCGCGTTGCTGGAAATTCCGCCGTCGGAACACGAAGGTTTTGCTCCGAACACCAACGAGGCGCGGCAGATCATTGCCGCGGCCATAGCTACCGGTCGCCAGATCCTGACGGAGCCCGAAGCGAAAGCCGTGTTGTCCGCGTACGAGATTCCGACGGTGAAAACACGCGTGGCGAACCATCGCGAGGAATGCGGCGAGTTGGCGGCAGAGCTCGGTTTTCCCGTGGCTCTCAAGATCCTCTCCCCGGACATCTCGCACAAATCGGATGTTGGCGGCGTGGCACTCGGTTTGGAGTCGCCGTCCCAAGTCGACTCGGCCGCGGCGGCCATGCTCAGCCGAATCAAGCAGTTGCAACCGGCAGCGCGCGTCGAAGGATTCACGGTCCAGGAAATGATCTGCTGGCCGGGAGCCCATGAACTGATCGTCGGCGCCAGCGAGGATCCGATCTTCGGCCCGACAATCCTGTTTGGACAGGGAGGAACCGCGGTCGAAATCATCGCGGACCGCGCCATCTCCCTGCCGCCGTTGAACCTCGCTTTGGCTCGAGATCTGGTTTCCAGGACCCGTGTGGCTCGATTGCTGAGCGGTTTTCGTAACCGGCCCCCAGCCAAACTCGACGCAATTTATCAAACGTTACTGCAGGTCGCTCAACTCATCTCCGACGTTCCCGAAATCTGCGAGCTCGACATCAACCCGCTGCTGGCCAATGAAACGGGAGTACTGGCGCTCGACGCGCGCGTGAAGGTCGCCGCGACGGAGACGCGCGGTTCCGCGCGCCTGGCAATTCGGCCGTATCCCCATGAGCTTGAAGAACAGATCGTGTTTGCCGGCGCGCCACTGCTCTTGCGACCCATTCGCCCGGAAGACGAACCGGCGTACCGCAGCTTCCTCGATACACTCGCTACCGAAGAATTGCGTCTTTCCCTCTTCGACCGGTGCGGCGAGCCCGCGCATTCGGAACTCGCTCGACTCACGCAAATCGATTATGAACGCGAAATGGCCTTTGTCGCCGCGCGCGGTGCAGGCGGTACGCCCGAAATGCTGGGGGTCGCTCGCCTGGCAACCGATCCGGATAACGTCACGGCGGAATTCTTTATCGCCGTTCAACCAGCCTGCCAGAGACAGGGACTCGGTTCCATCCTGCTGGAAAAACTGCTGAACTACTGCAAGCGACGAGGAACCACGCAGATCGTAGGACACGTGCTGCACACAAATGATCGCATGCTGTCCCTGGCCGAAAAACACGGCTTTCGCATGGCGCCGCGAACTTCCGACGACGTGATTGACGTGCACCTTCCATTGACAAACAGGCCGTCCGACCGGCACACTTCATGACAGCGAGACGCGTCGCAACGCAGCGACTTCGCATGAACTCCAGGTTGCAGAGCCGTGGCGGCGCGGCGCGAAATCGCAGCTGAGACATTCTCGACGAAAGCAACGTTTGAATGACCTTGCGGCTGATCGAATTCATCCTTCCCCAATCCGCTTCACAGGCGATGCCCGAGTGGCGTGGTGAGGACGATATCCTCGGTCGCTGGGAAGAACGGCTGGAAGCGGACCTGGTGCTCGTTCGCGTCCTGGTTCGAGCCGAACAGGCGGAAGCCACCTTGGACGACCTGGAGATGCGTTTTCAAGGAGTCGCGGAGTTTCGTACGATCGTGCTGCCGGTCGAGGCCACGCTTCCTCGACCGCCCGATGTGACCAACGAGAACGGAGAGAAGAAGAAGTCACCCGAACGGATCAGCCGCGAGGAACTCTACAACGATGTGGTCCAGAGCGCCACGATCACGCGTGTATTTATCGCCCAGACTTTTCTCGCCACGCTGGTGGCCGCCGTCGGACTGGTCCGCAATGAAACCGCAGTGCTGATTGGCGCCATGGTCATCGCGCCGCTACTCGGACCCAACGTGTCGCTCTGCCTGGCCACGACCCTGGGTGATTTCAAGCTGGCGCTGCGGTCGCTCAGAACGAACGTGATTGGCTTGCTGGTCGCGCTGGCAACGTCGCTGTTCATCGGCTTTCTCTTTTCCATTGACGCGGAAGGGCCGGCCATCCAATCACGCACGCTCGTGTCCGGAGGCGACATTATCTTGGCGCTCGCCGCGGGTTGCGCCGGCGTGCTCGCATTTACCACCGGGGCTCCGTCTTCGTTAATCGGCGTGATGGTGGCGGTCGCGCTGTTGCCTCCGTTTGCCGTATTCGGATTGCTGCTGGCCAACGGCGAGTACCAGGCTGCCAGCGGCGCGCTACTGCTGGTGGCCACCAACGTGATCTGCGTCAACCTGGCCGGCGTGCTCACCTTCGTCGTCCAAGGTCTGCGGCCCAGAACGTGGTGGGAAGCCAGACGGGCGACACGCGCGACCTGGGGCGCCGTCGCGACCTGGGCATGCCTCTTGCTGGTTCTGGTGGGGCTGATGTTTCTCGCCCACAGGTCAACCTCCCCTTAGGCACAAGTCGTGAATAACCTCCGCAACTTCGTTGGACATCGCCAACTTTGCGGCAATCCGCAAGAATACAAGCGTTCAGAACGATGCCATCGCGGCTAAATCTATGGTACAAACATGGTTCGCTGAAAGCGGAACGGAATTTTTCCGCCACGGCGAGCTGCGACACGCGATGACGCGTCGCGTCCGAACCAAAGACAATGGCATTCCACCTGTAGAGGACCCACGATGAAGCGATCCATTCGAATTCGACCTGTTGCGCTGGTCACCGGACTGCTGTTGGCAGTTCTTGCTTTTCCTGCCACCTTCGTCCACGCCCAGCCCGCCGGTGCCGGCAAGCCGCTGAAAGTATTCGTGCTTGCCGGACAATCGAACATGCAGGGTCATGCTCACGTACGAACCTTCGACACCATGGCGCTGGACCCCCAGACGGCACCGATTCTGAAAGAGATGCAGGACGCCGACGGCGCGCCGCGGGTTTGTGAACGCGTATGGATTTCTTCGCTTGGCAGTGCCGACGAAGAACGGGCGGGCCAGCTCACTGCCGGTTTTGGCGCGGAGGCTCGTGGACCCAAAATCGGACCCGAGTTCACCTTCGGAATCTACATGCAGAAGTTTCTGGACGAGCCGATTTTGATCATCAAGACCGCCTGGGGCGGCAAGAGCCTGCACACCGACTTCCGCCCGCCGAGCGCTGGACCATACGAATTCAACGAGTCGCAATTGGAAACGTTCAAGAAACAGGGCAAAGACCTGGATGAGATCAAGGCCGCGAAGGCGAAAGCAACGGGCCACTATTACCGCCTGATGATGGACCACGTCAAGAAAGTCCTGGCCGACATCCAGCGCGTTTACCCCGATTATGATCCGCAGCAAGGATACGAACTGGCCGGCTTCGTCTGGTTTCAGGGCTGGAACGATATGGTCGACGGCGGCACGTATTCCCGCCGCGGCAAACCGGGAGGTTACGACAAGTACAGCGAAGTCCTGACACACTTCATTCGCGACGTTCGCCGGGACCTGTCCGCGCCGCAGTTGCCGTTCGTCATTGGTGTGCTGGGCGTGGGCGGACCGACCGACAAGTATGGCCCCGATCGGCAGCGCTACAAGGGAATCCATCAAGGCTTCCGCTCGGCAATGGCCGCGCCGGCGGCGTTGCCCGAGTTCCAAGGTAATGTCGCCGCTGTGCTGACGGAGAATTACTGGGACCTGGAAGTGACGGCTTTGCGAGCCCGGGAGAAGAAACTCAAGCCGGAGCTCGATCAGATCGCCATGCAACTGAAAGAGGGCAAGTTAAGCCGCCAGGAAGCGACCGCCGCGAGAGAGAAACTGTATGCCGAGTCGTTTACGCCGCGTGACCTGAGAATCCTCAAGGAAAGCACGTCCAATTTCGAGTTTCACTACATGGGCTCCGCCAAGATCATGGCCCAGATTGGCAAAGGCTTTGCCGAGGCCATGGAAAAGCTGCTGGAAAAGCAAGGCTAGTGCATGTAAGCCCACTGTTTAACCCCCCAGCCGCAGGCGTCGGCGCGTGGGAGCTAGTGCTTTGTTTTGAATCTCGCGTTGTTGTCATGGGTGGCCGGGGTCGAGTGAAGCGAGCCCCCGGAATCCAAGGTTCTGTGGGGTCGCTTCGCTCCACCACAGCCACCCTTCTCCGGTTTTAAAACAGAACCTAAAGTTTCGTTGGCGTTCAGATGCAGCGCGAAACCCCGGACGCGCGTTCGCCTCCGGCTGGCGGTTAAACAGGACGCAGGCGACGGCTCGGTACGGCCACCGGTGCCTGCAGAGGCTGGAAACCCCGGACGCGCGTTCGCCTGCGGCTGGCGGTTAAACAGCATTTTTTCAACGCGTGATCTTGGCCAGCACTTCCTTGAACGGATGCTCGGCGAAGCAGCCGAACAACTGGTGCGCGGTGAGTTTCTGACGCGTGAACTGCGGCGAGCTGATGCCGCACAGCAGGCGGGTCAGCGCGAGGGGTTCAGCAAGGATGTTCGGGTATTCCTCCTGTAACGCAACGGCCTGAGCGAGAACACGATCATCGATCGGCGGACGGCGCCGCTCGGGGATGCGCGTTGCCTGGTTGTCGAGACACCATGAGCAATGGCCGCAATCCTTGTCGAGACGTTCGCCGAAGTGAGCGCACAAGGCGGCGACCTGACAAGCTTCGCGTTCGACCAGCGCGATGACTTGATCCAGCCGTTCGACCTCCTTCGCCTCGCGGTCAACCATCTTTTGTTGTAGCGAACGGGCCAGTGCCGTCAGATCAGCGGGCGTCTTTAAGCGGCGAAACCGGTTGCGGACTCCCTGTACCTTCAGTTCCAGCATCTGTTGCTCGCCAAGGTAGTCCAGGGCCCGCACCAGTCGCTCGCGCGGTTCGTTCAGTTTCGCGGCGGCCTGGTCCAGATCGATACGGAACCAGGTCGAGGCTTTGCGGGCCTGCTTCAATAAGCTGCTCAAAAACTCGCGCCGCGGGCCTTCAAAGTGGCTCAGAATTTTCGCAGACGGCATCAGCGGCTTGAATTGGTAGCCGGCATAGAACGGCGTCCCTCCCTCCAAATACCCGTCCAGTTCAAGGTACGTCAACAGCGTCCGCACGACCAGCAGCCGGATGTCGTGCTGTTGCGAGAGTTCGTAATAGCTGACGTCAAAATCCTCGCCCGCGGAAAAGATCGCGCGCACGAAACTCGCAACCGCCGATTCGGCCGGGGTGTCGCCGTAGACGAAGTTCTCCAGCACGTTTAAGTCGTCCGAGCAAGCCAGGGTCTCGCACGTCGACGTTGCGCCGTCGCGGCCTGCCCGACCGATCTCTTGCGAATAGTTTTCCAGGCTTTTGGGAAGATTGTAGTGGTAAACATAGCGGATGTTCGGCTTGTCGACCCCCATCCCGAACGCAATCGTGGCGACGACAATCCCGCGGTCCGCGGCCATGAACCAATCCTGCACCGCGGAGCGCAGGTCGTCCTTCATGCCAGCGTGATACGCTTTGGCCGGTAAACCCGCCGAGGCCAGCCGATCGGCCACTTCTTCCGCAGTTCGCTGCAAGGTGACGTAGACGATCGTGGGGCCCGCCGGTCGCTGCTGCAGCTTTTCCAACAACAACGCGTCACGATCGTCCGCGGCGACAGGCGTGGTAAGCAGGCGCAGGTTGGGGCGATAGAAGCCCGTGCACGTGGCACACTCCGGCGGGATCTCGAACACGCGGCACATATCTTCCACTACCTGCGGCGTGGCCGTGGCGGTCAAGCCAAGCACGCGCTCCGCGTTGCTCATCCTGGCAAAGGCCGCCAGCTTCAAGTAGTCGGGCCGGAAGTTGTGGCCCCATTCGGAAATGCAATGCGCCTCGTCGATGGCAAACAACGATACGCGGGTGCGGAGTA
>CALBSZ010000253.1 GCA_937967665.1 uncultured Planctomycetaceae bacterium
ACCCCTGACCTTCTGGCTGCCAGCCAGACGCTCTCCCAACTGAGCTAATCCCCCAAATGGTACAACTGCCGCCGGAGCCGCAGGAAGTCTCCGAAAGTTATCAATGTCAATATCGGCTGTCAAGGTAGGACATGTTAGAACGCGCCTTGTTCATTCCGCCGCGGCCCGTTCACTAGGAATCCTGTGAAATCGAAATCAACAAAGCTGAAAAAGATCGCCATCGCCTTGCTGAAGGTCTGCGTCTCCGTCGCCTTGCTGTCGTACCTCTCGTACAAGGCCTGGCAAGACGAAGCGTTCAACCAGCTATGGGCGGGTTCGAAACACTGGAGCATCCTCGGCGCGGCGCTGGTGGTGACGCTGGCTGCCGTATCGATCACCTTCGTCCGTTGGTACTGCCTGGTGCGCGCGGCAGGTGTTCCATTTCTGATGCGGGACGCCTTTCGCCTTGGCTTTCTGGGATTCCTGTTCAACTTTTTTTCACTGGGAATCATCGGGGGCGATGTGCTGAAGGCTGTCTTCCTGGCGCGCAGCAGCGAGGGGCAGCGCGTGGAAGCGGCGGCCAGTGTCGTCATTGATCGCTTGATCGGCCTGTACGGTATGCTGGTGGTGGGAACGATTGCATTCCTGCTTGTCGACCTGAATCAGTTTGGAGTCGGCGGCGAAACGGAAATTCGTGCAATCCACCATTTGGCGCGTTTCACGATAGCACTCACGATCGCTGGAGCCCTCGGAGGACTGGTGCTGTTCCTGCCGATGTCCGTGACGCGCCCGTTTACCAGTCAACTCGTGGTGCTACCGCTGGTCGGCAACTTCACGGCGAAAGTCCTGCGTGCCCTGGCCGTATATCGACGGCGTACCGCCGTGCTTGTCGCCATGTTTCTGCTCAGCCTGGGCGTGCATGTTTTGAATTCCATCAGTATTTACCTGGTGGCTCAAGGGCTTCCCAACGAGGCGCCGGGCCTGCAGGCGCATTTCGTGATTGCCCCGATGGCGATGATCGCCGGCGCATTCCCTCTTCCCGGCGGCTTCGGGGCCTTCGAAATCGCGCTCGACTTCCTCTATCGCGGCATGGCTTCGGTACCCACCGCTGCCAGCCAGGGCTTTGTCGTGGCGTTGGCGTTTCGTGTGATTCAGATCTTGATTGCCCTGATTGGCGTGGTCTACTACTTCACAGGCCGACGGGAAGTGGACGAGTTGGTAAAAGAGGCGGAGCATCAGGCGGAGCAGGAAGAAGGCTCCGGCGCCCCTGCGGGCGACTCGTATTCCGGGCTGGCTGTGCGGACCACCGCGCTGCACCACGAAACGAACGGAATTTGACCTGTTGGCAGGCCGCACGGTGAGTCGTATGTTGTGCAACGATCAGTATTTACAACGACGCAGCGGTGCTCCTGCCCAGCGAAATCTGTGTTGCAGGGGTCGCGACCGCACTCTATAATCCCGCGCCTTTTCTCTATTCTGCGGCGATGGGTCCGATCTGAACCCCAGTGCCCTTGGACTGCGTATAGCATCAGGATTGCCTGTTTCCGGCAGGTAGCCGGACCGAGGACGCTTCGGAATATGGAAGTAGTCACGTTCCGGTTTGCGACGCAACCGGGCGCACCATTGCGGAACGGACGACAACCGCACACGGAAGTTGTTTTTCCCGCGATCCCCAAATAACAAGTCAGACAAACTGCGAATGGATTCGCTCATGAAACGTGCCGCCGCATGCATTGGAATTTACCTCCTTGTTACGGCCAGTACCCTCGCCCAAACCGATTTTGACGAGCCGTATCAGGATCCGTTTCAATCGAGTCGCAACGTGGTTCCGCCGTTGCAGCAGCGTCCGCTGTTCGGGCCTCCACCGTCACCTCAAGCCCCCGCAGTTCAAGGATTCGGGCAGCCGTTTCCACAGCCGCCGAGCACTGCTGCGGAGTACACGGCGCGGCAAATGCCAGTCGGCGATGAGGCTTCCGTCGCCCGCGCGTCTCAGGAACCCGTTTCCCCAGAACGCACGTTGGTGGAATCGGCCAAGGTCATCGCCATGGTGGGAGATCAGCCGATCCTGGCTGGCGACATCTCGCCCGAGGTCTCTCAAATGATGGAGCCTCACTTGGACGAGATCCCGAAGGATCAAATCGACAAGCAGCGCGAACTGCTGATGAAGCAATTATTGAATCGGAGCGTCGAAAGCAAATTGCTGTATCTGGATTTCCTGCGTTCCATTCCGCTGGACAAGCGACAGGAGGCACTGACCAATGTGTTTGCAAAAGTTAACGAACAGTTTGACGCGGACGAGTTGCCGAAAGCCATCAAGAAGGCGAAGGTCGCGGACGCTCGAGAACTGGACGAACAACTGCGCCGCTACGGATCGTCCCTGGCCAAGCAACGACGTCTGTATGCCGAGCGCATGCTGGGTCGCTCGGCAGTCGGTCGCTACATCGACTACGACGTGGAAATCACACACGATCAAATGCTGCAAGTCTATCGCGAGAACATTGCCGATTACGAACGCCCGGCACGCGTGCGTTTCGAAATCCTATCCGCCCGCTTTGAAGACAACAACTTTGACGAACAGGCTACGTGGCGTCTGGCCGGAGAAATGGGGAACGCCGTCTTGGGAGGCGCCAAGTTCGCGGAAGTCGCCAAGCGGCGTTCGCAGGGCAGTCGAGCCGAGCAGGGCGGCCGGTATGACTGGACGACCGAGGGAAGCCTGGCTTCGAAGCCGATCGACGAAGCCATTTTCTCGCTGCCGGTGGGAGTCTTGAGCCAGCGTTTACGCGATGATCGCGGCTTTCATATTGTCCGCGTGATCGAGCGCGAAGAGGCGGGACGCGTCCCGTTTGTGGAGGCGCAAGTCGAAATCAAGAAGAAGTTAAAGCAGGACCACATTCAAGCTCAGGTTGTCGAATATCTGGCGAACTTGAAAGAGCACATTCCCGTACAAACCATCTACGACGCCGAAACACAAACGGCCACCAAACCGGATGCAACGCCTACCCTCAAGTAGCCCGCAAGCATCCTCCCGAACGCACGCTCATTAAAAACTCGCACCGCGAAACGGCCGCAGTGTGCTCGCGACCCCGCGTCACCTCCCCCTTAGACCATTCGTTATCGACGAAACCAACGTATTCGTCATATCTTAAGAAATTGCTGGCCGTTCTGGCCAATTGTAAAAAGCCCTCGAACCGTTTATGATTTTGTTCCGGTTGCCCAACCTCCGGTGGCCGTCGGCGGGTCGCGAAATGCGCAGACACGCATGGTGCCTTGATCGCAATTCCTCTCCCAGGTCGAGGCAGCAATACCTGTACATACGGCGGTGACACCTCGGTAGCATCCGCCAGCGAGGAGATATGATGAGTTCCGTTGCGGAAAGGGAACAAGGGATGGCCGATTCGGCAAAGATCAGCGTTGGCGACGTCGAGCTTGACGTGCCTGTAGTCGAGGGCTCCGAGCAAGAGCGTGGCTTGGACATTTCTAAACTGCGCTCCGCGACGGGATTGATTACGCTGGACGAGGGTTACGTCAATACGGGATCAACGAAAAGCGCGATTACCTACCTGGACGGTGAAGCCGGTGTGCTGCGATATCGCGGATATCCGATTGAGATCCTGGCGAAGAACTGCGATTTCGTCGAGGTTTCGTACCTGTTGATTTACGGCGAACTGCCAACGGACAAACAGCTACACGACTTCCGCATGTCGATACGCCGCCATACGATGCTGCACGAAGACATGCGTTCCTTCTACAACGGATTTCCCAAGGACGCGCATCCAATGGCCATCCTGTCGTCGGTGGTCGGAGCCCTGTCGACGTTCTACCAGGACGGACTCGATCCACGCGACCCCAAGCAAGTGGAAGTCAGTACCCATCGCTTGATCGCCAAGCTCCCGACGATCGCCGCGTACAGCTTCAAGAAGTCGTACGGCCAGCCGCTCATCTATCCACAAAACAAATTGACCTATGTCGAAAACTTTTTGCACATGATGTTCGCGGTTCCCAGCGAGCCGTACGAAGTGGATGCCGACTTCGTCGACGCCTTGAACCTGCTGCTGATTGTTCACGCGGATCACGAACAGAATTGCAGCACCTCGACGGTACGTCTGGTGGGTTCGTCCGACGCGAACCTGTTCGCTTCCATCTCCGCCGGCATTTGCGCGCTGTGGGGACCCAAACACGGTGGCGCGAATGAAGCCTGCGTCAACATGCTGGACCGGATTATCGCCGATGGCTGCAACGTCAAGAAGTATGTCGATATGGCCAAGGACAAGAACGACGGCTTTCGCCTGATGGGCTTCGGGCACCGCGTCTACAAGAACTACGATCCGCGAGCTCGCATCATCAAGACGGCATGCGACAAGCTGCTGGCCAAATTGAAAATCGACGATCCTCTATTCGACGTGGCCCAACAGTTGGAAGAAGTTGCCCTTAGCGATCCGTACTTCGTGGAACGCAAACTATATCCGAACGTCGATTTTTATTCGGGCGTAATTTACCGGGCGATCGGCATCCCCGTGAAGATGTTCACCGTGTTGTTCGCCATTGGCCGCTTGCCCGGCTGGATCGCGCACTGGCGTGAAATGCACGACTCGCCCACGTTCCGTATCGGTCGACCTCGCCAAATCTACACCGGCCCGACTGAACGCGAGTTCATTCCGATCGACCAGCGGTCGTAGGGCTTCAACTGGCCTTGTCCCACTTGCGTTGCGACGTCGTCCGCACCGCCAACGGAGAACCCTTGTCCGATGAACCAGCTTCGTCAACGCAAACGGAAATCCCAGCAGCAGACGTGGATGATTATCGGCGCCTGTGCCGTTGGAGTTGTCTTGCTCGTCGCCGTCCTGCTGATGATGGCTGGCGGCCCGACCGATCCTCGGCTGGTCGGCCGCTGGGAATGCCGGCGGGGACTGGTGAACGTGTTGACGGTCAACTTTCAATCGAACGGGCGCGTCGCGATCCAGGAGACGGACAAGCCCAGCGTCGGCGGTTCCTGGAGCGTCGTGCGATCGGAAGCGGGCAATTCGCTGATCATCCAGCTGCCGTCCGGACAGCGGCGCGTCAAGTTCATCGATGGCGATAGCTTCGTCATGACTCGCCCGGACAACTCCAAGGTAGGGCAGTTCCAACGCCTTCGCTGACTGCTTTCGCGACCGGCGCTGCATCCCCTACAATAGCTCACATGTTTTTCAGCTTTGACGGAGTTGATGGAGTCGGCAAATCCACGCAGATGGACCTGTTCTGTACGTGGCTCACGGAACTCGGGCACCAGGTCGTCCAATGCCGAGACCCCGGCAGCACGAGGCTTGGGGAAGCATTGCGCGACATTGTGCTGAATACCAAGGATACGCCGATCAATCGCCGCGCGGAAATGTTCATCTACATGGCCGCCCGCACGCAGATGGTGGAGGAAGTCATCCTGCCCGCGTTGGAGCGCGGCTGCATCGTCGTCTCCGATCGCTTCCTGCTGTCGACCGTGGTCTACCAGGGAATTGCCGGCGGACTGGATGTTGAAGAAGTGTGGGACGTCGGCCTGGTCGCCACCGGCGGATTGCGTCCCAACATGACATTCGTCCTGGACATGGATGTGGACGACGCGGCGCGGCGGCGCAATCGCGAACCCGATCGCATGGAGTCCCAAGGCGTCGGCTATTTGAAACGCGTTCGCGACGGCTTCCTGTCGCAAGCGGCTGAGCAGCCCGATGCGATCACGGTGATCGACGCCAGCCAGTCGATTGAACAAGTCCATCAAGCGATACGCGAGGGTGCCGCCCATGTGCTGGCATGACATCGTGGGCCACGATGAAGTAGTCGAGCAGTTCAAAACAGCCGTTTCCCGCGGCCGGCTGGCGAGTACCTTTTTGTTCGTTGGCCCGCTGGGCATCGGCAAGCGAACGCTGGCTCTGAAATTAAGTCAGGCGCTGCTGTGCGAAACGAACCCGGAACACGCTCTTGATCCCTGCGGGCACTGCCCGTCCTGCCAGCAGGTGGCCGCGCTGACACATCCGGATATGGAAGTCGTTTGCAAACCGCCGGACAAGAACTTCATTCCCGTTGATCTGTTCATCGGCGATCGCGAGCACCGCCGCCGAGAGGGCTTGTGTCACAACATATCCTTGAAGCCTTTTCGCGGCGGACGCAAGATCGCCATTATCGACGACGCCGACTACCTCAACCAGGAAGGAGCCAATTGCCTGCTCAAGACGCTGGAAGAGCCGCCGCCGAAGTCGCTGTTGATCCTGATCGGCGAAAGCGAACAGAAGCAACTGCCGACGATTCGCTCGCGCAGCCAGGTGGTTCGCTTCCGTGCCCTGACAAATGCGCAAGTACGTCAGCTGCTGCTGCAACATTCCCTGGTCGAAGACGAACGGCTGGCCGAGGAACTGTCCGAGTTGTCTTATGGAAGTTTGGCTCGGGCCATGGAATTGGTGGACGAAGAAACGCGACAATTCCGCGAAAGCCTGTTTCAGCAGTTGGCCAGCGCCGTCTGGGACCCGGTCGATTTTCCCAAATCGGTCGGCGCTTTCATCGATGAAGCCGGCAAGGAAGCCCCCAAACGACGCGCCCGCTTTCGACTGGTGATCAAGTTCGCGATGGAGTTTTACGAACAGGTGTTAAGGACCCTGTCGGGCGTCCCCACGCCGGCGGATCCCGCACTAAGCGCCGCGGCAAATCGAGCCGCCGCTGCCGGAATCTGGGACGAATCCGCCATCGCGCGGCGGCTCGATCGCTGTATCGATGCCGAACTCCAACTCGCCGCCAACGCCAATCAGGCCACGCTGCTCGACTGCTGGCTGGACGACTTGAGCCTGCTGGCAGCCCGCTGATTCTCCTCGTGGCGCCAAGTTCCGCCGTGGCGTCCAGTTCCCTCGTCGCCCGCTGTTTGCCCGCGGGACATTCGTGAGCTACCTATTGATTGTCCCGTGAACCCTCATCAAAGGTAGGATTATGACGACTGTAACGAGTGCCACTGCGGAATGCCTGCAGCGCCGTGTCGAAAACCGCGGCAGTTTTCAAACGGAATTGAAGTTCGCGGAACTCGCCGGCGACCTCTTGCCGGCCGACGAGTCTTTCCTCTCGGTTCACGGCAAGAACCTGTCTCAATCCGGAATCGCGTTCATCGCGCCGCGTTGGATCCGGAACCGCGATATCGTCTTGAAGCTGCGCACCAAGAACGAACATGCCGCTGTCATGCAGGCACGCGTCGTCCGCTGCGAACGCCTGGCCAGCGACTGCGAGGAATACTACGTGGGCTGCGAGTTCGTGGACGAAGTACGGTAGCTCGGTGCAGGGTGGCTGCGAGCGCGTCGTTTAACCCCCAGCCGCAGGCGTAGGCGTAGGCGTAGGCACCGAGCCGGCGCCTGCGGCTAAGGGTTAAACAAACTAGGCCTGCAGCCCGGCAATCACGGTCTCCAGGAACTGCTTCGCGCGCCGCGCCAGCGCATCGACACCCGCCGCCTCCGTCGGCCGCGCGATCAGCGGCGCGAAAATGTTCTCGCAGCACAAGGGCATGTCCAGCCCGGTGAAGGCTACGGGATGCAGCAGCCGGTAATGATCAATCTCGCCAAAACCGGGGCCACAGTCCTGATCCTTGGGCCAGTTGCGGTGGTCCTTGATGCAGAAGCTGCGGACGACGTCGGCACATTTCTGGATATCGGGAATCGGATCCACGTCCAGGTAGTCCATGACGTTACCCGCGTCATAGTTGACCATGATCCCCGGATCATCCACTTCGCGAACGATCTCGGCGCACGCTTCGCCGGTGCCGGTGGAACCGCCATGCTGTTTCACGACAACCGTGACGTTATGGTCGCGAGCCATGGGACCGAGCTGCTTGAAACGTTCGATCCAGACTTTGCGATTTCCCCCTTGCGTGTGGCCGAAAGTCAAGACGTGCGCGATCCCCGCCGCCGCGGCCTGTCGAATGCGTTGCCGCAACACTTCCAACCCGCGATCCGCTTCGGGGTAAATCGTGGAAAACATCATCACCGGCTGCAGGCCCAGGTCGCGACACCGCGCTGCCAGTTCGGCGGCTTTCTCCGGAGCGGCATCTGCAGCCATGACGGGCGTACGCTGGCCGTTTTCTTCCTGGTGACTCGTGCCCCAAGCCACGAACTCGTAACCCGCCTTCTGCAGTCCCGTTAACGCGCGCTGCAAGGGAAACTGGGAATACGGTAACGTCATGCAGGCGATCTGAAAGTTGGTTCGCTTGCCTTCAGCGGCCGCAGTCGGAACGGTGCAGGAAGCGAGCGCGGCGGCGGTAGCACCGAGAAACCGGCGTCGTGACAGTGCGGCAATCGAGCGGCGGGGGTTGCGCATGGCGATCTCCGTGGTTTTTCTACCATTGTGGCCTTGCCGGGGAGGAAATTGCAACGTGCTGGGAGTACAAATTCACCGAAACACGAAGTACACTGCGTGGTGTTTCGGCATTCGGTTCTCAGGAGCAAACCCATGAACTTTGCACGAACCCCGGCTCTGTTGATCGCTTTCAGCTTGTCTGCGTCGCTGGTTGCAGACGATGCGATCGTTCCCAAGAAGACCGTGTCGCTGTTCAACGGGAAAGATCTTTCCGGTTTGACGACGTGGTTGAAAGCGACCGGAAACGAAGACCCTCACAGCGTGTTTTCCGTGCGCGACGGCATGATCCACATGCAGGGGGGGGAACATCGCGGCTACGTTGCGACGGAACATTCCTACCGGAATTACCATGTCTCGGTCGAATACAAATGGGGAAAAACAACCGACGGCGGCAAGTACGTCCGCAACTCGGGACTCCTGCTCCATGCCATCGGCCCTGACGGCAGTGCTGGGGGCGTCTGGATGACGTCCCTCGAAGTGCAACTGGCGCAAGGCTGCGAGGGCGACCTGATCGTGATTCGCGGCCTGGACGATGCCGGCGAAGCGGTGAAGTCGACCATTACCAGTGATACGCGATTAGAATCCGATCGCCGCACGCGTTGGCAAAAGGGCGGGCAACCGACGATCTATTCGGGACGGCAATTCTGGTGGTCCAAGCACGACCCCGAATTCAAGGAACTGCTGGATACGCGCGGCCGTTTCGACGTGGCCAGTCCGTTGGGCGAATGGACCCGGGTGGACTGCGTTTGCGCAGGCGATCGAGTCACGGTTAAGATCAACGGCGAAACGGTCAACGCCTGCTACAACGTCTTTCCGGCCGCCGGAAAAATCCTCTTGCAGAACGAAGGGCACGAGGTCTTCTTCCGCAACTTCCAACTGCACCCGTTGGAACGCCAGCAGCCCTGACGACCCAGCCGCGTGTCGCGCGGGACTCAGTCCTTGGCAACCCAGGCTGGTGGTGGTTGGATCGTGTTGGCCGGTCTCTGGCCGGCGTCGGCGCGGCCACTTCCCTCCAGGCGGCTGATGGCGCGCACGGTCATTTCTCCCTGGCAGGCGATCTGGCAACTCAACCGGATACCGCTGAGTCCCCTCGCGGCCAGCAGATCTTTTTCAGCAGCGGTCATCTGCAACGGTTCACCGTCGACAAACTCGACCCGGCAGGTCGTGCACCGCGCATTGCCTCCGCAGGCGTGCAACTGATCGATCCCAGCCTCGTCCGTCAACGCCAACACGAGTCGTTTTCCTTCGTCGACGTCAAATTCGCCAACGCCTTCCACAGTCAATTTTGGCATGCGATGTTCTCCTTTGGTTGTTTCGCGATTATGACGTGACCGGCCGGAATCGACAACCATGGCACAGCGTTAAGAATGCTTGGCGCCCGCGCTAAGGTTGCTTAGCGCCTACGGCAAATTCGTATTTTGCGCAGTTTTCGCGCTTCTCGATGGCGAGTCGGGTAATCAAACTGAGGAGAGATTCAGGCTTGGTTCGTTCATCCCAGAGCGCCGAGCTGGCAGGTTTGGGGTTTCCTTAAAGGAGTTTAGTTTGATGATTCAGCGTGGTTTAGAGCTACTCGCCTACATCGACCCAGGCGTGGGTTCGATCGTCATTCAAGCCGTGTTGGCGATGGCATTGAGCATGGGGATTATTTTTCGGCGTGTCCTGTTTTTTCCGTTCGCAATGCTCTTTCGTCGCAATGTCAATTCGGAAAACAGTACCGTCGACGCTGACGACTAGTTGACCATCGGCGAGTTCGCGGCAATCCGCAAGAATACAAGCACGCAGCGCCAGCAAGTGTGTCCAAACGTACATGACCCGCTCGCTCGCGCGTTGAGCTTATTTGACGCCGGACCGTGGCGCGGTTGATAACTTGAAGTCGCGGGAAGACGGGCGTGGCGGTCAGCCTCGACCAGTGCGATCATGACCCAACCCCGCTCGGCATCTGGTCGGTGATTTGCATTCATGTTTCTCAATCCAGTCAACAAGGTCCAGCGACACACGGCTACCGCTTCGACTTTAGAGAGCCGTGCGCAACAACTTGCGCGCCTAACGCCGCTGCTCTGCGCGCAGGTATGGGCCTTGCTCTTGTGCCTGCCTGTGCTGTCCCGCATGATCACCCCGATCGGCCGCTACATTCACTTCATCACGCTCGGCGATGTGATCATGCAATGTGTCTACGCCCTGCTGCTCGGCTTGGCGTTATGGATCGTTGGTTTAGCCCTGTGGGAAACCTCGCGGACGTGGTTCTGCCGGATCGCGCCTCCTCTTTCGTATGTCACCTTCGCCGCCATCACCTGGCGACTGGGGGTGTTCTATAACGCCGAATCACCGACCCCCTTGGCCGACCATGTCACGTTTGGTCGATATGTTCTGGCAACTTCCCTTGTCGGAGCATTGTTGGTGGGGCTGGTTGCCTGGCGTCGCTGGACCGCGCGGCAAGTGACACAATCGGTCGCCCGCATTTCGCTGTGTCTGTCTCCCCTCGTACCGCTCTTCTGGTTCAACGCGATTCGGCTACCCGTCTATCCGGCAGCACCGGAAACCGCGGCTCCACTCCTGGAACATCGCAGCCAGCCCGTACCTGACGAAAACGTCTTCATCTTCGTATTCGATGCCTGGCCGACACGTTTGACCTACGACGCCGACCAGGTCGTGGATCGATTGCCGCATCTGCGCGGCTTGAGCCAGACCGCGAACCTGTTCACGCAAGCGTATTCGCCCGGTGAAAAGACGCTTGCCTCCATGCCTTTGTTTCTGTACCAGACGGGAGATCCGTACGGCTGGATCAAATACCAGCCAGGCTTCAAGAAGGGGAATACATTTCACGCGTCGAAGGTCTTGCCGAACATGTTTACGGCGGCCAGGGAGCAGGGTTATCGAACGTACATGCTGGGTTCCTATCACGCCTACCACGTGATGCTGGGGGACTCGGTCGGCCAGATCACCAGCACTTCGTACTTCGATTTTTTCGGCGACGGCTGGCTGGACGATGCCGCCGAATTCTACTGCATGGCAACCACGGACGTGGTCGGGAACACACTGTCGAAGTACGTCTTTGGCAGCTACGCGTTGGAACGCAACTGTTCGATCGCACGACAGATGGAAATCCTGCTTGCGGAAACCGGCAAGATGATCGCAAGTCCGGGGACGGGCAAATTTGCGGTGATTCACGTGCCCCTGCCTCACTATCCCTTTTGCTACAACGAAGATGGTTCGCTGCGCCCAGTCCTTACCGAATACGATCGGGAATCGGAAGAACTGCTGCGCGGACATCTGGCCTACACCGACAAAGTGCTTGGCAACCTGCTGCAGCAGCTGAAGCAAACCGATCAGTTCGACAACTCCACCATCGTCGTGACCGCTGATCACAATTGGCGCGGCGATCCGCAACTGGTCGACGGTCCCGCTGCCATGCTTCGGCACGTCCCGCTGATCGTCAAGATGCCGGGGCAGTCGACGGGGCAGGTCGTTACGCGCGACGTGTCTACCACGCGGCTGATGAAGTTGATGGAATACCTGTCTCAGCCCGATGGCTTGCAGCAGATCGCCTCCGACAACTCGCTGGCCGTGCCGCCGCGAACGCCGAGCGAATAATCGCCGCGGCGCTACGCCTTGAAGCGATATCCGATATACGGCACGGTCTGCACGTAGTCGCGAAAGATGCCTAGTTTGGCTCGCAACGAAAGGATGTGCGGCCGCAGGGTTTCGGCGGTTACCGGCGTGGCCTGTGTCGTGACGGCGTCGGCAATGCGGTCTGGCGTGAAGGGGCGATAGGGCTTGGAAGCCAGGAAACTCAGGATCCGGAATTCGATCTGGTTCAACACTACGGGCACCTTCCCCAGGTTGAACCGGTAGGCGCCGCGATCCGGGGCGTTCTCGTCGTCAATATGCGACGTGCGCCGTTCCCGCTCGTTCGTCACCGTGGGGCATTCCGCCAGGGCGACGTAGTAGCTGTCTACAGATGGAAGTCTCATGGGAAAAGGCCCGCGAACCGGCTGCCTGCATCCTTGTGGTTCGGCCGCCGCGTTCCAGAAAACTCAGGAATAATCGAATTTCTCCGTCTCCGTGCTATCTTACTCCGACAAACGACGCAAGCCAAGGTTGTCGCCACGCGGCAATACGTGGGTCCCCACGAAGAAAACGGCTTTTCCCAAAATTGCACTTGCCTGCTTTCCACCGTTTCCCGTAGTCTCCACAACCTTGTTTCGGGGGTAGGAAGCGGGCAAAATATGCGCCACGACCGGCGAATCCCCCGGGGGCCCGTACAGCAGCTCAATATTGAGCTGTATTGGTAGGGACAAGTCGAACTATCATTGGGCTACAGGATTTGAATTTCGAGCGTTTTTGCTTGCGGTCTCCGCAGAGGTTAACTTCATGAATCAACAGATGGAACTTTCCAGTCCCGCCACGGTCCTTTCCGCGGCGATTGCCGACAAAACGGCCAAGGTGGGGGTCATCGGTCTTGGCTATGTCGGCCTGCCCCTGCTGGACGCCTTTATCAAGGCCGGATTTTCAACGATCGGCTACGATGTCGACCAGTCGAAAATCAAAAAGCTGAGTGCGGGCGAAAGCTACATTGGCCACATCCCCGACAAGTGGATCAAGACGTGGCTCGAGGAAAAAACGTTTGAACCGACCGCCGAAATGAAACGGCTCGAGGAAGCCGACGTTATTCTGATTTGCGTTCCAACGCCTCTGACCGACAGCCGCGATCCCGATTTGTCGTATGTCGAATCGACCGCGCGGCAGATCGCCGCGACCTTGCGACCTGGACAACTGGTCATCCTGGAAAGCACCACCTATCCCAGTACCACGCGCGAAGTCATGCTGCCGATCCTGGCGGCAAGCGGCCTGCAAGTCGGCGAGGACTTCTTTATTGCGTTCAGCCCCGAACGTGAGGATCCGGGAAATCCGGATTTCCAGTCGAGTCGTATTCCCAAGGTGGTCGGTGGCATCGAACCGACCAGCTTGCAGCTGGCCTGCGATTTGTACCAGCAGGCCGTTGTGAATGTGGTGCCGGTTTCCTCGTGCGAAATCGCCGAAGCGTGCAAGATCCTGGAGAACACGTATCGCAGCATCAACATCGCGATGGTCAACGAACTCAAAGTTCTTTTCGACCGCATGGGCATCGATGTGTGGGAAGTCATCGATGCGGCGAAGACCAAACCGTTTGGCTTTCAGGCGTTCTACCCCGGCCCCGGGCTTGGCGGGCACTGCATTCCGATCGATCCGTTTTACCTGAGCTGGATTGCGCGGAAGCACGAACTGCCGACGCGGTTCATCGAACTGGCTGGAGAGATTAACGCCTCGATGCCCGAGTTCGTAATTTCAAAAGTGATCGAGGCGTTGAACGACGTCGGCAAGGCGGTCCGCGGCAGCAAGATCGCCATCCTGGGAGTTGCCTACAAGAAAGATGTGGATGATCCGCGCGAAAGCCCTTCCTTCAAGCTGATGGAGCTGCTGCAGGACCGCGGCGCGCTGCTCAGCTACAACGATCCGCATATCCCGATGTTGCCAGGCATGCGGCATTACGACGTGCCCCGCCTGGCCAGCGAAGAACTCACCCCCGACTTCCTGGCCGAACAGGATCTGGTGTTGATTGCCACCGACCATTCGGCCTACGACTGGGACTTCGTCGTGAAGTACTCGTCCCTGGTAGTGGACACTCGCAACGCCTGCAAGAACGTCACTGCGGGCCGTGGCAAGATTCGCAAAGCGTGATTTCGCGGCATTCCGCTGTTCACAGGCGGACCGCCGCCACGAACTCCAGCTTGTCCCAGCATGTCTGGTGTGCCAAGGGCCTGCCAGCGAGAGCGTTTTGGATGGCCGCAAGTCAATCTTGCGGGAACGCCAGCCAGGCCTGCCGCGGCGGCGAGAATTACATCAGCGGGTACTTGGCAACGTCACGTGCGAACTGTTAGATTTTGAATATCGGGCGGCTAGCTCAGTTGGTTAGAGCGCCGTGCTCACACCGCGGAGGTCACTGGTTCGAATCCAGTGTCGCCCA
>CALBSZ010000254.1 GCA_937967665.1 uncultured Planctomycetaceae bacterium
CACTAATCGCGTCAAGGAACAGCACGCCGAGCGTCACATTGAGTAGTAGCCGTAAGTTCATTCGGATGTCCAACAATGCTCTCCGCTGCCTGATCGAGTTGGGTAGGTTAGACGAGGGGTTCCTTGGCCAGAATCCACTCGCCAATCTCCTTAGTAGTTAATTTGCGCTGATGGCGTTTTTCGCCTGGAAACCGTCGAAATCTCGGAAGAAGTCTGCTGACTACAAGCCAAAACAGACAGCGAACGACGTAAGTCTCCCACCGCCTTTACGTTACGTCGCATCGCAGCCTTCGGGAAGTTCATTCGCCACGTCCCTGCCGATGCCCAAGACACACACTGCTGGCGATTTGATCTACGTTTTCTCTGCCGACACCTCAAAGACCTGTGCGCAGCCCGTTCTGTCCGATGTGAAAACTATCGTACGGGCATCCGGCGAGAACGACGGATGTGGATGCGTGTGCTGTGGGGCGTAGACTTCTACTGGTCCGTCATCGTAGGGACAATGATCTCGGTTCCAATGCTCGCCAACGCTGGTAGCATTGGAGTGACACAACAGTCTCGGCTCGCTAGGACTGTCGGCGATGTCGAACAGTTGTAGCCCGATGTCAGGGTTCTTTGTATCGGCGACCATGCGTGTCCCCGTTGGATCCACCATTGGATGCCATGCATTGAAACGAGTGACCCAGCGGAATTGTCCTGAGTCAATGTCGACGGCCATCACGCCGTGCGGCCAGTTTGCCGTCAGGATTTGCCGCGAGCGAGGGCGCCAACACTCGTGGACAATCCATTCTTTTTTCGCTTCGTTGCGAAGATAAACCAGACGATGATTGCTGCCGTCGCGGTCCGTTACCCAAATCCGACGATCGAAGAGCCCACCATAGCGAATTAAATTGGAATCGTCCGGGTGAAATTGCGGATGGCCAATCACGTCGTTTTCGCAAGCGACATGAGACTCCCGGGTATTCACGTTGATCACCAACAACCGTGCTCCATGTTCGCGGCAAATTGGAATCGCCCACCAGCAATCGTCATGGCTGAGTGTTGTGGTACCCATTCCGGCGCCGACCATACCGCCTGCCTTGCTCCCTCTGTCGAAATCAATCAACTGCTCTTCCCGCAATGAACTCATTTCGAGACGCCAACCGCCGGTCGTCGTTGTGAAAAAGAGGGAGCGGCCATCATGCGCGGGATGGAGTGACCACTCATTAATGTCGGCTCGATCGGTAAGTTGGATCAGCTCGCCAGTGGCGCGCCGTTCCGCAAAGAATTGCGGCGTGCCTGTCCGATGCGATACGAAAAACAACCACTGCATCGCGTCGTCATAGGCTGGGACATAGTAAAACGGGTGGTGATGAATGGATTCGTGATTGGTGAGTTGTCGTAGACGCACACCAGTTTCCGGGTCACGCGTGTGGACCGCTTCCGATGGTAAAACGTCGCCCTTAGCCACGTTCGCTCTCCATTCCCATAAGTCGTTTCGCGTTGCCCGAAAGAATCGCATCGCGCTGCGCATCGGTCAGTTCCATCTCTCTTATCGCGCGCAGTGTTTCCCGGATATAGCCGGGACCCTGTTCCGGATCGAACGGCGAATCCGTGGCGAATAGCATTCGCTCGAGTCCGAAGAAAGACATCCCGCATTCAATCGCGGCTCGCGAACCGAACGAGGCGGTGTCAGCATGAAACCGCCGGAAAGCATCGATGGGGCGTTCCTTTAAAGCGGTCTTTACCGCGTGGGAAAGATCCGGTGGGTTTCGTGTGCCCAGCAGTTGCAGACCGGATTCGATGCGTCCTTCCATCATGGGTATCATTCCGCCGCAATGATGTGTAATGACAACAAGTTCCGGCCAGCGATCGAGTAGTCCGGCAAAGACGAGTCGCGCCATGGCGACGCTGGTCTCGTATGGCCAGCCCAGGGCCCACCAAAGATCAAACTTCGAGACGTCTTCAACAGGGTAGTCTGCAGATGTCATGAGGCGAATCGGGTGCAGCCAAATCGGGCAACCAATCGCTGCGGCATGCTCGATCACTCGCAGATACTGAGGTTCGTCGAGCGGGTGCCGTTGAACGTTGGTATAGAATTGCACGCCGACAGCGCCGAGTTGCTGCACGGTTCGTTCAATCTCGGCCATTGCGGCTTCGGGATTGTTCATCGGCAGCGAAGCGATCCAACCCAGGAAACGATCAGGATGATTCGCCGCCATCGCGCAGAGCGAGTCGTTTCCGATGCGAGCCAGATCAGGGGATTCATCAGGATCGGCGATCGATTCGATCGTTGGCGACGCAAGGCTGAGGATCTGGCAGTAACCAGGGAACTGGTCCATCATCCGCAGTCTGGCCTCTGTATCGACCATGACCGGCATCTTCTGAGCCCGCTCGAACATCAGCATCGGCTTCTTCAAAAGTCGGTTCGCCGCGTCACAAAAAGCCGAAGGCAGGCAATGACAAAAAACGTCGATACTGTGATCGCTCATCTCGACTCTTCCCGTCCCAAGAACAAGTCGCGTCCGGCGACCAAAGCAAGCAACTTGCCATCGGCTACGGCGCGCGGAAGAACTTGTCGACGATGCGAAGGGACATCACTTCCCCTGTATGCTCGGACGTGCCGGCTATCCCATCGGACATTATGTCCGCTCCTTGGAGAATGCCGCGTTCTATTGCTTGTCCGCGGGCAGGAACGGCGGCATCTCACTCCAGCCACCACTCTCGAGGGATTCCACATCGCTGGAACGTCACCGAGTCCAGACGCGTCAGTCCGGGTGCGCAGAAGCGTCCTTGTGCCACTACCTTTTCCGAAACGTGTTTCGGAGAATGGAAAAGCACTCATGGTTTTGTCACTCCATGTGTCAAGAGCGGCAACCCGTAATAGCACAGCCATGAGCGGGGTGTTCGTGCTCGATTGATGGAACGAACAATCGCCCTCAAGTTTGGTACGTCTGGCCAGTGATGGAGGGCAACTTCGAATGTTCCTAAGTAGGATGCGTTGTTTTGAATCGCTCGCTGGTCGCGGAAGTAATAGTCGCCGTTGATTCGCTCATTTCGAAATCGAAAGAAGCCTGTGTATAAAGTTGTCGACAATTGAAGGCACTCGCCGCCTGGGGCGGGATAATTTACCCAATCATCGCCAGTGACGCGCGTCAGTATCTCGGCGGTGTAAAGCATTATCGTCAGTGAGAGGTGGCAGTAAGTGAGCCCCGCGCCGCCCGTCGTCCGGTGGCGGTCCTGGATCTCGCCCGCGTGCAGAGGTTTGTTTCGCAGGCCGCCGTGTGGCTTCTCGCCCGGCATCAGGATCAGGCCTGCGATCAACTCTTGGAAATCCCTCGGGTTGTTGGGCGAATCAATCGCGAATTCAATCAGCTCGTCGTCCCGAAGTGCGGCGCCGAATAGGACCAGGCCAAGTGCGTGCGCCGCGTGATGATTTTGAAATCCCTGCCCGCCAAAGTTGTCGTTATCTTCCCAGCGACGAATCCCTTCCTTGACCACGTTTGCCAGGCTGCGGAACCACGTTTCGATCGTTCGTCGATTCTCATCCGTTAGCGCCGCGTGACCATCAAGCAAATCGTAGGCCGCAACAAAAGGCAGCATCCCGCGCGCAACGTCCATGCCGGAATTGGGGAAGCGGATCTCCGGATCGAAGTGCGTTCCTGGCATTGGCGTTGCCTCAGCCCACCGCAACAGCAACTCAACAGCGTGCGTTCCCGACTGCTCCGAGCCCTCCAGACGCCACTCGTAAACGAGTAACCGCGCCGCGATTCCCTGGTCCTGGGCGGCAGCATGAAATTTCAAAGAGTCGCTCCCAACGTACGGCTGTGGCTTCGTGGCGAGCGCCGATTCTCGTTCCGGCCGAGTTGCCTGCCAATAAGTCCAAAACGGTTCCTGACGCGTCTGAATTCGCTTGCGCGCGCGCTCGAGCAGCATCTCATCACACTCGATCCGAGGGCTATGAGCATTTGCAACGACTGAATTTGAACAGGTGAAAACGACGGCGAAAAACAGGTGCTTCATGAGCTTGGAAATGGCGTGACGGCATAGGATTACAGTTTGGCGGAACGGCTTCGCATTCATCGTTGGTCTAACTAACGGTGTATTTCTTGTTTCCACGGACAGTTGCTTTCGATTCGTTCTTGCAGCGACTTGCACGCCGTGTTTCATTGAAATAACATAGGCTGATCCCGGCGTTATTTCAAGCAAGGGTCGAGCGGAGAATCTCCTGGAGAAGAGGACAATGCCAGTAACGGTGAAGGACGTGGCGAAAGCTGCCGACGTCTCTGTGGGAACGGTAAGCCGCGTGCTGAGCGGTGAGCCTAACGTGGCGGATGAAACGACGCGGCGCGTCATGGATGCCGTACAGCAACTCGGCTACTCGCGACTGCGCAAACGCAAAAACGTCGCCAACGGACGACAACTTGTGCGCAAGAATATTGCGTTGCTCCTGATGGGCATGGACAGATCTTTGGCGAGCCTGCCGTCGGTCGCCTGTGGCATTCACGGCGCCGAGTCGTCTCTCTCGGGTGCTGGGGCGAACGTCCTCTTCGCCGATCTTCCGCATGTCGACGAAATCCCCAAAGCCCTCGCCTCGCAGAACATTCATGGACTTCTGGCGAAAGGCGCATTGCAGGGAAAGCTGATCGAGTCGGCGGATGAACAGTTGATCGAGCGACTCCGCCAGATTCCGACGGTTTGGTTTCTGGGGCGTCCTCAAGGCGCCGATTGGGGTGATGCGGTTGAGTCGAACGATGCCGAAGTAGGGCGACTGGCCGCCGAGCAGTTGCTGAAAGCTGGACATCGGCACATGGCGATCCTTGACCCGAAACCGGATCACGTCACCCTCGGCCAACGTTGCGCCAGTTTTACATGGCACGCGATGCAGCATGGCGCCCAGGTCGAGAACGTTTTCGGGGCGAGTTCCGACTGGACGCTTCCGCTGCAATCTGTCAACGACATTGAACTGGTGGATCAGCTCGTTGGGAAACTACTGGAGCTCCGCAGCAAGCCGACTGCTGTTTTCTGTCCCGCGGATTGCATTTCGGCAATGGTGTATCGCGCGTGTGCCCGCCGTGGAATTCAAATCGGCAAGCATCTGAGCCTGATTTCTTGCAACAACGAGTTGCCGCTGCTGACGGGGCTCTATCCCGAGGTTACCACGATTGACATTTGCGCCGAGCAGATCGGGCGTCAGGCGGTTGAACAATTGATCTGGCGTCTCGATCACCCTGACTCGCCTCCCGTGAACGTGTCTGTTCAGCCACGATTGGTGGAGGGGATGTCGGTTGCGAAAATTGCCAGGAGCAAGCCATGAAGACGGCCTTGTTTGCGGTGCTGGGTGTATTTGGCGTGCAGTTGACGCTGATCGCCAATGACGACGGCCCCATCGTGCCAGACGGGTTCACGGTTGATGTCATCGCCGCGGAGCCTCTGGTTCGCAACCCGTGCGTGATGGCATTCGATGCTCTTGGACGCATCTGTGTTGCCCAGGGGCCTCAGTGGCGCGGGCCCACCCCGGAAACGCCGGGCGATCGAGTCGATATTTTGGTCGACCGTGATGGAGACGGAACAGCCGATGCCGCCAAGACTTTCGCCGAAGGCTTCAACAGTATTCAGGGAATGGCGTGGTACGGAAACGATCTGTGGATTGCCAACGCTCCCGATCTGACCGTCGTCCGCGACACCGACGGCGACGATGAGGCCGACATCTACATTCGCGTCTACACCGGATTGGGCAATCTTGAGCATTCACTACACGGGTTGAACTTCGGACCGGACGGCAAGCTGTACATGTCCAAGGGCAACTCGAAAGGTTACAACCGACTGGACCAACTCGCGCCGCTGGCCTTTCGTGAACTCTGGGGTTTGGCATCGCCCGAGGGAGCGCCCGACTACACCGATGTCGAGGTCTTCACAAAAGACACTTACCGTCGTGCCTATCACACGCCCCAGGATGACTGGGGACAACAAGGCGGAATCTTGCGTTGTGATCCGTATGCCGTGGGTGAGTCAGGGAACACGAGCGACCAGCCGACGGGCAGGAATCTCGAGATTGTCTCTCGCGGCTTGCGCAATCCATGGGATATCTGCTTTGACGATGGCTTTGATTGGTTGGGAACGGATAACGATCAGACGGAGGGCGACAAGGTCTTTGCCCCCTTTTACGGCGCTCATTTCGGATGGGGCCATCCTTGGAGTTTCGACTGGAAGGGAATCGACCATTTGCCGACGGTGCCAATCAGCATGCCTTTATATGAAGGCTCCGGCACGGGCGTTGTCCATTACCACGCGACCCACTTTCCGCCCGAGTATCGCGATGTGTTCTTTGTCAACGATTGGATGCGGCGTGAGGTCTATCTTTTCCGACCCGAGTGGCAGGGCGCACTGCGACGACACGCCGGAGGTGGGTTTCCCGATACGTTCGCACGTGCCGACGGTGGGCGTGCTCTCCCATCCAGTTCCGGCCGTCTGTTCGAGCCGACCGACATCGCAGTCGGCCCTGACGGCGCGCTGTACATCCTTAGCTGGGGTCACGGATATGGAGCGACGATCGAAAATGGGAAACAAACCGACGCGGGACGCGTGTACCGGATTCGTCATTCCGCCAGCAAGCTGACGGACTGGAGAAATCAGGCCCGAGGCAAGCCGCTCAATCGGCGAACTCTCGATGAATTGTTTGCCGATCTCGGCAGCAGCGTCCCCGCCTGGCGAACGGGGGCGCAGAACGAGTTGCTGCGTCGAGGCAACGGCAGTGTGGTGTTCTTGAAAAAACAACTCGATGGAAAGCTGACCAAGGCGCAGCAGACCTGGAGCCTGTGGACGCTCGGCAGACTGTCAACGGACGCGTTGCTGGATGTGTTCGAAAGACACAAGAGCAGTGTGAATGTTCATCTGCAGACGCTCCGCATCATCGCCGCGGAGAATCCGTCGAAGCTAAGGGAATTGCTGGCCTGGGAATCCGACAACGCGCGACTACGACATGCAACGGTGCAGGCCGTTTGGCAATCCAATCAGCGTGACCTTAGCCACCGCTTGATTGAATTGGTCGCTGATGAACGGGACCGTGTTGTTTTCTATGCGGCCTGGAACGCGGTGCGTGACCTGATGCTGGTGGATTCGCGACGAGAGTTGATCAACGACAGCCAACCTCGCGTCCGTCTCGCGGCATTGCTTGGGTTATTTCTGGATAACGAATTGGATGCCGAGGAAGTGCTACCCCTGCGAAGCGACGCCGACCCGCAGGTGGCTCGTTTGGTCGAAATGTGGCTGGAGAAAACCGGCAGTGGTTCACCACTGGTCACACTTTCGCCACCGCCGGGTCAATACGCCGGACCGGTTTCGGTGAAGGCAAAGAGTTCGTTGCCGGGAAGCTTTCTCACCTACACGGTTGATGGATCCACACCGGCGATGACGGGTAGGCGAGTTACCGGACCGATCACCATTGAGCGTGATACCACGCTCCGCTTCGCAGTATTTCAACAAAACACCCAGGCGGGTGCGATTACAAAAGCCAGCTATCGCATTCGTCCCACCGAGGCTTATCGTCAACAGGAATTCGTCCGCGACCTGGTGACCGACAGCGGGCTCGCGTACGAACTTGACTGGACGGGACTTGCTGCGGGGAAGCGACATTACACCGACCGGGACTATCGAATCACAGAGATCCCGGCGGAGCTGGACCGCTTGCCCTACCTGCGCACGGCGAATCAAGACGATCGCCGTCTGACCGACCGATTGGTCTCTTTTCGCAGCGATACGGATGTGACAGTTTATGTCGCAGTGGATGCGAGGATCGCTCGTCCGCTGACCTGGATGAACATTGGACAGCAAGGTGGCTTTCGTGATACCGGGCTTGAGATCGTCACGACCGATCCAACGTTTCGAGTTTACAAAAAACGGTACCCCGCGGGCGCGATCCGATTGGGCGCGAATCTCAACCACAAGAATGACTCTCGGCGCGGCAATTATATCGTGGCATTCAAACGAAATTTCCTCACCCGGGAGCCCAATGAAAAACCAGTGAGCGTTCAGAAAGTGTTGGCGGCGATGCCCGGAGCGGAGGCGTCGCGTGGTCGGGAATTGTTTTTGAATCCGCATGGTGCGGGCTGCTTCAAGTGTCATCGGATGCAAGGCGTTGGCCAGGTGCTCGGACCGGATCTATCGGACATCGGCAACCGAGCAAAAACTCCCGAAGTTCTTATCGAATCGATCATTCATCCGAGCCGCGTGATCACGGAAGGATTTGCACAACAGCAGATTTTGACGGTCGATGGCCGCGTCCTGTCCGGGTCGGTCCTTAGAGAAACCGGTCGCGCTGTCACCCTGGCAAGTTCGGATGCTTCCGTCACAACGATTGCCAAGGACAAGATCGAGGAGCGGGTCGGAAGCAAGGTTTCACCGATGCCTAGTGGATTTGCGGAGTCGATGACGGCCCAACAGATTGCTGACTTGACCGCGTGGCTGATGAAGCAAAAAGTCCCGGGCGACCGGAAAGGATTTTGGTTTCGGGACAGTCGCGACAGTCTGGAAATCTCACTTGGCGACCAACGTATCGCCAGTTATCTGAAAGACCATCCAAAGCTCACACGTCGAGCATTGGTCAACGTGATGACGCCCGGCGGCATTCAAGTGACGCGCAACTTCCCACCGCGCAAGCCCGAAGATCTCGATCCCGGCTACCAGGCGGAGCAAGGCATCATTCACCCCATCATGCATCCTGGGATTTGGATCAGTTATGGCGACGTCGATGGAAATGATTACTGGCGGTTGAAAGCCAGGGTCAAGTTTGACGGCTTCGTTGTACCGCCCAAGGGCGATCGGACGACGGGCAGCTTTGGTGTCCGAAACCGATTTTTAAGTGAAGACGGATCGCGAGTCGTGTGTGATGAGATTACGCGCTACGAATTCCATCGGGTCGACGAGGGTTGGCTTTTGAAGATTGACGCCGAGTATCGATCCTCGGACGCTGATTTCTATTTTGGTGATCAGGAGGAATCGGGGCTGGCCGTGCGTGTTGCTTCACCGATTCGTGTTCAGGGCGGCACCGGCACGATACTGAATAATCGCGGCGAGCGCAATGGAGCCGAAGTCTGGGGAAAGCGAGCGAAGTGGTTCGACTACTTCGGAGTAATCGATGGACGACGGGTTGGCATCATGGTCGCGCCCTCGCCAAATAATCCACGGCCTTCCTGGTTGCACGCCCGCGACTACGGCGTGGTTGTCACTAATCCGTTTCCCAAGCAACCGCGCGAACGTCGAGAGCCCTATGTGAAGACGGCTGTGAAACGTGGTCAGCCTTACCGGCTGGGGTATGCCATCCTAATTCATGACGCCCCGGGCAAGGCACGCTTCGATCGTAATGTCGTTGCCGAGACCTTGATGCAATCATTCGACGATACACATGAATCTCCATCCCGTTGACGCTGTTGTGCTCGTTGCCTATCTGATTGGGATCACCATGCTGGGCACATGGATGGCGCGGAAGGTAAGAAATGCTGGCGACTACTTCATGCCTCGCCGCTTCGGCAAGGCGACGATGATCATGCACGCGTTCGGCACCGGTACCGCGTCCGATCAAGCCGTCTCTGTTGCGGCGGCAACGGCGAAGTTCGGTCTATCCGGCATATGGTTTCAGTGGATGTGGTTGTTCTCTACACCCTTTTACTGGCTCATCGCGCCGATCATGCGGCGTTTCCGCGCGGTGACGACCGCCGATGTCTACGAACTTCGTTATGACCGCAGCGTGTCCGTGTTGTTTGCGATCGTCGGCATCGCCAGCATGGCGGTGAAAATCGGATTGATGCTGAAAGGGGCAGGCGCCCTGATCGATTCCGGCACGGGGGGGCACGATTGATGCAGACATCGCGATCCCGATCATTACAGTGCTGTTTGTAGTCTACGGTGTCGCGGGCGGATTGGGTGGTGCCATCATGACGGACTTCGTCCAGGGCATCATGACCATCATCTTCTCCTTTATCCTTTTGCCGGTTGTGTTGTCCGAAATTGGCGGCCTGACCGGGATGAGAGAGACCTTCGCGGGGGCAAGTCTTGAGAAGGACATGCTCAGCCTGGTGGCGCCAGGCAACATTGGCGTGTTCTACATCACCATGCTTTCGATCAATTCGCTATTCTTGATCGTGTCGGTACCAAGTGTGATGGGGAATTGTGCGGCGGGCCGTACGGAAATGGATGGCAGAGTTGGATTCATGTTCGGCACCTTTGTCAAACGCATTTGCACAATCGCGTGGAGCCTGACCGCGATTGCCGCCGTGGCGTGGTATCTGAAACATGACCTGACCGTCGAACCGGACGATCTCTATGGCGACGTAGCTTATCGATTCCTGCCGAAACTGCTCGCGGGAATGCTGGGAATTTTCATCGCATCACTCCTGGCGGCGGTCATGAGCAGTTGCGACTCATTCATGGTCGCCTCGTCCGGGTTGTTTACCGAGAACATCTACAAGACGCTGAATCCGGATCGATCAGCAAGGCACTACGTATGGGTTGGTCGAGCGGCGGCGCTACTTGTTGTTGTCGCCGGCCTCGTTCTCGCCTATTCGTTCCCTGATGTCGTGGCGGGCCTCAAAGTCTGGTTGAAGGTCGGCCCGATGATGGGCATGGCGTTTTGGCTGGGGCTGTTGTGGCGACGAGCCACGGTGGCCGGAGCATGGGCCAGCACGCTGACCGGTTTCGCTGCGTGGTGGCTGGTGACGCGACCGTTCTTCGTAAACTGGGTCGCGTCCCTGAAGATCGCAAAACCACTGCGGCTTGTCGTGGAAAGCGGGGATCAGACGGCAATCTACGATCCTTGGCAGATCACCCTTTATTTGAGCGCGGGACTCTTCGCAGGCATCGCGGTCAGTCTGTTTACGCCGAGTATCAGTCGGCAGCGTCTTGATCGTTTCTATTCACTAACTCGTACGCCCATTCAACCCGGCGAAGAAGTTCTGCAGCCTTGTACTCTTCCGGCCGGTGTCATTGCAGCAGAGCGAACGTTGCTGATCAGCGGCCTCGGTTTCGAGATTCCGCGTCCGTCCAGAACTTCAATCTTTGGATTCTTCGCCGGCTGGTTCTGCGTAGCCGTTTTGATCGGTGGGTTCATGAGGATCATTGGAGCGTGAGAGGTCCGCAAGTTTCTTCAGGCTGCCTGCGTCTCCGGTCGTTCGCGCACCTTGCAAACGCTTCAGCACCTGAATCACCCGATCACTTGGGCACGTCGATGTCGGGTAGGGTCGCGTCGTCTTCGCGGCGTGTCTCGAGCCGCCGGATATTTGACAGTCCTACGGAGAACACCGACTCGCCGCTGGGTACGAGGTTGCCGAGCGACAAGGAATTATTCGAGAGAACCTTCGTTTGCAGGCGGCCGGTTCGCAGATCGAAAACGCCCACGGACCCGGACGCG
>CALBSZ010000255.1 GCA_937967665.1 uncultured Planctomycetaceae bacterium
AATGATATTGTGGCGTATGCATGGGACTTGAACAACGAAGGCCAGTTCGATGATTCAGTCGGGACAACTGCTGAGTTCATTGCGTTGACTACGGGAGAGGTCCCTGTTCGTGTCCGCGTGACAGATGAGGACGGTGTCTCTAACACAGCTACGTCAACAGTTACTGTCACGGAACTACCCGCCGCGCGTGTAACCGATCGATTATTGTATTACGGCAACTCTTCCTTCGCTGGGAATAGTGCGATTGCTTCCGATAAACAAGCGCTCTTGCCCGGTCAGACGGCAACATTCTTGAACTATACGAGTTTCTCGCGTGGGATCAATACAATAATAATTGAAGTGGATCGACTGCATTCGACCGAACTCTCTGCGACATCCGACTTTCTATTCCGTATTGGAAATACCAGCACCACAAACTCGTGGGCAGAAGCACCTGAGCCAGTGAGTCTAACCGTTCGATCCGGCGTTCCCGATAACTTGCCCGACCAAATCACAATCGAATGGAACGATGGAGAAATCACCAACTCGTGGTTACAAGTTACAATTCTATCGACGATACGGACGGGTCTGGCCGAGAGCGACGTTTTCTACTTCGGGAACGCGCCCGGCGAATCTGGTGATTCTCCTTACCATACGTTCGTCAACGGCATCGATTTTGCAGGCGTTCGAGACAATCTTTCCTCAAGTGCCGACATCACGAACCGCTTCGACTACAATCGCGACAACTCGGTCGATGGCGCAGACCTCGCCGTGGCCCGTGACCAAGTCACAAACTTCCGCACTGCGCTACGACTGTTAATGACATCTGTTGCGTCGTCGCTCAACGCTCACGCGATTGAATTGGAGTCTGCTCGGTCCAACGATCAAGTATCTACAGGTAACAACACTGTTGCTAAACTTCAGCTAGCTAACAGTGTTCGCGGAGTGTCTACAATCGTACGGGAAGATCTTACGGAGCAGGAGGCGATGACTCCCCGGCAAGACACAGATCTCAATGACATTGACTACACGGACCGTCTCGCAGATTTCGAGGATCTACTGGATGCGATCATTCATCCGTTGTAGACCCAGTAAACCGACAGCACTCCAATGACGACAAGAATCGCGAACACGAACATTGCTAGGGGAGCGATTCCAGGCCGCACTGCTTCACGTTCTCCCATCCATTTCACAGAATTTGAGTGACAGACTCGGCACATCTGAGTCCCAATCTCCATTGGACTCGGAATGCCCAAGCCTGGTCTGGTTGATTCCTTTGTTTCATAGATTTCTCCGCACTTTTGACATTTTAGTACTCTCTTCATCCTGCCTCCTCCGACCAGATCTCAATTTCGTCACGTAGACATATCACAAATCGCTAGGACAACCTCTCGCTAAGAAACGCGTTCAATGCGTGCAATCCGTGTTGACGCACTAAATCTCGACATCGGTCGCGTACAGCCACCAATTCAACACGCGGAGCCCCCGACGCCTTGAGCAAGCCGAACTTATACGCCAGGCAAGTAACCAAGCCAAAGTAATTGCCGCAGCTTTCGCAAAGTTGCTCGGCTCTTTCAAACAGTCCCTTGGCTTTCGTTAAATCACCTAGCCCATGGTGAGCAACCCCGAGGCTGACAGCAATCTCGGAACGTTCTAGTTGCAGTTCATTCGCAGCACAAAACGATTCCCCTTCCTCTAGGATAGGCACGGCCTCCGCGTATCTTTGGTCAACGAACAGCAGTCGCGATTGATGATATAGGCATTGAGCTCGCAACTGCGGGCGGTCAAGTTGGGCGGCCACATCTGCCAGGGTAACGTAACATTGTCGTGTCAGTGCGAGTTGACCAGTTCGTTCCGCATCTTCACAGAGCTTTACTAGGACGAATTCGACTTTCTGCAGTTGCTTGCGAGAGGCACACATGGGGTGAACTTCTGTGATGACATCAAACGCTTCCTGCAATCGACCCTGGCCCAGAAAAGTAAAAGCCTTCTGGGAACGGCAAATCACCAACGACGAGCGATCACCACTGTCCGTCGCCAAACGTTCCATCACCGCAAGTTCGCGCAAAGCGTCTTCGTACAACCCTTGTTTCTCCATAATTGTGGCTCGCAGGCCGTGAGAATGAATGACCTCCTGTTTCGTACCCAGTTTCCGAGCCATTACCGCCAGCTGGTCAACCGCTTCCAATCCTTGATCGAGCCGTCCCTGATCAATAAGGATGGCAGCTTGATTCTGTAGCAAGACAAGTTTCCCTTCCTCGTTTCCACATTGTTCGCACAATTGGACGCCTACTCTAATTTGCGAAAGGGACTCATCAAGGAGGCCGAGCCCCAGCTTTGCGGCAACCAAGCCCGTGATTGCCGAAGACTCTCGCCTAGCGTCTCCAAGAGCTCGAGCAATGTCTTTTTGTTGAAGGTGAGCATTAATTGCTTCGTGAAATCGAAGCTCTCCGCGATACAACTGCCCCAATGTGCCCAATGCATCGCAGAAACCGTCATAGATAGTGCCCGTCTCCTCGTAAATGCGTTGGTAGTGTTCCCGCGCCTTGGCAGCAAACTCTCTCGCCCGATCCAGCTCATTCCGAGACACCAAGAGGGTCGCCAAGTTGTTCAAAACGGCGGCCTGTTGAATCGATGTCCCAGAAGATCCTACTGAGCGAAGCACTTTCTCCTGCCAGTCGATTGCGTCGTCGATGTACCCTAAGACACTAAACACCTTCGCGATGTTCCAGGCTTTGGAATAGTCCGTATTGTCTCCGCATTCGCGGGAATAGGCTTCTACTGCCGTGGGGCCAAGATGTTGTTCGATCGTGGCCCAGTAAGAGGTTGCCTCATCCATATTGACATTGAACAGGGCCGAAAAAAAAGGAAGATCGATCAATAACGCAGTTAGCTCGGACCACGCATTTGCCTTTTTCAGGTGCCACGGTAATTCATCGACGACGCGGCGAGCGGCCGGTGATACGAAACACTCCCCTGTGGAACTCCCTGACAAATGACTACGATCACTCACGGCAAAGCTGATGTCCTGACGCTGCGACTCAAAATATGCCGCTAACTTGTTGTTTGGATTCCAATTTGCCTGATTCACGAACCGGTCTTTCGCCCATCTGGCGATCTGTCCATGATGCCAAGTTATTACTTCGCTTCCAGGAGCCGTTCGTTCCGTCAGGTATGGCACCACGTCTGAATAGAGTCGGGACCAGATGACAATCGGAATCCGACGGGGGTTCGTCGGCAGAAAGTGTCGATTACGTTCACACTCGGCCAAAAGATGCGACTTGTAGCTTGGGGCATCGCGTTCATCACTTTCGTCGAAAAACAACACTTCCAAGATTTCCTTTTCGCTCAAACCTCGGCGGGCAGCGGAAACGTAGCCCAAAGCACGCTCCACTAACAGGGCTCCATGGTTTTCCTCGCGGCTGAGCCGTTTGACCATGTGTTCCAAGAGTCCTTCAACACTGGACGGCAACTTGTCTGGCGGAGGGCTGTACGATCTCCAAAACCGAACTTCGTCAAACAACGCTTTCAAATACAACGGTTCACGGCATTTCTCAGAAAAACCAATTTGCGTTGCAATCACGTCACGTTGTTGAAGTTGGTAATCCGCGTTGCCTTCCAGTGTTCTGCCAGCGTCACGCATCCAGTGTTCAAAGAACAGCTTTCCGGCTTGGTCAATGGACAATGGACGAATCAAAATGGACTCGTTCCCGATTAGTCCGTGTTCGGATAGCATGGCGAACGGTTGCCCGCCAGGATCATCGTCAGGTACCTCTGAGAGGCACGACACCACGATCTTTATCTTCGGAAGCAAGGGTGCGTCGCGGTCTCCGAGCAGCCAGTCAAGCCGCAAACCAGCTTCCGCATCCGATAATTGATCCAAGCCGTCCAGGAATAGAATCACTGAATGTCCAGATTGTGATGCTGATGCAAGATGTTGAAGCAACTCTTGTTGAAGTTCCCGTATATCTGTGGGCAACATTGTCGGCATCGGTTGAACGCCGCGAAACTCAAGGCAGAGGTTGGTGAGCAGTGATCGCAGGGCAGAAGATGTCGGGGTCGTGCCCAGAAACCGAACGATGTGGAACCGACCAGGTGCAATGTCCTGGAAGGCCCTTGCCATCAGTGCGGATTTGCCGCTACCGGACGATCCATGCACGACCAGGGGATGACGATTATCATCAGTAAGGTACCTGCCGATTCGATCCAGCGGACCATTCGGCTCGTCCCTGCCAATAAAGTTTACAACGTGTTCTTTCGCAATCCGCAGGTGTTCCTCACGCTCGATTTCCTGTTCCCGATCGATGCGGGCTTGCTGGTCGTGTGATGTCCGAGTTGCCGCCAGACTCCCTGAGGTTGCAGGATTCCACCATGAATTGATCTGCTCTTCCATTATTGGCCAATACATGTCCACGATACGTTTCGCGAATGTAACTGCCCAATCATTGTCAAAGTTGACGACTAGACGTCCATCACGCTCAGTCAACGACGCATCGGAGTATCGAATAATGCGGTCCGCGCCAAGCCGCCGTTTGACGGCGTTCATTAACTGTTTTTGAAGTTGTTGGGCGTGTCGGTCAATTGCTCCCGCGTCGTTCAAGTCGAAATAATCTGTCAAAGTCTGATCCGAAAAGGTGTCTTGGTTTTTGATATCTCCAAAGACTGCCGTCACATGCTGCTCCGCCGTGGGACGAAGCAACGCTCCCGACCAAATCTCCTGCTCGGTGGCGGAACCGCGAAAGCGGACAATCTGCGGGAAGAACACGGTCGGAAACTGCCTGCCCGGTGATGCTTGCAGGTCAAGTGGCCGTGGGGCCCGATCAAGATCGTCGAACCGATTTTCCATTCGATCGTCGGGGAACGCCAGACGTATCACCCGCCACAAGGCATCTTGCGCATGCAGCCAATCCTGAGTGTCCGTTGGTGGGCGCTGATTCGTTTGTGTGTAGTCGCGTCCATCTTCCAGTGTTTGCGTGCGGGGTTGCAGTATGAAACTTAAAGTCTTCTCGTTATCAAGATCGCTGACCGAACTAAAATCGAGCACGTTATGATCGCGCCGGTACCACTCCCTAACAACGCGTTCCGCTGATTTGTCTTCCACGCCGGCTACTTCGCCTCCGCCGGGGCCCCCGGTTCTGGCAGTACTGACAAGATGGTTGAACTCAATTTCCGTAATGGCTTCAGGAAGTGGGCGCCAGCCATAACGGTTCCCCATCAGGATCAGGAAATTTGGCTGAGGCGAAACCATTTGGGAACGCTGTAGTTCTGACAAACAGATTCCCATCGTACGATGGTCGAGCCCGGCTTCGGTCGACACTCCCCAGCGCAAGTCGATTCCGTGAAACTGAAAACCTCTCTCGTCGCAACGGCGCTCCAGTTCCGGGAAGGCGTATCGCTGCAAGGCATCACGTTCTAGACGAAAGTCGGAGAATGTAGAACTGACAAACAAGCGAATGATCGCCCGCTGGCGATTCTGAACGATTGAATTCACTTCCAGCATGTCCCTATTGACAACTCATTGCGACAAAGAAAAATGCTCAGTTCTATCGATACTGAGTTTTTCTTCACGATCGAAAGCTACAACTCTTCGTGAGTGTAATGTATAGGAATGAAGAATTCGATCATGCGTATTGGCGGTCCGAGTCCGCGTTAGTGATTCTTGCTCGCCACGCACCGCCGCAGAATACAGAATAACTGTGTTCCGTCGGGCGAATCGTCTACCGACGTGACGTAGCCCGCCTTGTCGAGAGAACCCGTACATCCCCTGGACGCCAACGAACCGACCTCGTGCTGACGTCTTGTCCCGTCGGCTGTCTATCCAGCGTCTTCATTAGACTCGTTCACGTTGCCCGGCGCATTCGTTGCTTGTGGGGTTCGGGGAACGTCAGAGTGGAAGTAATTCATATGAGGCGTGAACGTCACTTTGGCCATCCCATGAAACTGGCTTTTCGTCCACCGGTAGACCTCGTAGCGTACTCCCGACCGCTTGCGGCATGGGGCAAGTTGTTTCACGTTCTGCCATGCGTTCGAGGAATGCCAGAAGTCTACGGGATCCTGGTTCAGAGAGAAACCTGTAACCGTTGCTTCCGATATTTCCGGGTGATCCTCTAGAATGCGGTCGGGCTCGTCGAGGTCGCGTTCAAACTGAAGCGTCAGAGATGCGTGTTGGACGATACCTCGTTCGCCACAGCGGAGGCCGACGGAGTTCGGGTAGGTTGTAACGGCGGAAAAGGCGTCAGGATACTCCCAGGCTATCGCGTACTGCAGTTCATCTCCTGGCTTGAACACCGTGCCCGTCACTTCAACCGAGAACGGATACTCGTTGCTACCCGGCTTGCTCCTCCGAGGAACAATCGTCAATCTGCAACTACGCTGTCCCGGGTGGCTGCAATCGAGCGGCAGACATTTCAATATGCCGTTTTTGGCATCACGGCCAGATTCAATTAGTTCTGCAACATCCGGTAATGACCGACTAACGCGCCAGATCGTATGTGGAATGAGAACGCTTCTGGATGATTTCGTGAATCGAAATCGATGTCGCGTTTCGACCTGTACACGGCCATCACGGCAAATGGTAACTATCTTGTCCATTTCGACGTACTCGCGATCGGCGCGCGGTGCAACATCGTTGCCTAAGACTTCCTGGACGATTGCCGTCACGGATTTGCGCAAAGCTTCTCGGTTCATCCTTTCGAATCGTGGAAGTGTCTTGCGTGGCGGAAATGCCATGCCAAGTTGGGTGGGATCAACACCCTCTTCCATCAATCCGAACAATCGCCTGTGCGTTTCAGATTCAGTTGGAAGCTGCATTAGAAACGCAGCTCCTTCACTGACGACGAACGTCGAAGTAATCCACAACGAACAATCGGGAATTGGCGTGCGGCGGGTGAACAGGCACAGCATCAGGTCAGCCCCGGCCAATTCCTCTCGAACTTTGGAAGGTATATAGTTGTCGAATGGATTCTTCGCGAGCCTCACTCGAATTCGGCCCCCGCTTTCGACTTCGATGGTTTCCCCGACGATACGCGCAATTTCAATGTCGGAGATTCCTTGATCGCTCCGATGACCATCGAAACCGACTTTGTCTTCTGCAAAACTGCACGCCAGAAAGAGCGACAATTCCGTCGACATCTCACACCTCCATGTAGGTCATTGAGAAGAAAGCTGGAACGTAAGAAGGGCGTTACTCAAGGCGGGAAATATCTATATCAAGTTTCTCCGATTGGATCGGTTTGTCAAGTTTTGTCCTTTCGTTAAGACTGAAATCGGCGAATTCGTAGCTAATAGCGGCGGACTGGGGAATGTCTGGGGCTGACGGGTTGGATCTCAGGAAGAAGGGTAATTTGGAAATGCCTGCGCAGCTCACGGTTCGGTGGGGCGACGAACAGGCCGGCGTTATCGTGAAGTTCTGCCACTTAGTCAAACCGACTGCACTTTCTGAAATCTGATTCTACTTAACGCGACCAACGCCATGAGGCGGTGAGCCAGCGCATCATTTTTTTTTGGGAAGCCAACATGTGACCCGAAGCGTCGAACATTCATTTCGCATCGAATGGCGAATCGCTTTTCGTCGGGTCGCCTGCCCGACAACTCCCAACAGAGTTCGAGTGAACGGCATCAGATGGCAAACCGTTGGTCGAGTCAATTGACCATTATGCCCTCGCTTTATCGGCCAACAGGTAGGACCGTAGCTCAGCGTTGCCATCGCTACGAACCATCAGAAACGGATCTTCTTGAGCAAGTCCAGAGTGAGTGTCGTTTGACCTCGGCACCCGGGAAATCCATGAAATCTGCGATCGAAAGCGGTACTCCGATTGTGATGGGGCCGCTGATTCCTGTTTGGAGGCAGTTGTCTCGCATATTCTCTTGTGGCATACTGCACCTATGTTGGGAGTGATACTCCATCAGGGTGAGTGGTACCACGGTTGGTTCACGGCAGATGAGCTGGCAAACCACGACGAAATGTCGCCCACGATGAAGGCGATCTCGCGAAATATTCTCGCTTGCGTTCGCGAAAGTTAGCCACTGCGGCCCCATGTCGAGGCGGTACGCATGTCCAAACAAGACGACTTTTCACCGACCAATCGTCGCGTGCGGCCGATCATTCGGGTCTTTGTCAGTTCGACGTTCAGCGATCTGAAGGTCGAGCGGGATGCGCTCGCGCAGCGTGTGTGGCCGAAGCTGGAGCAGTTGTGCCTGCAGGAGGGATTTCAGTTCCAGGCCATTGACCTGCGATGGGGAATCCCCACCGAAGCCGGCCTGCATCACCGGACGATGCGGATTTGTTTCGAGGAACTGCGTAGGTCACAGGAAGTTTCTCCAGAGCCCAATTTCCTGATCTTGCTGGGGAACCGCTATGGCTGGCGCCCGCTGCCCGAAGAGATTTCGGCCGAAGAGTTTCGTCGCCTTGAAGATGCCGCTGACCAAATCGACGTCGTCGACCAACAGCAACCGGTCGATGTGCTACGCCAGTGGTACCTGCTGGACGAAAACTCGCTCACGCCAGTCTATATTCTGCAGCCGCGGCGTAAGCCGAGTGGCGAGGATCCCGCCGGCACGGACTACACCACCCTCGAAGCGTGGCGTCCCGTCGAGCAAACGTTATGGCGGATCGTCAACCGAGCGTTTCCGTCCGCTGGACTGCGGAATCGGTTTCAGGTTTCCTCAGCAAACACAGACGGACCACCGAGCATCGTCCGCTTCCAGGCGTCTGCCACCGAGCAGGAAATCTGGGCTGGTGCCTTGTCCGTCCCAAACGCCGAGCAGCACGTTCGAGCCTTCTTTCGTGACATTTCTAATTGCGACACGGAGTGCAATGCCGGAGGTATGAGAGATTTCTTCGACTTCACGGAGTCGGGCGATTTTGACGATGCCGCGAAAACGGCACAAGGAGAACTGAAGAAAGCAATCGAAAGGCGGCTTGGTAAGCACGCGGTGTTTTCCATCCCGTTTTCTCGGCTCAAACGCCAGGAAGGCAAAGTTTTGGTCGACGCGGCGGAGAACGAGCTTCAGCAGTTCTGCGACGTCGTCGAACGGACGTTGACGGAGATCATTGAACGGCAGATCCAAGAGTACTGGGAACCCAAGTCTCCCGCTGCAGTGGACAATGAATCGTTAAGCGGCCCCCGAATGGTCCGCGAGTTGGAGATCGAACGTGACGAACACCTTCGCTTTGGCAAGGAGCGGGGATCGAGTGACTTTTTCGTCGGTCGCGACGAAGTGGATGGCCCGCTGGCACGCATCCGGGACTATCTCGAAAACGACTCGCGTTTTCCGCTGGTGATCCACGGAGAATCAGGTTGCGGCAAGACGGCCCTCTTGGCGCGCGCCCTTCAAGAGATTCCTGCGGCCAAGAAGCCGATCATCCGCTTCCTTGTCGTGACACACAGTTAGTCCGAAGTTCGCTTGCTCTTGCGAAGCCTCTGCCAAGAACTCCGCGGTCGTAACGCTATACCCGATAGACTTCCGACCGACATCCAGGAGTTGACTCAGGAATTTCGACGCCTTTTCAACGCGGCCACGGCCGAGAGGCCCATCATCCTGTTTCTCGATGCACTCGATCAGCTGTCCGACGCAGACAACAGTGAACAACTGTTTTGGCTACCTTACGGCGAGTTGCCGCCAAATGTGAAAATCGTTGTAAGCTGTCTGTCAGACCGCGACGAGCAAGACCCGGCTGGCCAACCACATCGAAGTCTCCAGGGCCGCGCGCTCCCCTCTGAAAACTGGCTGAATCTGGATGCGCTGTCTCCCGACGAAGCGACGACCCTTGTGTTCGACCGGTGGCTGCCCGCGGCCGGCCGCAAGGTGACTGATGCACAGCGGCAACTCATCGAGTCGCGACTGGCGTCGAGTGCTACCTGCCGCCAACCGCTCTTCCTCAAGCTGCTGTTCGAGGAAGCAAAGCTGTGGAATTCTTGGGACTCTCCCGCCGCGCCCGGGAACAGTGTTTCGGAACTGCTACAGCAACTCTGCCAGAGGCTAAGCCGATCGGAGAATCATGGCGAGTCGCTGGTGCAGTTCCTGCTGGGCTACCTCGGAGCCGCGCGCCGTGGTTTGAGCGAGACTGAGATTCTTGAAGTCCTGTTCGCCGACCCCGATTATAAGACGGAGCTTGACAACGCGAGCGTAGCCAACAATCACACGCTTCCGTCTAAGCCCCCGCGCATTCCCATCGCCATTTGGTCCCGACTCCGTTACGACCTGGCTCCGTATCTGGCGGAACGATCGGCCCCCAGTGCAAATGTACTCGCGTTCTACCACCGGCATCTCGCCGAGTGGATCGACAAAAGATTCGTCGCCGATGTGGCCTGGCGGCCGCACGAACGATTGGCTGATTATTTTGAGCGACGAAATCACTTCAACGTTCGCTTCATTGACGAGTTCCCCTGGCAGTTGCTGGCTGCTGACAAATTAGACGTTCTCGCCGCGACCATGGCTGGCCGAGAGTTCTTCGTCCAGCTTTGGGGTTTCTCCGAGTTGGACGCACGTTATTACTGGGCAAGGATCTTAGAGCAAACGGAAGTACTACCACAAGAGGCGTATTGTGACGTCCTGGAGGCCCCACAATCAGATGAGCCTTTCGCGCGGACGGTTGCATTATTGCTCCATTCGTTGTCGCTCGAGGCTTTTGCTATTCCTGTATGGCGCGTACTCGTCCATCATGCGCGCCGGAAGGAGATGCGACAGCTCTTACAACTGTTGCCCCCTTTCGCTTCTAGCCTCGGGCGGTTTGGTCTACGAAAGGAAGCTTACAAGATTCACAAGGAACTGCACGATTTGGGCCTTGAAATGCGCGATCCCAAATCCGTTGCAACCGCGATTGCAGGAATCGCCGCGTACGACAAGGAGTGGGGTCACTTTGCTAGGGCAGAGCAGCGTTTTCGCCTCGCCGAGAACTTGATGCAGCGATGGGGACATGCAGTATACGCGCAGCGCAATATGCAGCTATTGCCAGACATCTATCTTAAGCGAGGCGATAACGAAAAAGCCCTTGAGAAGTTGCAGTCGTTACAGCACGACTTTGAGCGATCCGGCAATTTCGATGATGCAATGCGGGTAAAGAACAACCAAGCATTGGCCCTAACCAATCTCGGCCGTCTCGATGATGCGCGCGAACTGCTTGTCGGCCAAGTCAAATGGTGTCGGTCAACCGGCAGCATTTTCGATCTACAAAACTGTCTCGGCAATCTCGCAAATACCTACGCAATACAAGGAGATTTTGATGAAGCTTTAAAGGTGCACGCCGAAGAAGAGCGCGCGTGCAGGCAGTTGGGCGGCGTAGGGTTACGGACATGCCTGCGCAATCAGGCTCGCATTTATCTTCAAACTGGACACGTCGAGCACGCTCGTCAACTCCATCATGAGGCGTGGCAATCGACATGGAATCTTCTGAGCACTCGTGCTGATCACGTACCGCGACCTGTCCGCTGGTGCCTATGGCCGGTATCGCTCTTGCTCCATCGACGTGAATGGCATCAATGGCGTGAGGCATTCCAATGAATTCGTGTTCCCGCTTCAACAATCAGTTCCACGTTCAACGTTTTGCCGTCGATCGAAGCATCACCCGGCAGGAAGTACTGATGTGGGTATTAACCATGCTCATTGCAACCGGCGCATGCATCTATCCGAACACCCTAGTTCGGTTGCTGTCTGCCGCTGTGATTTGTTTTTCAGGGGCGCGCGTCGCCGTCGGCCTAAGGCGCCGCGACAAAGATCGTGTCTGGCCAATATGGATGGACGACGATGCCATATCGACCCTCGATGACCAACGAGTCTATACACAGATTCGCTGGGAGGCGATTCAACAAGCCAGCGTGACAGAGTCCGATGTTGGCAATCCGAATTACAAGTTACAACTGGTGTCGCATTCGGACGATATGACCATGATCACCATTCCGAGTCCAGACGACACAACATTTTATAACGCGTTGAAGGAATACTTGGGCGATCGGCTGTCAAAGTCCATAGCCGCGTCAACGGATCTGCCGACCACCAGTATCGGAATGATTCAAAAGTCGCGAGAATTGATGGCTCGCTTTGACAGCGAATTCCTTCGCACGTGCAAATGCATCACCCCTTCCCAGGCAAATAATGCACTTTACGTAGATCTTCCCAGTATCGTTACAGACGTAGATGAGCAGTATTTTATTCTCAATCACCCTGATCTCCCTGTGGTTGAGTCACTGATCCGCTCGGCGATTCGTATTGAGCAGACCCGCGACAATTTTTCTGCGCTCTACAACGTCGCTGCACTTTCTGAGAACATTTACTCATTAGGTGGCGAGTTGTATCAGACATTCGT
>CALBSZ010000256.1 GCA_937967665.1 uncultured Planctomycetaceae bacterium
GTATCATATGGGATGTGCTTTTGGTGTGCAGCTCTCCCTAGGAATGTTACTGTAAATGCGCATCAGAAATCTGCGTGAATGTTTGTTGCCACGTCGCCTCGGAGTTATTCTAAAATGCCGCGCGCACCGGGGTCAACGTATTTGCTTGTGTTGCGTAACGTTTTGCCGGGTTGCATCTTGCGAGGTGACAGTGGCAAGAAGACTCTGTTCCGCCCCCCCCCCAAGAAATGCCAAACGGCGCGGGGATTCCCGCGCCGGTTTGACGAGCCAATCGCTCCCGAAGCAAGATCGTTGTGTTACGGCAATGCGTAGATACCGCCCAGTACGGCACCGGTTTGCAGGAGGGCGCCCCGGAGGCTGACAGGTACCGGAGGTACCAGCCAGGGAGCACAACTGCCCGGACGGTAGTAGCCTAGAGAGTATTGGCATTCGTGGATTGGATGGATTCCCATCTTGTATGGCAGCACGGCAATGTTGCCAAAGAAGTGGGCTCCGGACACGAATGGTTGAGAGAACCTGCCAGTGGTATGCCCATAGCGTTCCAACTGTGTTTCTTCAAAGTACAGCGGCTTGTGGCAGAGTGCTGAGGCCTTCCAGGTCATGGTGGCCGCGGTCCAGTGGCGGCCTTCGTGTTCGCGATATGCCAGCGTGCATTCCGGCGGCAGGCCCCACCAGCCGGCGACGAAGCAATGGTCGTCGTCGCTCAGGTCCATGAAGGAAAGCTTGACGATTTCGCCGCCACTTGTCTTCACCAACACGCGTTGATTCACGATGTTGGTCAGTTTGCCCGTTGCCAGCACTTCGCCCTGGCGGTTCCGCCAGGTTCGCGACGGAACGGCGGACAACTTCGAAAGCGTGTTGTGCGAACGGATGTCGTGGGCATCCGGTTTGTAGACCGGGGTGATATCCAGCGAAATCTTGTCGATGGTCATGTTATGGACGATCTGGCGAACTTCATTGCAACGGTCGCCGACCATGCAGCAATCCCGTTCGTTGTAGATCTGGTTGCACGGTTTGCCTTGTGTACCTGGAAACAGGTTCGCCGGTCCGGGCTGCAGCGGCGGTGCGGGCGGGGCATCGCTGTCCGCCGGGGCGGCCGGCTCGCTGTCCAAAGGCAGCGGATTCAACGGGGGCGCCGGCTGGAATTCCGGTTCGATCGCATCGTCGGTCGCCGCATTCGGCTCGGCCGGCGTTGGTGCCTCCAGCCCTGGCAAATCCAGGGCGGAAGGAGGAACGGCTTCGTTCTCGCGATCGCCGAAAGGATCGTCGAAAGGGTTTTCTTCGCGCGGTTCGACTTGCGACGCGTTGATGATCCGCGGCGGCAACGGGGCGTGCCGCGATCGCCACGCTTCCGACGCACTGGCCTGGCGGACTTCGTGAGTCGTCTGTTCGTCCGTGGCCATGTTCACGGTGCGGACGACACGCCATTTGAACGGACCAGATTGCTCGGTCGGCTGCGTCGCCTCCCAGGTCACGGTCTCGGACGCTTGCGGCTGCGAGGTCAGAGGTAACGGTTGGGCGTTGCGGACGCCGCGAAAGAAAGCGGGCTCGTCAGCCGCGACCGTGTTCGCCATGAACAGGGCGAACAGGCACAGTCCGCTACGAGCTTTCACCTGAAGACGGGTACTCAGCGCTGTAGTTCGGCGCTTCCTGCGTAATCGAAATGTCATGGGGGTGACTCTCTCTAACGCTTGCAGCCGACACCTGAATGAACTGAGCTTTCTTGCGCAGATCATCGATGGTCCGCGTGCCACAGTATCCCATACCGGCACGCAAGCCGCCCACAAGCTGATATACGAAGTCGCTTAAGGGACCTTTAAAGGGCACACGCCCTTCTACTCCTTCAGGAACCAGCTTTCCAGTTCCGCTACCGCTATCACTCTGGCGATAGCGTTCGCTGGAACCTTTCACCATAGCTCCCAACGAGCCCATTCCTCGGTACACCTTGAAGGTGCGACCTTGGTACAAAATGGTTTGTCCGGGACTCTCCGCAACGCCAGCGAACAGACCGCCGATCATGACGCAATGCGCCCCAGCGGCAATCGCCTTGGTTACGTCGCCCGAGTAGCGAATTCCTCCGTCCGCGATTACGGGTGTATCGCTTTCCTTCGCTACTTGTACAGCTTCATAAATCGCAGTGACTTGCGGCACCCCCACGCCACTAATCACTCGGGTCGTGCAAATCGAACCGGGGCCGATGCCGACTTTAACAGCGTCCGCTCCCGCTTCAATTAAATCTCGGCATCCCTCCCTGGTTGCCACATTTCCGGCGACGACTTCGATCTGCCATTGCCGTTTGATTTCTCGGACGGTCTCGATCACGTTGGACGAGTGCCCATGGGCACTGTCCACGACCAGCACGTCCACGCCCTTTTCAATCAGGCTGGCCGCACGCTCAAAATCAAAGACTCCGACCGCCGCTCCGACTCGCAACCGACCATGCTCGTCCTTGCAAGCATGCGGGAATCGGTTCATCATGTCGATGTCTTTGATCGTGATGAGTCCCGTCAGGATGTAATTTTCGTCAACCAGCAGAAGTTTCTCCACCTTTTTATCCGTTAAAATTTTCTCAGCTTCTGCAAGCGTTACTTTTCCTGTAGCCGTTACAAGGTGATCCTTGGTCATCACCGCGGAAATGGGCAAGTCAGACAACTCAAGGAATCTCAGGTCGCGACGGGTGATGATCCCGACCAGGGTGCCGTCCTCCTTGGTAATGGGGACACCCGAGACGTTGTGCCGATCCATCACCGCCTGGGCGGCGGTGACCGGCTCTTCCGGCCGGAGCGTGACGGGGTCGATAATGATCCCGTTGGCCGACCGCTTGACCTTGTTCACCTCTTCGGTCTGGGCCTTGACCGGGATATTCTTGTGGATCACGCCCAAGCCCCCCTCTTTTGCCAAGGCAATGGCCATGGCACTTTCGGTCACCGTATCCATGGGCGAGCTAATGAGAGGAAGTTCGAGCTGGATGCTGCGGGTCAATCGAGTGCGAACGTCAACGTCCGACGGAACCACTTCGCTGTACGCGGGTTGGAGCAGTACATCATCAAAGGTGATTGCGGTACAGCGGATCTTATCTTTCATGGGATTCACCAGTTGGAGCGTGTAGCGGAGAATCCCGCATTATTGCGTCGCCACAGGAAATTGGCAACTTCCCGGCGAGATCGGCACCGTCCCCCTGGATTGAACAAGGACGGACACTTTCGGGAGCGGTGCCGGTCGATCGAGGAGGTCGCCCGATCCGGACCGCGCATGAAAGCGGCCCTGGCATTCCAGGGCCGCGGGTCGATTCCAGTCGTGGATGCGTCGAGAATCGAGTAATCCAGAAATCAAAGGGCCATCGAGCGCTATTCCTTGCTCTCGCTCTGTTCCGTCAGTTCCACGGTCTTGTAGCCACCTTGCATGCGGAAGTAAATCACGAGCAGCAGGTAACCGACGAACATGGTGGCAGGCACGGCGGCCGTAATTTTCAATGCCATCCGGCCGCCCTGGATACTCGCCTCCTCCACCGGCTGCTTGTCCGTTTCTTGATTCGGCTCGCCCGTGGTATCCCACCATTGTTTCAGGGCGACCAACTCGGCCGGTATTTCACCTTCGCCCTTTTCCTGTCGTTCTTTGAAGGTGGCGTAATCGGATTCCAGCGTGGTGGCTGGCGGGTCTTCTCGCAGCACCCCGACTTTTTGTCCGTCCAGTCCGGTTACTTTCGGAAAGAACAGAAAGCCGTTTTCGCTATTGGCTTTGTAACGGTCGTAGGTTTCCATGGCCGTGGCTTGCAGGTTTTCCGACGCGAACCGGTCCTGTTTGTAGCCGATGCCAGGCCCGCCCAGCAGGCCGGCCGAAAGCATGCCGATGCCTCCCATCGCTCCCATCGTGATCGCTCCGCCGCGCGGGAATCGTTCGCCAACAATTCCCAACATCGTGGGCCAGAGAAAGGTCTTTCCGAATCCGTAAATCGTGACGGCGATCCAAGCCATGAGTGCCGTCTTGACGGACCCCAGCAGAAAGAGTCCCGTGGCACCCAATACCGAACTAATGCATAACAGGCCCAGCGGATTAATTCGCTCAACAATCGGACCAGCGAAGAAGCGCAAGACGAACATGATGGACGAAGCGTAGATGAACAGCAGGAACCCTTGCTTTGTGAGCATTTCGGTGATGCTGGTAATCCAGCTGTCCGTACCCAGTTCCACGTACCCGACACAGGCGTGAAGCAGCAGCAGGCAGAGCAATATCGGAGACGCGAATTCCCCCAGCATCTGAGCGAATGTAATCCCTGTCTTCTTGACGTCGGAATCCGGAAACGGTTCCTTGATGACGATGAACCCGTACCAAAGCGAAGGCAGAATGTACAAGGCTGTGGGGATTTCCCAAGGAACTTTCCCGACCAGGCCAAGTCCCAATAAGCCGCCGAGGATCAAACCACCGGGCCAGCCCGCGTGAAGAATGTTCAGGTAGTGCGTGCGATTTTCGGGATAGATGTTGGCGATGAGCGGATTGATGACGCCTTCGCACAAACCGTTCGCGACGGCGAAAATGAACATGCCCCAATAGAGGCACTGGAATGTTGCGTCCTTTCCCATGGCATGAAAAATCGGCGTCGCTGCTACGAGCGATAGTACGTGCAGCAAGAACGCGATGAGCAAGATCTTCTTGTAGCCAATTCGGTCGGTAATCAGACTCGCAATGAGAATGACGATACCGAATCCGACGAGTCCCCCGCCCGTGATGGTGCCCAGTTCGAACTTGGTAAAGCCAAACGCGTCTGCCCACTCGCTTAAGACGCCAGCTCGAACCCCAAATCCCATTCCGGCGGCGATCAGGGTCAAAAAACTCGCCCACATCAGCTTCCCACGATTATCCACAGCAGATGACATTGAATAGCACTCCCGTTTAGCTTCGCTACCAGGCAAGATCCGTGTTAAATTACGCAAAGCCTACGAGTATACCGGCAACTCTTGGGATGTAAACAATTGAAATCTCAGGATTTGAGACAATTCTTCTTATCCGGAATTCCATTTCGCCTAGAACCGCTAGAACCCACAAGTTTGGTGTTCACGCGGCAACGGATCCGGCGGCAGCCGAGCCTCGCATCGCGCGTGTAACTAGTGCTGCTGGTTTACCTTAGCGAGTGCCAGCCAGGTGTGAATGAGCGGTAATCTGTATTGACGCTATCATGCGCGAAGCCTACGATTCGCTGGTTTTTTATCCGTAAGGCCTTCGCTTTCACGAGCACTGGATGAGCAGATTCTTCGCGGCTTCGATCGCGGTGTTGATGATTGCGCTCGGAGTGCGCGTTGCAGCAGCATATTGGTGGGAGTCGAAAGTGCCAGTGGGCGAGCGGTTTCTATTTCCGGACAGCGAGAGCTACTGGACGTTGGCCGGCGCGATGGCCGCCGATCAGCCTTATCAGTATGGTGACGCCAAGATCTTCCGCACGCCCGGATACCCGTGGCTGTTGTCATGGCTCTTTCACGGCACTCAAGAACCGCGTGTCCTTACGGCGCGATGGTTGGGGGCCGTCATGGGCGGCGCGACGACTGCCGTGACCATGTGTTTCGCGGCGCTGGCTTTTGATCGCGCGACGTCGCTTGTCGCGGGAATCATGGTTGCGCTCTATCCAGGTGCGGTGGCCACCAGTGTGTTCGTGCTGTCGGAAGCGCCGTTCATGTTGTTGATGATGTTGCAACTTCTTCTATGGTGGATGGCCTTCACCAGCGATCGTCTTCTGCGCCGACTGTGGCTTTCCGCGCTGGCGGGTGGCTGCGCCGCGGCTGCCGTTCTGACCCGGCCGAGCTGGTTGTTGTTCGTGCCGTTTGCCTTGGCGGTTGTGGCGGTGTTGTTCCTGCACCGCGGCAAGCAGCTGGTGATCACGGCGGTGACGCTGGCGACGATGGTCCTTTGCCTGTTGCCGTGGTGGGCGCGAAACTACGCGTTGACGGGGCATTTTGTCCCGACCACGCTGCAAGTCGGAGCCAGCCTTTACGACGGCTGGAATCCGCAGGCCACGGGTGCCAGCGACATGTCCCATGGCGATGCGTTGCTGGAACGGGAGCAAAGCCACGCGACCGCGGGCCAAGAGATGACCGAGTTCGAACGTGATCGGCTGTTGCGCGATGCCGCGTTGCAATGGGCCGGCCAGCATCCTGGGCGCGCGCTGCAGCTCGGCCTGACCAAATTCGTCCGCATGTGGAACATTTTCCCCAACGCGGACGAGTTTCAAAGCACGACGATCCGGCTGTTGCTGCTGCTGACGTATGTGCCTTTGATGGCCTTGGCCGCCGTGGGCGCATGGCGGCAGCGGGCGCGCTGGCAAACCTGGATCTGCCTGTTACCGGCCGTATATTTCACTTTGCTGCACATCGTCTTTGTCAGCTCAATCCGTTATCGGGAACCCGCCATGCTGGGAATGATCGTCCTGGCGGCGAGTGTGGTATCCGCCATCGTGCCTTACGGAAGAAAACCGAAAGTTAGCCTCGTCCCTTAACCATTTCGACTCGCCAAGCATTGCATGGATGCGACCTTGGACAATTTGGAGCCGCGTCGAGGAATCTTCAGCAGATTCTGTGGTACGGTACGGCTATTGGCCTTGATCGTCATCGCTTTCGTGGCGGTGGCCGCCGTCGGGTGGGTTTATCTCTTACATCGCGTGGACGACGAAATCCGCCTTCACTTCGAACGGACGCTGCAAGAACATTATGCGGGGTTGAACGTGAGCGTCCGCACGGCGCGGTTCGTGGAAGGCGAAGGGATTTGGATTCGCGGGATCACGATCGGAGACCCGCGGCAGCGGCAGGTCCTGGCCAGGATCGAAGAAGTATTCGTGGACGTTGACGCGACGCTGTCGGACTTGTTGTTGAACAAACCCGCGGCCAACTGCATCTTCATCCGGCGCCTCCACTTACAAGCCACCCACTCCAGCGACGGCAGCTGGAACGTCCGTTCGCTGTGGCCGCTGCCGAAGTTCGGCCCGCGCGCGCCGAAGACGGTGATCCAGGAGGCGCAGATCGTGGTCACTGACGCGGCCAATCATTCTTCGCTGGTTCTGCGTAGCGCCAACCTGACACTCACGCCCAGCTATCCCCCGGAACTGGCACATCTGGTCAGCTTTGGTCTGGTTCCGCCGACGTATCACATCGATGGCAACGTGACGACCGATCACTGCCAGCAAATCCGTGTTGTCAATTCTTACGTGAATCTGCAGAACCAGACCTGGGCGCTCAACGGCGATGTCGGGCAGCTCCGCTTGGCTCCGGAACTCATCCGGTTGCTGCCGGTCGAAACGCAGCGGCAGCTGGGTGCCCTGTCGGCGATCACGGGACAGATCGACCTGGAGTACCACATCGAATCCGGTGTCAATTCTGAGTCTCCGGCGGAGATCCATTTCGTGGTCCAGGGGCAACTCACTGGCGGGCGCATTGACGAACCGCGCTTGCCGTATCCGGTAACCAACGTCCAAGCCAATTTTCGCGCGACCGAACAGGGTGTTCAGATCAGCCGCGCGTCGGCGCTGGCCGGACGTACCGTGTTGACGGTGGCCATCACGACCTCGGGTTATCAACCGGATAGTCGGATTCAGGTTCACGCCATTGCCAAGGACCTGCTGATTGACCAACCCACGGTAGCTTCCCTGCCAGCGGCGGTTCGCGACTTGTGGAGCAAGTTTGAACCGCTGGGTGTGGTTGACGCCGAGGTGCGGCTGGTCGGCAAGGGATCACAGTGGGTTCCCACCTACGTTGACGTCCACTGTCAAGACGTGTCCACGGCCTTCTACAAGTTCCCTTATCGGGTGACTCACCTGCAGGGCAACCTGCGTCTGGAGAACGACGTGCTCACGCTGGACGGCCTCCGCGCGAACGCGGCCAATCAGACGGTGATCATCCATGGAAAGATTTCTCGACCGCTGGAGCAACAGGTCGGCTGGATCGAACTCAGCTGCAACGGTCGCGTGCCGGTGAATAAGGACATCTTGGACGCCATGCCTCCCGCGGCCGGTCGGGTGGTCGCGTCGCTTCAGCCGGCCGGCACGATCAGCTTTTGGTCGCGTTTCGAAAGGCAGGATCCCGCGCAGCCATTCGGGAAGCACATCCGGATCGGCGTTCACGATGGTTCTTTGCGTTATGAGAAATTCCCCTATCCGCTGACGCGTGTGAAGGGGCTGATCGAAATCAAGGACGACCAACTGACTTTCACCGACTTCCAGGGACAGAACGATTCGGGATTCGTTAAATGTAACGGCCGTTGGGAGACCTCGCCGTCCGCGTCAAGAGATCTGTCACTGAGTTTCGTTGCCTGGGACGTGCCGCTGGAAGATGAATTTCGCGAGTCGCTGAATTCGGAGATGCGCGAAATCTGGAGTCAACTTCGTCCGCGCGGGACGCTGGACCAAATGAATATCGAAGTTCACTACTTGTCCGAGAGCAAGGAATTGGACATCGAGGTGTGGGCCGCCAAACGCGCTGCCGCCGACAATGTCGAAGGACGCAGCATCAGCGTTCAGCCGACCTGGTTCCCCTATCGCCTGAACGACGTGACCGGCGAGATCCACTATCGCGACGGACGCGTGGCACTGAGGAACATCTCGGCCTCGCGCGGCGACACGCGATTGAACCTGAGCGGCCTGGCCGAAGCGATTCCCGACGGTCGCTGGACGGTGAACCTGGAACGGATCACCGCCGATCGCGTTGTGGCCAACCGGGACCTCATCCTTGCCGTTCCGCGTCCGTTGGGTGCCGCTCTGGAAAGGCTGAACGTGCAAGGACCGATCAACCTGTACGGCTCGATGGCCTTCAGCGGACATCGTCAATTTCGCGGCAATATCCAGTCGCACTGGGACTTGACGGCCGTGCTCTCCAACTGCTCGATCCACATCGGGCTGCCCATCCGCAGTATGTGGGGGGACGTGCGATTTGTGGGCGATCATAGCGTTCAGGGTTTGGCGTGTCTGGGAGAATTGAATCTGGAAAGCTTGATTTGGCAGGACATTCAGTTGACGAATGTCCGCGGTCCGCTGCTGATCAACCAGGACATTGCCGTGCTCGGCTCGCGAGTCCCGCCTGGAAACAATCCGCCACGTCAAATCACGGCGAATGTTTTTGGAGGTAGTATCGCCGGCGACGGCCAGGCGACCCTGGGCGACCTGCCGACGTTCGAGCTGGCCGCCACTTTGAGCGATTCCGACTTGAGGCAGGTTGCCGCGCAGTTTTCGCCGAGCAGCGACAATATCTCCGGACGCGCCTTCGGCATGATCGAACTTGCCGGCAACGCGACCGGCCGCGAATCGCTGCGCGGTCAGGGCTTCTTGCGTTTGCGCGATGCCAACATCTATGAACTTCCAGTGATGGTTCAGTTGTTGAAAGTGCTAAGCGTGCGGCCACCGGACGCCACGGCGTTTACCAGCAGCGATATCGATTTTGACATCGTGGGAGACTACGTCAAATTGAACCGTATCGATTTCAATGGCGATGCGATCAGTCTTAAGGGTGCGGGCGGCGTCAGTTTTGATCACGAGCTGAACGTGGACTTTTATGCCATGGTCGGTCGCGACGATCTGTACTCGCCGCTCCTGAAGACCGTGCTGCACGAAGCCGGCCGGCAGTTTCTCAAAATCGAGGTGGATGGGAGCCTGTCCGCTCCGCAACTGACCTCCCAGCCGCTGCCGGCACTCAATGAAACCCTGCGCCAACTCTTCCCGGAAGTCGCGGCGCGCCAGTCAGCGAAGAAGAAAAATGGAGGAACGTTTCGACTGGTTCCCAGATAACTCAAGAACGGCAAGACCTCTTCACGAAAGGAGGAAGGGATGAGTATTGGACCGCTGGGGTTCATCGGAAGCGCGGCCGGAACCCAGTATTCCCAAGCAAAGGGAAGTGAGACCGAGCGAACGCAGCAAGACGAAGCTGCTCAATCGCGCCAAACCAAAACGACCGAAAAGGCCGAAAACGCGGCTGGGATCGGCGAAACGGAACAGGACGAGCAGGCCGGCGACCGCGATGCGGATGGCCGCCGAATCTGGGAACGTCCCGAAGAAAAGCAGCCTGAGGACAAAGACCAGGACGAACCTGCCGCCGACGGGAACGGTCCTGCAGATAGCCAGAGCAAGGATCCTACGGGGCACCGGGGGAACCAGCTGGATCTCAGCGGTTGAGAACTTTGCGGCAAGGCATCAGAATAGCGATCACATTCTGCACTCTGCAATCACCACTCGACAATTTGAAATTCACATGCGTTTCACCAAAATGCACGGCGCCGGTAACGACTACGTCTACATCAACTGCTTCACGGAGACCGTGGAGGGGGACCTGGCCGAGTTGGCGCGAGCCATGTCGGACCGGCGCTTTGGAATCGGCGGCGACGGGGTCATCTTGATTCGACCGTCTGAGGTTGCCGACGCTCGGATGCAGATGCTGAACGCAGACGGTTCGGAAGCGGAGATGTGCGGCAACGGCATTCGTTGTGTCGCCAAGTACGTTTACGATCACGGGATCTGTCGTCAAAACAACTTGAAAATCGAAACCGGCGCAGGTGTTTTGCCATTGGAAGTCGAAGCCGTGGGGCGCAAGGTTCGCCGCGTCCGCGTGGACATGGGCGAACCGATACTCGGCGCTGCCGAGATCCCGACGACGCTGCCGGGCGATCCCGTGGTCCATGTGCCGCTGACGATTGGCGAGCGGACGTTGTTGGTCACGTGCGTCTCGATGGGCAATCCCCACTGCATCACCTATGTCGATAGCGCCTCCGACGACCTCGTGCTGGGCATCGGCCCGCAGATCGAAAAGCACTCGAGTTTTCCCGCGCGGGTGAATGTGGAGTTCGTGGAGATCGTGTCGCCGACCGAAGTGCGGCAGCGCACGTGGGAACGGGGTTCGGGAGAAACCTGGGCCTGCGGGACGGGTGCCAGCGCGGTGTGCGTCGCGGGCGTGCTGAGTGGAAATACGGAGCGGCGGATCCTGAACCATCTTCGCGGCGGCGACCTGGAACTCGACTGGGACGAAGCCAGTAATCATGTTTTCATGACCGGGCCCGCGGAAGAGGTGTTCACCGGCGAATGGAATCGGAGTTAATCAGAAAACGCTGAAAGCGTACTACGAGGCACGGATGCCGCTATGCGATTGAAAAGCAAGTCACTTTTGAAACTCGGCGGCCTGGGTGTCGCGAATCTGGTCCGCTACTGGATGTCGACGCTGGAATACCGCGCGGCGTTGTACGATGTCGCCGACGATCCGGCTTATGATCGTTTCCTCGGCCCGGCGATTTTCATTCACTGGCATGAATACATTCCCTTTTTGTTCTACCTGCGCGGTAACTGCAATGTGGCCATGTTGGTGAGCCAGCATCAGGATGCCGAATTCCTTTCGCAGGCGGCTCGGCATATGGGCTTTCGAACGGTGCGCGGGTCCAGCAACCGCGGTGGCGTGGCGGCCCTCCGCGAACTCTTCAACAAGTGCCAGCACATGAACCTGGCCATTACGCCCGACGGTCCGCGAGGACCACGGCGGCGGCTGGCACAGGGCCCAGTCTACCTTTCATCGAAACTGCAAATCCCGCTCATCCCCATCGGACTCGGATACGACAATCCCTACCGCGTGTCGACCTGGGATCGCTTTGCCATTCCGCGCCTGTACAGCCGCGCCCGCGTGGTGGCGGGGCCGCGGCTGCAGATTCCTCCCGATCTCAGTCGGCAGGGGATCGAACACTATCGCCAACACACGCAGACACTGCTGAATCAACTCACCGACCAGGCCGAAGACTGGGCCACGGGCGGCTACCGGCTGGAGGGCGAAGTCCCGCTGCGGCGTCAAGGAAAGCGGTCCGCGCCAACGCTGGAGTCGCCAGAACCGGCCATCCGCCTCGAATGCCAGGACCGAGCCGCTTAGGTGCGATTCACGAGCACTTTCGGTAGTTGGCTGCCATGCTGCCAACGGTCGAACAGGAACAAGCTAGGCCAGCAGCACGCCAACATGAACCCATATTTTCGCGAAACTTTGTCCGTGGTGGCGGGTTTATGTATGGAAGGTGGGTATGTCATGCGGGGAACCAGAATGGAGAACACGTCATGCAGCGTCTCGTGTTGATCGCCGGCTTGGCCGTTGCCGTGGGTCAGGCAGCGACCGCGCTCGCGCAGCGACCTCAAAATGCCAGTCAGAGGATGCAGCGCATCCAGGTGTTTGATCAAAACAAAGATGGCAGGATTACGCGCGGCGAGGCGCCTCCGCAGATGTGGCACCGTTTGCAGCGGCTGGATGCCAACCGCGACGATGTCCTGGACGCCAAGGAACTGGCTGAAC
>CALBSZ010000257.1 GCA_937967665.1 uncultured Planctomycetaceae bacterium
TGATGACTGCGTTCGTCTCTGCATGCTGCCCGCGGGCCTTGAGGGTCTGCATGATCTGTCGAATGCGACCGTCCCGTTCCTCGACAACATCGCCGTAGGCACCGAGTCTCGACTTGCCTTTCCAGTCGGGATGCGCTTCCGCGGGAAAATGGGGCGCCGTGAACGGGAGGTACAGAAAGAAGGGTTGCTTTCGATTCGCCTCAATGAACCTGACGGCCTCGGCCGTAAACTGTTCGGTCAGCCGGCGGTTGTCAAACGGGTCGGCGACCAGCTGTTCATTGCGATACAACTGCTTGGTTTGGTTATTGCTCTTGGTAATAAAAAACGCGGTATCGAATCCCTGGCTCATCGGCAGCATCGACGGCGCATCACCCAGATGCCACTTGCCGCAGAGCCCCGTGGCATAACCGGCGGATCTGAAGAGTTCCCCGATGGTCAACACTTCGGGAGCGAGGCCGTTGACTGGCTTGATACCGTACCCAACCACGCCGCCGCGCCAGCCGAGTCGTGCGGGGTACGTCCCGGTCAGCAGTGCCATCCGGGACGGCGTGCACACCGTGCAGCCAGCATAGAAGCTGGTCAATCTAGTGCCTTCACTTGCCAGCTGATCCAGCACGGGAGTTGCGATGGTGTCGCTGCCGTAACACGACAAGTCTCCGTACCCCAGGTCGTCCGCCATGATCAAGACGACGTTGGGCCGCGCCTGCGCGGCAGCTTGTGCTGGGAAGATTCCCAGAGTGATCAACGCAACCACGAAGATAGCTCGCATCATGATGTTCTCCCGGATGCTCGGACCAAAAAGACGACGGTAGAAACTACCTATTGTGCGCCCAGACTACTTCTTGCCGGGACGTTTTTTCTTTTTCTGGGTGGGGGGCGACACAGGTCCGTCGGCTGGCTGATTCCAGAGCCGGTAGGGGTCGTCCAGACGGCGCATTTCCGACAGCAGCAGCGCTTCCATTTCAGCCAGTTTCTCGGCATAGGCGGGATTCGAGGCGAGGTTGGTCAAGAGCGGCTCGGACTTGCCGTGTTCGGCGAGGAATTCGTGCGGGTTCGCCGCCAGGTTGAAGAGCTGCGTTTCGTGCACGGTACCATTCAGGACGTCGTACTTGATCAGCTTCCAATCACCCCGCTTGACCGCACGCATCCCTGGCTTCGTGCCGCCGCAGTAGACGCCGTAGAGTGTCTCCCGCACAACGTCCTGCTGGCCGTCGAGCACGGTTTTCAGGCTGCGTCCTTCCACCGATTCGGGCATTTCGATGCCGGCCAGATCGCACAAAGTCGGTAGTACGTCAAGCAGGTAGCTGTTGCCCGTGACACGCGTGCCGGGCTTGATCCCCGGTCCCTTGACGATGAAGGGCACGCGCCAGGTATGTTCATAGAGATTTTGTTTGCCTTGCAAGCCGTGCCGCCCAATCGCCATGCCATGATCGGCAGTGTAGAAGATGTAGGTGTTGTCGAGTTCATTCATTTCTTCCAGCTTCTTCAGGACCCGTTCGATCTGCTGATCGATGTACTCGTCGCAGGCGAATTGGCGCCCCAGTTCGTTACGAATCGTCTGCTCGTCGCGCCGTTGCCAGACTCCGGACACGGCCACTTCATCGCGCAAGCCCGGATGCCCGTGAGGAAACGGGTGTTCTGGCAGGTAGTTGACTGGCAACGGCGGTTGTTTCGCGTTGGCGGGCGGCAGCGAATTCTTATCGCGATGGTTGGTAGCGCCATACTTTGCCAGGAGCTCGGGCGTGCCATTGCGAGTGTCGTGCGGGTGCGAGAACCCGAAATAGATCAGGAAGGGGTCATCATCTGCCGCGGCCTCGCGTTCGTTGAGGTAACTCAGCACTTGCTCTCCGTGCCAGGCGCTGCCGGTTTCTGGCGTACCGCCGCGTTTGGTGGCGTCGCGGACAACATCGAACAGTTTATTCGCGGCAGCATAACTGTTTCCGTTCTTGCACGTCCGCATTGTGTCATACCCTGCGTGCTTGAAAACAGCCGCCATGACATGTTGCAGAATGTCGTCGGGGCAGTGCTTGCCGCCGAGCGCGTTGGGGAGGTGCCAGACCGTGCGGCCAGTCATGACCATGTGGCGCGACGGCGTGCAGACAGCGCCGCTGAACGAACCCATATGATAGGCGCCGTCAAAGACCATGCCTTCCCTGGCCAACCGGTCGATCGCCGGCGTCTCCAGGATGGAGTCGGGATTGTAAGTCTTCAGGTCAAACGGAGATTGATCGTCGACGATGATAAACAGAATATTGGGACGGTCTTTTTCCGCGGCGGGCAACGAAGCTGCCTGGCAGCACGCGACGATGAGCAACAATACGGCAGACTGCTGTACCAACTTCATTACCAGACACTCCTGCGAAAAAGTTCCTGCCTGCCAGCGCGAATCCGCTTGCCGCAGGCGTGAGTTCAAGAATTCAGCAATAACGTGGCGATCGGTAATTCCAACTCCACGACGACCGAACATGCAGTCTACCACTGCGCGGGGTGTCAGGCAAAACAGACGCGGGATCCTGGAACTTCCACCAGAAATCGGCGGCGGCCGGCATGGCAACAGTTCGGCTGCGTCATATAAGATATTGACTTGTTTGTGGCTTCGCTTTATAGATTATCCCGTGTAGTTTGGTTACACTACGCGGGGGAACAGGACAGCTGGAAATCATTTCGGAACTGCCACGTAGCAACCGTGCAAGGGTTTGTAATCGCTACTCAGGCCCTCCGAACTGCATGGAGTCGCCGAACCGTATGGAGTCGCCGAACCGTATCGAGTCGCCGAAGTGCATGGAGTCGCCGAAGTGCATGGAGTCATAGACGCGAAGGAACGATAAGTCAGATGCAGTCGACACTCCGCCAACTGGGCATCACGATTCCGCTTCCTGTGGAAGCGCTGCTCTGCTGCTCCATCTTGTTTGTGTTGGCATCGTTTCCTTGCGCGGCGATCATTTCGGGGCCGCTTCCGACTGTCGAAACGGAAACGCCTGCGGATCACGACGAATCTTCCGAGGCTGAAACCTTCTCCGTTCCCTGCCGGTCGGCGGTCACCTGCAGCCGAGCACGGCCACAGCGGTTTGCCGAGCGCAGCCAACGTGTCACAGGCGCACGAACCCGGGGTGCCATTTCGTTCCTCTCAGGTCATCGGGTTTCTCACGATCTCCTCGCTCCACTGCGTTGTTGATGTTGCCGCGATCCATCGCCGGAAAGACCGCGGTTGGCTACTTGAATGCCGATACTATGCCGCGAGGGTTCACGGCGGTCGTGTCGGTCGCCTCGTGTACTCGCAAGTGGCATTTCCGGTCTGCGAGATCACTGCACCCATCGGCAAATCCGATTTCCCCGCAGTCCGACGACAAACGTCAATCAGAGGTTGGTTCGAAAACGTTGAAGCGGCAGGCGAACCCTTACAAGACGACGGCAATTCACCCACACACGCGTTCCGTGCTAACTTCCGGCCATTCAGCGGGACCGAAGCAATCGGAACCATTGTCACGCAGCGTCGCCAGTCGTATTCAATAATCAGGCATGTGTTGCTGAACACCAGAATGGGACAAAGATGACAAACCAAGAAAACAATGCAGCGGAACAGAAAGAATCAAACGAAAAGAATGGAGCGGCGGGCTTTGGCTTGCTGGCGTCTCCGCGGCAGGATTTTCTGGCCTCGACCGTCGTGTTTCTGGTCGGCTTGCCGCTATGCATGGGGATTGCGATTGCCTCAGGTGTTCCCGTGGCCGCGGGATTGATTACGGGAATTGTGGGTGGCCTTGTGGTCGGCCTGCTGGCCGGCTGCCCGTTGCAGGTAAGCGGGCCGGCGGCCGGGCTGACTGTGATTGTTTACGAAATCGTGCAACGGTTCGGCCTGGAAATGCTGGGGGTGATCGTGCTGATCGCCGGCGTCATCCAGGCGATTGCGGGCGTATTGAAGCTAGGTCAGTGGTTTCGCGCGGTTTCGCCAGCGGTCATCAAGGGCATGCTGGCGGGGATTGGCGTCCTGATTTTCGCGAGCCAGTGTCATGTGATGGTGGACGATAAGCCGAAAGGCAGCGGTATTCAGAACCTGGTAACGATTCCTCAAGCAGTTTTGAAGGCACTGGCCTTGCCGGAATTCAGTACGCGTGAAGCACGTGAATTTCGCACGGACATGTTGCGGACCGTGGGGGAGCTGCATCGCCGCCAGATCAATCTGAACGAACGGATCGCCGAGCGCGTGCCGCACCGCGGCACGGTCGAAAACGACGCGCCTGTCGAAACCATCGACCAGGAATCGCCCCCCGATCTGTCCGACCTCGCTGCGGAACAGGCAAAAATCACGGAATCGCTGGTGGAGGTGGGTCGGCAACTGACAGAATTCGAGAGTCAGGGAAAAAACAGCCAGCGGATTGAAAACATCAGTAAGGCCGCCAACGAGGCCATCGAACACAGCCAGGTTGCGCTGGCCGCCATCGAGAAGGGCTCGCTGGCCGACTTGCGTCCCCAAGTGGCCGCGGCGGCGGCGCTGGAGTCGCTGATGGCCCAGCAGAAGAATCACCAT
>CALBSZ010000258.1 GCA_937967665.1 uncultured Planctomycetaceae bacterium
AGGACAGCGAACCGCCGCCGAGAATGAAATTGCCGATCACCAGAGCGGGATAATCCGGGTGCGAATCGCTCATCGCAATCGTCTCTCCGGCAGAATAGGTGGCGTTGGCCTTACCCGGGGTGTTGATCACAGACTGACCGCCCGGGACGTCGGTAAAGGCACGATCCTCCACACGGGCATAATCTTTTGTCGCCTGCCAACCGTCGAGTATCTGTTCGAAAGCCGCTTGCACGGCGGCCGGATCGAAATCGCCGACTACAGAAAGCTCGCCGTGCTCGGCCCCCAGGTATTCTGCGTGCAGCGAACGGACCTGTGTCAGCGTCAGGTCGCGGTACAGCTCCAGCGTTTCTTCCAGCGTCGGCACGTAGCGGACGTCCCCCGGCGGGTATGGCGATAACAGCCGTCGTAATTTCGTGCTGGCCAGGTAGCGGGGATCGGTCAGCACGCTTTCGACAATGGCCAGCCTTTCCCGGCGGTAGACTTCGAATTCCTCCTCGCCCAAACGCGGCTCACGCAACACCTGTCCCAAGAGTTCAATGCCCGCGGCCAGGTTCGACCGTTTCGTTTGCAGGTAGAACGCCGCGCGTCCGCGAGATCCGTCCGCGCTGAGTGTCACGCGGTGGTTATTGAGTTCATCCTGCAACTGCTCGTAGGTCAACTTCTTCGTCCCGCGCGTCATCAATTCGGGAAGTAACCGCGCGGCAGTTGCGTATCCTTTCAGGTTATCCTCATTACCGTAACGTAGCGTGAACCGCAAATGGACCGATTCGCCGCGCGTCTTTTTCGGTAAGAAGGTTGCCTGAATCCCGCTGCCCAGCGTCAGACGCGTAGTGCGTGATTCGATGTTCGCAGGCGCCGGATCACAGACTTCGCCTTGCGCGATCGCTTCGCGCCCCTTGTAATCCTCTACCAGCGCCGCGACATCCGGCGTGGCGGGGATGGTGACATGTTTCGGTTCTTCCGTCGGAATGAACAAACCGACTGTGCGGTTGTTTTCCTGGAAATACTTTTGAGCCACCTCCTGCACGTCCGCGACGGTCACTTTTTCGATCCGGTCGCGGTACAGGAAAAACAGCCGCCAGTCTCCTTGCGCTGCCCAGTTGCTCAGCGAAACAGCAATCTGCGTGCTGTCGTTCAATGCCAGCTCCCAGTATTTCAAGATCTCGGCTTTTGCGCGGGCAACTTCTTCGTCTTTCACTCCATCACGCGTACTTTCGATGGACTTGATCAAGAGTTCGCGAACTCTCGGCAGCGTGGCGGGGTCGCGTACTTCGGCATTGAACATGGCCAGGCCCGGATCGTGGAACGAGTACGCATATCCGGACACGCTGGCGGCCTGTTTGGTTTCCACCAGATCCTTGTACAACCGCCCCGAAGGCTCCATCGCCAGGATGTAGCTGAGCGTCTGCACGGGCGGAAAATCCGGATGCGGTCCCGACGGAATGTGATAGGCCACGCCGACAATCCCTACATCGCCCACCCGCTTCAGCGTCACCGTACGCTCACCGTCCTGAGGCGGTTCTTCCGTGTACGTCTTGTCCAGGCGACGATCGGGTCGAGGCATGCTGCCGAAGTATTTCTCGGTCAGTTCGAGCGCTCTCTCCTCGTCGAACTGCCCGGCAATCACCAGCATGGCGTTGTCCGGCTGATAGTGCTTCTTGTAGAACTCGCGCAAGTTGGTGATGGGCACGCGCTCGATGTCGCTGCGGTTGCCGATCGTACTCTTGCCATAGTTATGCCAGTCAAAGGCGCACGCATGGATGCGTTGCGAGAGAATGCGTTGCGGAGAATTCTCGCCGCGTTCAAATTCGTTTCGCACGACCGTCATCTCGGACGCCAGATCCTCGCCGCGGACGAAACTGTTCACCATGCGATCGGCTTCCAACCGTAGCGCAAAGTCCAGATTGTCGTCACTGGCTGGTAGCGTTTCATAGTAGTTCGTCCGATCGGTCCAGGTCGTGCCATTGAACCGCGCGCCACGCTCTTGCAGCACTTTCGGAACTTCAGGAAACAGGGGAGAACCCTTGAATAGCATGTGTTCCAGCAGATGCGCCATGCCGGCTTCGCCATAGCCTTCGTGGCGCGAACCGACGAATACCGTCAGGTTCACCGTCACGGTGGGCCGTGAAGGGTCCGGAAACAGCAACAGCTTCAAGCCGTTCTGGAACTCGTATTCGGTGATTCCTTCAACGGTTACGTTCTTCGTCGGCTGCTGGGTCATTGCGGATTCCGTTCGTAGCAAGAGCGTCATCAGGAGCAGAGCGTAACAGGAACGCTTTAACAGCGGAGGCATACGGCTTCCTTTCGAGGTTGTTTGGTTGGCGGGACAGCGCCGAACGCGGGGCGGAGGGTCGTGACAGGTCCCGGGCACAGCTTATCCAGTAGTCCGGCGGCGCATCACGCCACCCGGCATGCATGCATATCCACCATGATCTGGTGTTGAGCCGTTTCTGTCAATTCGACCGCGACGAACCTACCTCGCCTTCATCAGGTAGAGCACCCGCCCGTCCGCGCCCACTGACTGGCGGCGGAGGGTGTCAAAATGCTGGCGGAAGGCGGCCTCGAAGCCATCCTGGTGGTAGTCACAGAAAACGTCCGTGCGCGTCGCCAGCAGGCGTTGAACTTGCGGGTCCTGTTTTGGCACGAATTCGACAATCAAGTGCCGGCAGGCCTGGCGGAGAAACCCGGCGATGTGTGGCAGAGGCGTATTGTTGGAAATGGCCAGGTGATGGACGATGGCCAGTGCCATGGCCAGGTCGCAGGGGCCCCGATCCAACAGGGATTCGCGTTCACTGTGCGCCCAGCCAATCGCAGGACTCGGGTTACCCAGGTCCAACCACAGCGGCAAGAGGAATTCGTTCTCCTCCTTGCGGCATTGCCGATAGTTCTTTTCGATGCAGGCGGGATCGATGTCAAAACTGATGGTGGGAATTCCGCGGTCGCTGGCCAGCCGGCTGAACACGCCCGTGTTGCCGCCAAGATCCCACACGGAAGTCGGTGCGGCGTCGTCGAGGTATGCGGAAACAAGTTGCCGTTTTTCTTCAAAACCGGTTTCCGAATACGAGTTGGCGGTATAGTAGTCCGCCCACTCCGTTCCCGCGGGATTCCACTTCAACTTCTTCACGGTGTTGATCAGGTGTTCGACGATGCGTTCCACGCCGCCAGACGACATGCCGCCGAAACGAGGTTTCCGGGAGCTTGCCGCCGAGTCGCTGTGTTTGTGGACCATGCGGGCGTGCAGGTGCACGTGCATCGCCAGTGCCGGGTTCCAACGCGTTCGCCAGGGGAGCAGCTTCGACGCCAGGTCCAGCGGAATCCCGTCCAGGTACAACGCCAGCAGCCGGTTCAGCGACGCATCGGTTTTCGACATCAGGGCCAGTGGCACCAGGAAGTGCCGGCAAAACTGACCGTACGCCGTCCACGGATGACCAGCCGTGTAGGACTCGAACGACAGCGTGTCGACGAAGACGGGCCGAAAGCCATCGAATTGAATATTGTACGACGACGCATCTTTCAGGGTCATCCCGACCTTCATCGCTTGCTGCTGGATTCGCAAGGTCAACAGCGCGGCCTGCCGCAGCTGGCTGAACGACCACTCGTACGGGTAGGAAATCCAACGTAGCCTGCGCGGCTCCAGCACGAGGACCGCGTCGTCCGTGGCCCGTAAACTCAATTCGACTTCCTGATGGTCGATCAACATCTGCTGCTCGACTAGCGCGTCATAAAGCGAACTATCGATCAGACGCCGATAATCGTTTTCGTAACGTCGATGGACTTGCCGCAGCAAACGCCCGTCGGCGCCCGTATAGACGAACCCGCTGGGATCACGGAATGATGCGGCATGTCGTAGCGGTCGATCTGGTTGTTTGGCTATCAACGGACGGATCCTCGTGTTCAAAACTGTAATTCCACTCGGAAGAATAGGTTACGAGCGTGCCGGTCGTCCGTCCTGACGCCGCGATTGGCGGTCATTCCGAGTCGGTGCCGCATAGTAACGCCGACTTTGACACGCGTAACAGGCAACCTATGTAACTATGTGCAGAAGTAGTGCGCACGCACTTGAAAACATAGCAGTGGGAGTACGGGCCATGATGATTGGGATATGCATCGGCATGGTAGTGGTCGGCGGCGTGGTCGGCTTTTTGGCAGGTTGGTTCCTGAAGAGTTCCGACGCGCCGGCGGTGCCGGATGCGGAAGAAACCGGGACGCCGGAAAAAGTCGACGAGACTGCCGACACACCGAACGCCGCCGATGAAAAGATGCAAAAGGCCAATGAGGTACTCGAACAACTGCACCGCTTGACCACGGTCATGTCGGAAAGCGTCGGCAGCCACAACGCCAAGATGCAGGAGATCAACGACGAACTGTCTGATCCGGATAACCAGGATGTCGACGTGATCATTAGCGCTGTATCAAAGCTGGTGGAAGCCAACGTGGAAATGCAGTCGCAACTGCAGGAAGCCGACCAGCGACTCCAGGAACAGGCTCAGGAGATGGAAGCACACATAGCCGAGGCGCGGACGG
>CALBSZ010000259.1 GCA_937967665.1 uncultured Planctomycetaceae bacterium
CGGAACGGCCCTTCGGGTGCTTCGCACAATTGACTCCTGACCCCTTTACCCTCACAGAACCTAGTCTTTGATGTCGTCGATCGATATCCCCAGGCCGTCGGGCTCTGGTGGAATCTCGTCAGGATTGGCGGCCTCGGTAACGCGTTCGACAACGGGAGGCGTGTCGGGAGTCTCGCTTGCCTCGGAAACCGAGCTTGCTGCGGGCTCTACGGGTGGATTTTCCGAGCCGTCGATTGCGGCCGACGACTCGTTGGTCGTCTCTTGTTCCCCCTGCGAAGCCGCCGGGGAGGTAGCATCGCCGGCGGCCGCTTGAGCGTCCGGCGCGTCAGGTGCGGGATCAATCCATGTGCGGTAGATGTAGCCTGTGGAAAGTCCGCCAATCGCCATCACATGGAGGACCACCGCCAGCAAGGTTGCCGGCATCACGCGGCTCTTGGAAAAATTGCTGAGTAGCGAGTAAGGAGATACGTCGGCGATGTTATCAGTGCCTGGTGTTTCGGTCATGGGAACGTTCTTTTGTCCAAAGCGGGGTTGAGATGGTTGTTATTTGTCCGACGGGTCGCCCACGGCGGCAATGCGACCGCCGCCTTGCGCAATGGCTTCGATCACGGGTTCGAAAACGTGCTTGCCGACGTTGCGGTCGCAACGAAACAGCACGGTTCGCAGTTTATCGTCCTCTTTTCCTTCGACGAAGCGGCGCACTTCTCCTTCCACCATGTCGGCCGAGGCGATCGGTTCTCCCTGGAAGTAGATTTGCGAATCCTTGTCGATCAGTACGATCAGCGGATAGTCGTCCAATTCGTCGACTTCGACTGTGGTTGGCGGTTCGATCACTACGCCAGGATCCTTGGCAAAGCGACTGCAGACCATGAAAAAGATGATCAGCAAAAACGCGATGTCGCCCATGCTCGTCACCGGCACGGGGATCATCTTTCGTCGTCGCCGCCTCTTTTCCATGGCTACTCTTCTTCCTCTTGCATGATTGCTGTCACACCTCCCGCGGCGCTGATGCTGGCCATCACATCAAAATACGATTGATACTTCACGTTGCCGGATGCCTCGAGCAAGACGACTTTTTCGTCTTCGGACTTTTCATGCAACTTCAAGTCGGCCAGCCTGGACCGTAACTCCGGCATCTCGATCTGCTTTTCGTTGAATAACATTCGGTCGTCTTCCAGCTTTACGGTGGGGGATTCGAGGTCTTCGTTGGACTGCGATTGTTCGCCCGCAGGGATTTCGTTGATGACTCCCGAAACCTGAACCAGGGTTGTGGCCAGGATGAAAAAGATAATCAGCAAGAACGCAATGTCGGAAAACGACGAGAGCGACATTTCGATCTCGCGACGCCTTTTTTGTCGCTTTGTCATGGTCGCCATCCGGATTTGAGGATCGAGTCAAAAACACTTCCGCGTTTTCGGGGTAGCGGTGTAGTGCAAACATACTGGTGACACGGTACCGGACGTATCGCGCGGTTCCGTTAACACGGGAAGGTTTGGTGGACACGTAGCTAAGCGTCCGCCTGTTCCGCATTCACTTCCGTGGCCAATAAATCCAGCATCTCCGCGGATGCCTCTTCGATATCCAGTTCGGTCTTGTCGGACACGGAGGTGAAATAGCTGTAGGGAATCACCGCGCCCAACGCGATGATCAGCCCGGCGGCCGTCGTAATCAAGGCTTCCGAAATACCGACTCCCACCGCGCCCGCATCCACGCCCGACGACTGCGCGAGGTTCTGGAACGAGTTGATCATTCCTGTGACCGTGCCCGTCATGCCCAGCAGCGGCGCCACGGTTCCAATCGTGGCGAGTATCCACAGCCGCTTTTCGACCGTTCCCAAACTCTGTCGCATAAAGTCGTCCATGGCCTGACCCACGGTGATACGCGTATTCTCGGGCGTCCGCTTTTCGAGTTTCATATAAGATTGCAGGCCCGCGAGCAGAACGGCCGAAACGGGACTGGGAGTATTCGCGCAGAGTACCGCAGCGTCCTTGATGCGATGTTCGCGAAGGTGGCGTATCAGGTTGGCACGCAACGCAGGGACATCGACTTTGCTGTTCTTCCAAAACGCCAGCAGGCGGTCGATGAACACGGCTGTGGCGATCACGCTGCAAGCGAGCAGCGGGATCATCATGACGCGTCCTTTGATGATCGTTTCAAGCAGATCCATGATCGTCTCCGTTGCGAATATTCGCCAAGATCTCGAGGGCTATCAATGGCGGGACTTTGAGACTCGTGAGGCTGTCCGTTTCACGCGGCGCCAGGACAACCTCGCCAGTCACGTGGTTGTATTGGCTCTCCTGTATTTGATCGAATGGAATGCGTTCCACGTAAGCCCGCGGGCCTTCGGCAAACAACACCATTTCACGATCCAGCAAGCAACAGGTCACGCGTCGTTTCCCGAACCATGACCCGACATCAACTGTCGTCGCCGTGATGTGGAGGTGAAACACGTCCCGATTGCCGATTAACGTCTTGAGGAATTGAAGTCGTTTGGGGCCGAGGTATTTCAGGCGTTGTTCGCTGTCAAGCGGTTGGTCTAAAACCGGCGGCAGCTTCATTACGGCTCTTCCTCCACGGGGGTATCGAACGCCACGAGGTCTTCGCCCGCCAGCCGACCGCGCGCATAACGGGACCATTTCGATTCGGGATAGTAGAGCGTTAAGTTCTTGAACAGCAAGTACGCCTCCTTGAGATTGTCTTGCTTGTTGCCCATGTTCGCTTCGACCTTTCGCATGTGACTGTCCCCAGCCCAGTAGAACGATTCGGCACGAATTTCCTTGTCGGCTTTGTCGTTCTGATACACTTTCTCGAATGCTTCCACGGCGTCGTCGTACTGTTTCGCTCGCATGAAGCACTGACCGGACAGGGCCGTCGTCTTGTCGGCCAGGCGGTGGGATGGGAAACGCACGGCGAGCCGCCCGAAGACTTTGCCAGCCGTAATAAAGCTTTCTGTCGCTTCCGCGCTGGCTTGTTCGGCCGAGATCAACTTGTCCGTCGACTCTTCGCGCAGTTGTTCCGCTTTCGCTTCGTCCTTTTCCTGTTCCGCCAAGGCCACCATTTCCGTGCCTTCGGCATTCAAGCCTTCCGCAAGCTGTTGCTTCTTCATTCCGTTGCCGAAGAAGTACTGTCCCAGTCTGGCGATGGTTTCCGCAATCAACGGACTGTCAGGCCACCGGTACGATAGCTTCACGTACTCTTCCGATGCGCGTTCAATTTCGCCCATTTGCTCGAGTGTCAGCGCCTTCTTGAATTGAGCCTTGGGCGCGTAAGCGCTGTCTCGATAATTCGAGACGATACTGGAAAATCGACTGAGAGCTTCGCGAAAGTACTGCTTCTTCGTTTCTTCCTCGTCAGCTTCTTCAGCGAATTCCAGCGAGAGATTCGCCAGCAGGTAGTCGACCTGGGCCCGTGCTTCCGTGTCAGGGTAGTCACGCAACGCCTCTTCGAGCATCCGCTTGCCGGTCGCGATTTCACGTTCGGTCAATTCGTCCTGACCAAGTTGGCGGTGCTTCTTTGCCAATTCAAAATACGCTTCCGCAATCGTCAGGCGCGTTCGCACGGCGGTGAGCGGGTCTTCGAAGCGTTTCGTAAATGGCTGAATTTCGCCGTCTGATCCTTTGAAGATCTCAATCGATTCCACGAGCGCGACCTCCTCGCCAGCCGGTTGATAGAACGCTTCGACTTGCTGGCCATAGGTTACGGGAACGGCACCCGGTGAAACGGTCGCCGTGTTATCATCGGCATACATGAATTTGACGGGACCTTTGAACACTCCCGAATGAGCAAACGTTTCGACTAATTCCACCGACCGATTTTCGCCATTGGCATCCTTGGCCAGAACGGTCACTCGGTCGCGATCGTTGCTGGTGTCCATGGCTGGATCGATGACGCGGAAATAGGCCGACTGGCCGACATAAACACCGCCCACCAGTTCGCCATAGCTGCGATTCATAATGTGGAAAAACGCATCGCTGGACAGGGAGATCCTGCGAGTGATCCACGCCGCCTCCCCAACGCCATTGATGTAGCGAAATCCGACAAAGATGTCGTCGTTCCCGTTCACGACCAGGGACGACAGTTCCTCGGCGCTGGCATTTTCCTGCGCCTCGTCCGTGGCGAAGGACAGTGAAGGCGCATCGCCGAGCCGCAGGGGAATAGTAAAAGTGAAGCGACCGTCATCCAGCGGGTCCAGTGCATTCGGGTCGCCTACGACCACCATGCTGCGATAACCGGGCGGCACGGATCCAACGCCGCCGCCACCAGGACTTGTTTCGAGCCGAATCGTGCCTGGAACGTTGATGTCGAATTCCGTCTCGCCGACCTGGCCATATTGTTGCCGCCCCGTGCTGGTCTGCACGAAGATCTCCGCTGTGCTTGCGGTGGTCTGGGCAATGGTGGGCCACACCAATTCACAAATGACCGGCACGCCCATGACGGCGTTGGGAACTTCCTTAATGTCCACGTCCGACGGGCGGACGGCCGCCAAGGTGCGGCTGGCGGGCACGAAATCGATACTGCCCGTCTTCATTCGCTCGACAGAAATCTCTTCGTCGCTTAACAGCGTGGATTCCGTATTGAACACGCGGAATTCCGGATCGGTGTAGACGACGGATTCGATCGTGGCGCTCCGTTCCCACGGAATACCTGGGTCCGTGTTTTCCTGATCCATGTACGTGAGCACCAGGTCTTCTCCCGACGCGACCTGGATTTCGGACTCGCGCTGTGGTTCTCCTTCCACCACGAAGATCTTGCCGAGGAACACGCCCGAGTGCTGTTCGGTTTCCAGGGCCTGCAACTCGACGGGTTCGCCGTCGCCCGTGCGCATGGTGAACGAGACCGTATCCAGTTCGGCCGTGGAGTCGGCGTCGCTGTCGTTGATGACGACCATGATGGTGTCTTCCGGCTTGAAACGCCGCAGTCCAATGTAGTTCGGACGCCGCAGGCCTTCCTCGCCGGTTGTATAGCCGGTAAGCAACGCCGCGTTGATGGAACCATTCGCGTAGGTAGCGGACAAGAACGACTCTCTCACACGATTGCGTTCGATAATACAGCGCGGATCGCGATAAACCACGGACACCTTGTCACCCGGCACGATTTCGAGGACCTTGTTCGTTTTCAAGGCCAGTAGGTCGACCTGTGTCGGGAGGATTTGTCGTTCATCTTGCGCCGTCAGTTGAATTTTCTCGATAGCCGGAGCATCCGTTTCAAAGTCGGCCAGTAATAACCGTACGACCCGAGCACGAACGGCTGGACCAAAGGCGATCTCGAACGACCCGCCGTCCTCGGAAGCTGTGACGGTGGTTGCCTTTTCCGCGAACAGCCGCGCGACGAATTCGTGTTGCTGTGGATCAAACATCGAAAGCGGACACGGTTCTACATAAGGCGGTTCGTCAATGTTGCGGAGCAACTGGAACTTCGCTTGGGAATTCTTGGTGGCTGCCATGTAGACATCCAAGCGATGCACTCCTTGACCGAGGACGCCTTTGAATTGCAGGGTGGCATTCGCTTCATCCCCCGCGGGTGGTTCGAGCTCTTGCGCTGGCTGACCGTCGATCAGCAGCATAAAGTTGGTTTTCCCCTTTTCGGTGTGCGGCTGCAGCTGGAAGGTTGCCATCTGGCGGGTGGGGAAATGGAAGGCACCCACCAGGTGAATGATTTCGGCCGTATTTTTTACAGTGAGTTCTTCATCCAACGACTCGGGTTGCGTGATCACCACGGCATTCGGCGGCGCGATGGCCAGGGCCTCCTGCATTTGCGCGGCCGTCATCGACATTGCGTCGTCGTGGGCATAGCGTTCCAGTCGCAACGATCCATCCCAGGCAGCTTCGGCCGCTGGCCAACTTGCAATGGTTTCGAACTTCTTCCCGTCCACCGACGTTTGCACCAGGAATTGCTTGAGGCGCCGGCCGGGAACCTTGGCGTCCACCTTCATCGTCGCCAGGCGTTCGCTGGCATTCAGGTCGACCGCAAACGTCTTGGGACGCTGGTTGTCGGGTTGCCCGACCCACGCGGGATGGTCGCCGGCGGAAATCACGAACACCGGCTGCGAACCCTGCTCCGAGTCGCTGGCAACCGCCGTTGCCATGGCCGAGGCCGTCGGAACGGCACCATCGAAGATGCCGGAATGTCCGTCCGTTTCTTCCAGGTCGAAGGTGACCTCGTCGCCGCTGGTCGTCGACAAGGTCACGGCGAGCTTATCGATGCCGTCCGTAACACTTTGGTCCGGATCGATCACACGTACGTTGATCGGATTGCCGGGCTTCACTTGATCGTGAGGCCGCAAGTCGCCGAGCGGAATATCTTGCTGCCGCTTCACTGCGATCTTCAATTGGCTCCGCACGGCGCGTTCCATCGCTTGCTGTTCCAGTTCCTCCTGAGTCAGGATTCTACCCGAAGACGAGAACAGTTCGGAATCGCTGAGTACAACCAGATGGTGGTCCACATCGCTGTCAATGTTATGAGACTTCTTGAAGTCTTCCGCAAAGTCGTAGTGGACCTTGTCATCGCCCAGCAACTGCAGGACGTTGTCCCCTTTTTCGATGGCTGCGAGTGCGGTGGGAACATGGCCTTCGAATTGTGTCTTCGAGTCAGCGAATGGCACGAGTGTAAAGTGTTCTTCATCACCCGCGTCCGTCCATGCCCGCATTTCGATCGCTCGGGTGTCACCGGCAATCGCCAACGACTGGTCACGCAAGCCAACGCGTAGCGGTTCGCCAGGAACAATAAACTGCTGGTCGGTCAAGAAGCCGACGTTGATACGCGAGGCCTGTTCCAGGCGTTTAATCTGCAGGTTGACGCGTCCCTCAAAGATGCGTGCCTCGGCATGCGTAGAGTCGTAATTGAACACCAACTCGATTTCCTTCAAGGCGTCGGCATACTGTTCCTGGTCGAACAGAAGTTTCGCCATGTAATAATGAGCCTCCCGCTGCGCGAATGGGTCTTTGCTCTTGATCAACCTCTCCAGCCGCTCGGTGGCTTCCCCGTAGTGCTTTGTGATTCGGTCCACCTCGGCAACCTGCAGTTCCGCCATGACCTGTGACCTCGTGCCGGCGAACTCCTCGGCGGCAGCAATGCTGCCGTACAAGGCACGAGCCCGCGGATACTCGGGGCGTTCCAAAGCGATGTTGGCGTAGGCCAACAGCAGTTTCGCGCGGGCTTCTTGCGAAAACTGCTCGGGATGCGATTCCATCCGCGTGAGTGCCTCGCGTGCCAGCTCGTCAGCGCTGTCAAAGTCGGTTAGGGACGTGTTGCGGCGAATCAGCCACACCACAAAAGACGGATCCAACTGCTGCACTACCGTGACCGCAAGTTGAGGATTGGCGAGGTAATTCTGCCAGGCACGTTCGAAATTGCCGGTCAGGAAGTCGGACTGGGAAGACAAAATCGAATAGCGGGGGTCACTTGGGTCGACAGACGCCATGCCACCCACGTTCAACATGGATTGGGCACGGGCGACACGCAGCCGCGTCTTGTCTGAATCCCGCACGCGCTCTTCAAACATCTCCAGGCCCACGCCGCTCAGCGTCGCCGCCAGGTCATAGTGTTCCTGCTGCTGAAACGTGACGATTTGGTCAACAAGCTGTTTTTGGAAATGCACGTCATACGTGGCCACCTGCCACAGGAATGGGGCTAGTTCGAAGAGCTTTGCCTGGCGTGTGTCGGTGCTCATTTCCGGAAGCAGTCGACGCAACATTTCATTCGCGCCATTCCCGCTCACCCCCGACATGGCACACTCGGGAGAATAGACGCGCACGATGAGGGCAAACTCCTCATCCGTAAGCGGGTGCTCGCGGTCCAGCGAACGCAGGTTGTACAAACTGGGAGTGGACGCGCGGACCAGCGACGCTTCCGCGCGATCAAGATAAGCCTTCAGTTGAGTAAAATACGTTGTGCGGGCTTCCGCGTCGGACATGTCCCCGATCAGATTTATGCGAGTGCGTCCCATCGCAACGTCGTCGAACCGCGTCTTGCCGTAGAACGATTCGACCTTCTTGAGGAGAGCGTCGCGATGTTCTGGTTCCGCGCTGAGACCGCGCGCTTGGGTTTGCAGGAACTGGCTGCGGCTACAAGGTTCCGGCTGCCGCGCATCGACGGGCACGTGCTGGATGCGCCCCGCCAGGTCAGCCGCCAGGTTGTGAATCTTTCGTTCCTGATCCTGGCCACCTTGCTGGAAGTAAGCCTCGTCGATGAAGCCTTCGGCCGTCGCTTCCTGAATGAACCTGGCATCGAAATAGGTTTCCACAGGATACTTTTCCTGCAACGGCTTCACTTCATTGCGAATGAACCACATGTAGGTAGTCGCCGCGAACGTTGCCCCATAACGGAAGTCGGTTCGAGCCAGAATGTCCTTTTGAATCATCTTGTCCACGAGTTCTTCGGTGCGAGTCAGACTCTCCGGTTCCTTCCCCCAGCCTGTCCCGTAACGGGTTCCGCGCATGGCATCGAACAGCCACTTCGGAAAACGCTGACGATCGATCTGCTGGGACAAGGCATCGGCAAAGACGTCGTGCAACCGCAAGGCCTTGGCCTTGTCCGCCGACGGAATGCGGCCGAAAGTCCAGCCCATATGACTGGCCATAATATGTCCGGTGATTTCCTGGGCATCGGCGAGACTCGTGTTCGAATTGGCGTCCAAACCTTTGAGCTGATCCGCAAGGATCTCCAGTTCAAAGTCGAGCAAGTCCATCTCCTGCGGCGTGCGCAGCATCGTTTGCGTGACGGCTCGCCCCAGAGGAATTCGGCGGGCTCGATAGTCTTTGACATGGGGATACAGGCGCCGGCCGGCCGCGGCGAAGGCCCCGGCGTTCTTTCGCTGTTTGGCGATCACCATCTCCGCCAGGTGCTTGCAGTAAGCGTTCGGCGCGGATTTGGGATCACCGAACTTCTTTTGCATCACTCGCTTGAACGCGTTTTCAACGGGGCCGATACGAGCGACATCGTCGTTGGCTTGTTTCAATTGGTCATTGGCCTTGGCGAGTCGATCCTTGGCGTCCTGCAGATTCTTTTCTGCGGCTTTGATTTGATTGGCATCGCCCTCGTCCGCTTTCACTTTGGCAAGTGCGGCATTGGCGGCATCGACCTCTTTATTGATTTTGGCAACGGAATCCAGACCGCTTTGGCGGCGTTTACGAGCGTCGTCGGCCCAACGCACAAACACACCGTAGACAGGATCGAAGGCACTCTTGCGTTCGGCTTCGGTATAAGGCACCCAGGCCAGGGAATCGAGTGCCGCTTCGATGCCTTCCGGCTGGAGACTCCACACGTATTGCAGGTACTCCGACGTTGTGTTGGTGCCCAGTGCCAGAGGTGTGTTGACAACATGCTTTGCTCCGTAACGGAGGATCGCCTTTTCGTACCATTGCGGAGGAAGCTCCTTGTTGCCGGCTGCCTGGGCAGCTTTGTAGGCGTTGGCTAAACTGCTGCGAATGAAGTTGTAGAGGTTGTCATAACCGCTTTGGTGCCAGGCGTCCTGGGAGATCACCTGGTCGATGCAGCCATTGAAGTCGCGCCCGGTGGCGATAGCGCGCACGATCATCGCGTGGTGTTCCGTGGAATGCTTTACACCTGCCACCAGTTTCTTACAATCGCCCGCACTGGCATACTTCAGACCGATACCGTGGTTGCCGTAAAACGCGTTGGGGTACTTGGCTGTCAGGGCCGCCCACTGTTCGCTGGTCGCGAAACTTTGAAACCCCGACTTCGTGAGCATCGCCTGCTGCTGCTCGACAGGCAGCTTGCCGAATGACTCGACAAAGAAATCCCGCTTTTGCTGTCCTTGATAGGCATCGCTCAAATACGTGCCCCAATTGCCGCCGCCTCCGAGCACGGACATGGCATCGTAAAGCGCCTCGGCGTCGGGGGTTTTGGCAATGTAATTGCGCGCGGCCGCAAGTACCGGCGCAAGTTTCTGCTCGCGATCCGCCGGTTCAAGGTCTTCCATTGACCTGGCGAACGTCAGGTTTGCGGCATAGAACGCACAGCGCTGCCTGGTACGTTCGTCATCCTTGATGACGCGAGCGAGTTGAGCGAGTTCATCGGCGGCGTCCAGATTGTCTTCCGACGGCCGGGAAGCGGAAGCCAGCAACAGATCCACGTAGCCGGTGTAGAAGTAGCGAATTTGTTCGAGCGACATCTTGCTCGAATGGATGGCTGTCAACCGCCGCGCCAAATTAACATAATCACGTCGTTCGGCGGCTTGCTTGAGATACCAGGCGTCAAACTTCCGAGCGTCGTTGCCGGAGCAGAACCTGTCCAGGTCGCTGCCCATGGTGCGATACGCATCGTCGATCAGTTTCAACACATCGATTTGGATCCAGTACATGGTGGCGGCAACCCGCGACGCCTCGGCGCCGGGACTTGCCGAAGCCAGGTAGCGTTTGGAACGGACCATGGCTCCGTTGTAATCGCCAACTCGCCTCGCACTATCGATCGCATGCAATCGTACGGCTTGCGACGGATTCGTCTGCGTAGCGAGATAAACGCGTAACGCCCGTTCAGCCAGGAATGGCCGCTGCAGCTCAGCGGCCTTCTTGATGGCGTCCACCACCTGCTGGTCAGACACGGAAGCGGGCTGCTCGCGAATCATCTCGCACAGCGCGGTCAGCTCCGCTACTTCGGGACTCAATTCCGAGGTCGTTTCTTGCGCTCCCAATGGCCAGGCAAGCACGGCGATCAAGGCGATGGTCAACAGGCAGTATTGTTTCGGCATGGTTCTCTCCGATTTCGATCTGTGTAACACCCGCAGGTGGTGAGGTTGTTCTCGCGGCATGCAGTTAGGAGTCGCTAGTGGTTTCGGCAGCGGGTTTCATGGCACGTTCAATCTTGGCAAGGGTCCCGTTCTTTTCCACCAACTGCGCGGCACGACTGCCGGGATACTCCGATATCAACTGCTGGTACTTGTCCTTCGCTTTGGCGTAGTTCCCCGACTCGAACGCAACCACGATCCAGCGGTAGAGCATTTCGTCCAGGAAGTCTTCGTCCTGGTAGTCGACGAAGATCTGTTCCAGCAGGTCATCTGCCACGTCGTACGCTCCGCTCTTGGTGTGATAGACAATCACTTCGCCCAATGCCTTACCGGCGTATTCACTATCCGGGTACCGTTGCGCGCATGCCATGTATTCCCGGATTGCCGCGCTGCGGTTGTCGTCGCGGACATCAAGCGTCTCGGCGATCTTGAACTGTGCTTCCGCTTTGGCGTGCGAATTGCTTAGCCGCGTTACCTGTCGCCAGACGTTGATCGCACCCTGGTAGTCCTCGCGTTCCGCCAGGGCCGACGCAATCCCCATCAGGGCCCGGTCCACCAAAGGCGATTCTGGAAAGAGCTTGTTAAAGGTACTGCACGTCGACATTGCTTTGGCGAAGTCATCTTCCGCCAGGTGCAAATCCCATTTCAGTCGGAAGGCGGTTTCCTTGAGCGAACTCGGGATCTCGGCCCGCGAACGCACGACGTCGTCGACGCGCAGCAGGCCGTCGTAGGCCTTGGAACGCGCCCCTTGGGTCAAACCCATGTCTTTGAAAATGCGAGCGAGTTCGAGAAACGCTTCCGCCTCGACGAGTTGCTTCTTGGCGCGAACCAGGGCATCTGGCACGACGTCCTGAGCGGCTCGCGGCGACGAATCAATTTCGCCAGCCACGGTCAACTCCGCCGTGACTTCTATCGGGACGTGTCCTCCGATGTGGACTTCGTCGATGTAGGTCGCCACGATCTGATCACCGATGACGGCGGACAAGCGGTCGTCCGCTTTGTTGGTCGACTCGGTACTCAAAGCACGCTCGACGAGCAGGCTGCCGATGAAGACACCGCTACGGACAGGCGCTTCACCACGTTCGTTGAGTGTGACGATGACTTCATCGCGAACGGCCAGCTTCTCTTCGTCGTCGGCCAGGCTCGACTCGTCGCCGCGCAGCAGCTCCTCCACGTCAATGACTTCCGCCGGCTCGTCTGCCTCCGCCGCCGCCAATTCCTCTTCATCCGGTTTGTAGAGCGAGGCCACGCGAATCTTCACGCTGTTGCGGTCTGCGGATGTATCCTGGTCAAGGTCCCACATGCGCAGGAACAATGGCTGCCCCAGGTATGCCGCCGGCGCCAGGGATTCGAAGGTGCCCAACGTAAACGTGAGTCCGCCTGTGGAAACAACGTCCACGGTCTTTTCTCGCGGCACATTTTTTTCGCCGGCTTTCGTATTGTCGTCCAAATAGCGAACCGTGATCCGGTCGCCGCCAATGATTTGCAGCGTGCCGTCGCCTTTTTCCACTTCGCCGGGACTCGTCAAGATCGAACCGATAAAAACGTTTTCATCCGTGCTGAGTGGTTCGCAGACGATCGTTTCTTCGTCGCCACTGGCGGTGAGCGCCGTCACGACGACTTCGCTTCCCAGGCGCCGCAAAACGGGTAAATCGCCGTCCGTAATGCGAACGTGAAAGCGGTGACTCGCTTCGGCGTAGGCCAACGACGGGCTATCGGGATCAATAAACGTCCCGACCTGGCTGAGCGCCTTGATCGCCTTGTCCCAGTTTGACTGAGCAAAGTGCGACATGCCGATATAGTAGTACGCCTTGTTGGCCCAGACCGTATCGGGATAGTGGTTGGTGATTTTCCGCAGAGTGGAAAACGTGCTGCCGTATTGCCGCAAATGAAAGTGGGCCACCCCAGTAAGGTACAGGCCCTCCAGGTAACGCTCGCGATCTTCGCCTGCCAGCGTCTTTTCACCCTGATGCAGCTGTTCGACGTTACGCAAATGCTCAACAGCCCGTGCGTAGTCGCCAATGTCCAGGAAATGCTTGCCCATGCCGAGGTATGCCTGGAATCGAATCGGGCTGCGCGGATACTGCTCGATAACGGTCTCGAACATCTTCACGCCACGATCCTTTTCCCCGGCATCGACCAGTTCCTGGGCACGTTGCAAAAGCTTATACGCGGCATAATCTCCCTGCGATTCGCGGGTGCCCCGATCCTGGCGGGCTGCGCGGTCCTGGGCGAAAACTGCCTGGCCGAAGATCGCGATCAGGCTCGCCGCGGCGGCACTTAAGATGACGAAGCGTCTGGTCCACATGGTTATTCTCCAGTTGTAATGCGAATGTCCGGGATGGTTCGTTCGTATGCCTGCGTTGAGCGACACAATAGCCGCGCTTTCGTTGCGTGACGCCACGATTTACTGCAACAGAGCCGCGACAAGTCCGTGCGACTCGCACTAGTCCGCGTCCACGCCGCCGCCGATCTTGACGCCCTCTTTCTCGAGTTCCAAATGTGCTTGCTTTGATTCCGAGCTGTCCGGATACTTTTTCAAGACATCGCGCAACGACTGAATGTACTTTCCCTTCACCTCGCCGTCGCGATACAAGTGCGCGACATGAAGCGCTGCCTTCGGAGCCTGGTCGGGGAAGAAGTTTTCGATCTCACGCACCTGCGCGACGGCCGAATCGAGTTTCTGCAATTGCTTCTGGCAAGCGGCGATACGCCACAAATTCGTCGGTTCGTTTTGGCAATTCTGATAGGCGCTGATGGCCTTGGCGTATTCTTTCAGGGAGTCGTGGAATTGCCCTTTCAGCCACCACGACTTCGTAGCATATTCTTCCACCTTTACCAGTTCGTCGGTCAGCGGTAAGCCACTGCCGGGATCCCAGCCCCAACGTGATCCGTAGAAGTCCAGCAACGCGGACTTCCCGTAATGCTTGTCTTTCGTGCGCAGGCAGGTGGTCCTGACGAATTCCTTGTCCAGCTGCCAAAACATCCGCGCGACCCGGGTGATGTCCATGTCCGCCATGTCGTTCCAGCGAATCTTCTGCAAGACGGATTGTGCGATGACCTTGTCGCGTCGCTGAAAACTGGCGCCCAGCGAGCCGATTTCCGTGCCCTTCATCTTGGAGAAATCAATGCGGCTGATGAACTTCGCCGTCAGCTTGTGGTCCTCTTCGTAAAAATGAAGCGCCAGCCCCGCCAATTCCTGGTTGCTCAGTTCACCAAACGGCAATCTGCCGATGACCTGATGGGCCAGCGGCCGTGCTTCCGGCGTCTCCCATACCGTTTTCATCACCGAGACCAATCCGTCTTTGTCCAGCTTTGACAAGTTGAGCTTGCGAAAGTACTGTTCGACCTTGGCCTCGTGTCCTCGATAGACCTGCATCCACCGTATCGTGCGGTGCCAATCCGCCTGGTTCTGCAGCCGGTCGTATTGGGCGTCCAGCGTTTGGAACCAGCGCGACCGATCATCCGTGGCCAAGAACAGAAAGTTGGCACGCTCGATATGAAACGAATCGCCGTAGTCCAGGTCGTTTGTGAATTTATCTTGCATCTGGCCGGCCCAATACGTGTAGTACTGCTTGCGAGCCGCCGCGCCAGCCTCGTCCGACGCGAAACCGCCATGATGACGGATGTAATGGCGAAGTTGATTCCAGTAGTCGTGGTTTTCCGACAACTTCACGGTAATCGTGACCGGCGTGCGATGAAACGTGCCCAATTCGTAATAGAGCTTTCCAAACTCCGGTTCGCTGGGTACCGTCCGAACGTAGTAACGAATCACCGCGTCCCGCGCGTGATTGGAGGCATCGGGATTCTTCTTGCGGAAGTCAATCGCGACCTGGCGGTAGTACTTCACCGCCTCCGCCTGCTTCTCCTGCTTCACGAGATAGTCGGCCAGGTAGTTGATCGCGAACGCCCCTAGCGGTTCCTTGCGGTAGTCGACATCGTCCGCCAGCTTGGCCCAAGTCACGATGGCTTTGCCGAGATCGCCGTTTTGTTCGTGGCAATCGCCGATGAAATACAGCGCCGCGGCGGCGTATTTCACATCGTTGGGAAAGTAATCCAGGATCTCCTGATAGTCTTTCAGTGCCAGGAACCGCTTGTCATCCAGCTGGGCCGATCGTCCCTTGCGCAACAGCGCGTAGGCAATCAATTGTGAGCGCGGGAATTCGACAATGAACGAATTGTATTCCGCGCGCGCTTGCCGGAACTGCTTCTTGTTGAAGGCCTGGTCGGCTTTCGACAGCGTGTGTTCTTCGAACCGATCCAGCCTGGTCAGTTCGGCATCCGACAGCACCACTTCGCTGACGGGAGGCGCCGCGCTCGCCAGCGGCCCCGAGCTTGCCAGAGTCAACACGATCAGCGCGGTTAGCGAACGCTGTCTTCCCATCCTACAACCATTGTGATAGCCGGGCACTTCCCGGATATTCACCTCAAAGTCAAAGACGGTATCTGTCGGCAGGGCGGGCGGAACACCGAGATCTCCCAGCAACCCATCTGCCTCTTTCGCTTCCTTCGAATTCGGGTATTTTTTCAAAATCGCCTTCAGCGCGGCGATCTGCTGGTCCTCGTCCTCGGCTTCACCGTACAGCGCGGCAACGCGCATGGCCGCTTTTGGCCCTTCGGACTTGTGCGTGAGCTCGAGGGCGCGGAGCTGTTCTATCGCTCGATCCGTGGCCCCCAGCTTTTCATGGCACGCCACGATCTTCCACAGAATGGCGGGCGTGTTGCCACATTCCCGGTAGGCAACAATGGCTTCTGTCAAGCGGTTGGCAGCCATCAGCAAGTTGGCTCGCTTGAGCGAGTACTCTTCAGCAAGTTCTTCCACCTGAGCCAGTTCACCGGCGAGCGCGATCGCTTGCGTCGGGTTGTCGGTGGCAACGTAGTGCTGGAACAGTTCCAACTTACCCACGACAGGATCGTCCAGCTGGTTGTAAATCTGGCGAGCCAGTGTGCCGTCGACTAACAGGAACTCGCGGGCAAGCTGCAGCTTTTCGGCGTTTGGCGTATCGGACAAATCCAACTTTTCAGCCAGCGCTCGAGCCGTCGTCACATCGTTGGCTGTTTCATGGGCCAGCGAAATCAACGTCAGGATATCGTCATTGGTTAACTCGCTGAACGGAATCGTCTCGATCATCTTCTTCAGCGTGCTGCGTGCCAGATAGCCTTCGTTCTGCTTCTCACACAATTGCTCCACCAGGCCGTGGATGCCCTCCAATCCGGCCATTTCGTAATTGAACATGGCGACGTATTCCCGCGTCTTGGAATAGTTGCCCTTGTAGGCCGCCACCCACTTCAGCGTGCGTCGCCAATCCGGCTGTTCGGCCTCCGGATCAAGTCCCTTTTTGTATTGCGTGTCCAGACGTTCGGCCAACTTCGATCGATCACGCTCGACACCGTAGTGCATTCTCGCGATGGCGATCTGCATGTCGTCGGACTCGGGAAACTTACCATCCGCAATCGCCAGCCAGTGCTTGAAGAATTTCTGCGCTTCGGTGCGCTGGTAGTAGCTGAAGGTCGAGTTGTCTTGAATGGCCTGAGCGACCCACAACCAGTATTCCAGTGACTTCTCGAGGTCCGTTTCCACGTCGTAGAGTCTGCTATAGAATTCGCGCAGCTTGGCTTCGTCCGGAACCGTACGCACGTGCTGTTTCACAACTTTGCCGATGGCCTCCGCAACGGCGTCGTCCTGCGGGTCTCCCGAAAGAGCGATCCGTTCGTATTCTTCCAACGTCAGTTTCGGCGACGCAGCCGGTGTCGTTGGCGACTGGCTGGACGAGCGGCCTGTGGGCGACGCGGCCGGTTGTTTTGCAAAAGGCGAATCCGCATAGTTGTCAGTCAAGCGTGCCCGCGCCTTTTTCGCTTCGTCGGTGTTTCCTCGCTGACGGTGACCGGCGGAAAGATAGTAGAGCGCCGGCGCGGCATACTTGTCCGACTCGGCGAAGCGCGTTGCCAGTGATTCGTAGTCCGCCATGGCGTCTGCCAACTGCCCCGCCAACTCCGCGCTGCGTCCCTTGCGCAACAACGCGTAAGCCGCTGCGGGCGAGTCGGGGTGCTTGTCGAGGAACGAACCGTATTTCACGCGAGCGTCGTCGTACTTCCCGGCAGCGAAAAGGGCATCCGCTTCTGATATCCAACGATCTTCAAAAATATTAAGTCGCCCTATTTCCTGCAGCGACAGCGACACTTCGGCTTCGACGCCCTGCCCGCAGCTCGCCTTGCCAAGACAGGGGACAAGTAACAAACAAAGGAGCAACGTGACCCTACTCATCGGACGTCTCCGTTTCAGAATGGTATGGTTATTGGTGGTTAACGAACGCGGCGAGTGGCTCGTATGTCGTCAGCGTGGCGTGCCTTGATGGCAGGATGCAGTTCTCAGAATCGAGTTCATGACTAGGGGTCAGTCTAGCCAACGAAAATACCAATGTGAACCTACGGCAAGCAGAGAAATCCAATTCTTTTCGCGCTTCCGCAAGGCGAAGTGCCTCTCACCAGGGCCGTTGACACGTCCATAGCAGCATATGCCTTGACATGGCGTGGCTCGAAACGCACCAACGGGCTTGCCGTTCCAAGCGTTGCGGCGGAGTCCATATTTCTTGTGAATTGTGTGAGCCGTCGTTTTCACAAGCGCGACGCGGTAGCAAGTGGGTCGTCATTCCCCGCGAGCCCAGTACCCACTGGCTCGCGCGTTTTGAAGTCGCGCATTTGCACCGTATACGTTCGTTGGCCGCAAGCCATTCGTTATCGTAGCCTGAGGCAACGCCAAGTTCCGGCGTCATACGAGCTCGCAGCGCCAGCCAGTGGGTGCCGTACGACCGGATAAGCTTCGCATCGGCCCGTCGCCGACGTGGAAGGTTAGCAAGGCATCACTCAAGAGACGCGGTACTCGTCGAGTCCACGTTGTGAATGGAGATGGCACGCTCGCACAAAACCCTACCTGAAGATCGATCAACACTTCGAATGAGCTATTTCGAAGAGTCATCACCACAGTTATCAGCAGGCACGTGCACCGACCCGCACTGATGACTTCGACCTTGCCGAAACACTCGCAAAAGCTGAGGGTGCAGAAGCGTGCTCCCTCCAGAGTGGGCGTTACAGGACTCGAACCTGTGACATCCGCGTTGTAAGCGCGACGCTCTAGCCAACTGAGCTAAACGCCCGAACAGCCATGACAGCCGCTTGTCGACAAGTTTACAGCAAGCCGTTTTCTCCCGCAACGTCTGGTCTTCATTCGACTTGCGGGACTTGATGATGGTGAGGATTCTGACGAATTCACAAGTTTTTCTGATTTTGGGTGCCCGCTTATGGTCGCGCTCCTGGATTAAAGAGATAGCAAGGGCGAAAGTCTTTGCGAAACCACTGGCGCTCACAGGTTTCCTGCCCCAACATGTGAGCGTTTCGGCCGTGCCGGAATGCTTCTGGCACGGCTTTTTTTTGCGCTCTCAAGCCGGCCCGGCCCCAATCAATTGATGATCTCCTCCCGAATCGCGGGACCGCGGCGGGACCAGCGAAGAAGCCCCCCCAAAACTCGCTCTTTTCTGGCTGTTGCCGTTCATTCCGGGTATACTTGGCAAAGGAAACGCGTACGCGGCGGTCCTTTCGAGTTCCCCAGCGAATCGCGAGACGGGCTGCGGGGGTCTATTCTGTCAGTCCGCCTGCTTCGTTCGATTCGGCCCATGTTTCTCTTCCATCTTGTCATGGCAGTCCAGTATGCCTACACGTGAATCGGGATTTCCACAGCGACGCCACGGCAGATCCCGTCGGCTACGGACTTTCGAAACGCTCGAACCACGAACGGTCCTGACCGGTTCGCTGGTTATCAGCGAATTCATGGCGTCGAATCTGAACACGCTGGACGACCAGTTCGGGAAGTCGTCGGACTGGATTGAAATCCACAATCCGACCGTCCAGACCGTGAATCTGGACGACTGGTACCTGCCCGACAATGCGTCGAATCTGAAGAAGTGGAGGTTCCCCGACATGGATGTCGCGCCGGGTGCTTACCTGGTGGTGTTCGCATCCGGTAACGATCTTCGCGACCCGCTCTATCCCCTGCACGCCAACTTTGCGTTGAGTGACACAGGGGAGTACCTGGCTCTGGTGGAAGAGCAGCCCACGGCAGGCCAGCCCGGTAGTTACGATCCTGTCGTGATCCATGAATACGCGCCGGCCTACCCGCAGCAGGCGGTGGACGTGTCGTATGGCATCCCGACCGAAACGGTCATCAGCCCGTTGCTCACGGCAGGGGCCCCTGGCAAGTTCTGGATCCCCAGCGACGACGCGCTCGGCTTGTCGTGGACGGAACTGGCTTTCGACGACACGGGGTGGATGGATGTAAACACAGCCGTTGGTTACGAAATCGATGCGGGGGGCTCGGTGGTCACGATTGCCGATTCCACAACCGAGTTTTCGGGGGTCCAGGGCGATAACAACTGGTACTACGGATACCTGGACGTTACGGCGAACGGCGACGACACCAACTACACGGCGATGCCGTCCGGCACGGATGACTTCACACCTTTCCTGGGCGGATCCAGCTACGGTGCGTGGAGCGATATCAATTACTGGACGGGTGTCGCCTGGGATTTCAACCCGGTCGGATCGGGAACGGGAAATCCACCGTGGACGTCGATCTCGGCCACGGGGATGCACCCGAACGATAGTGCGCCGGGCCCTGAACATTACACCATCCGGCGTTGGGTCAGCGAAGTCAGCGGCCAGATCACGATCAGCGGCAGTGTGAACAACGTCAGCGGCGCCGGCGATGGGACGACGGGGCGATTGTTTCACAACGGCACCCAGTTCTGGTCGCAAGTCACCAATGGCACGACCGCCAACTTCCATCAGACGATTACCGTTCAGGCCGGCGACTTCGTCGACTTGATGATCGACACGGGGCCGGCCGACAACGACAACTCGGACACGACGAATTACAGCATCACCGTGACGGCGGAGCACAACGTCGACACGGCCATCGACTCGGACGTCCAGGCGGCGATGCATGGCGTGAATTCGTCGGCGTATCTGCGCTTCCCGTTCCATGTCGACGACCCGTCAGCCATCGCGCGCCTGGAACTGGCCATGCATTATGACGCCGGCTTCACGGCGATCTTGAACGGCGTGGAAGTGGCCAACAGCAACGCGCCCGATCTGACCAGCCTCTCATTCGATTCCGCGGCCACGGCCGAGCGTTCGGACCTGGACGCCAGGACGAGGACTTTTTTTGATATCACCGATGACCTCTCGCTGCTGCAAGTGGGCACGAACGTGTTGTCTATTCAGGGGCTGAATTCCTCGGCCGCGGATAGCGATTTTCTGATCCTGCCGGAATTGATTGCCACGGACCTGCTCGCGGATACCGCGGCGCAACGCTACTTTCCGCTGCCGACGCCGGGCAGTCACAACAATTCCGGAACCTCGATTCTGGGGCCGATCATCTCCGCTGCCAGTCATAGTCCCGTGCAGACGCAGGACGCCGACGACATTGTGGTGACCGCCACGGTGACGCCGACGTTTCATCCTGTCAACACCGTGCAGATGCATTATCGAGTCATGTACGGCGGCCTGACGACGGTAGCGATGGTAGACGACGGCACAGGCGATGACGCGCTGGCCGGCGACGGGGTGTTCACGGCGACGATTCCGAATACGGCCGCGTCGGCCGGTCAGATGGTGCGCTGGTACTTTACCGCAGACGATGCACTCGGCACTGATTCGCGGCTGCCGCTGTATCTGGACCCGATCGATTCGGACGAGTACCTGGGAACAATGATCGCCGACCCGAGCGTCGATTCCAACCTGGACGTCTTGCATTGGTTTGTCCAATCCCCGAGTTCCGCGAACAACCGCACGGGCACGCGCGGGAGTCTCTATTTCCTGGGCGAATTCTACGACAACGTTCGCACCGACCTGCACGGTCAATCGACGGCCGGTTTTGTGAAGAAGAGTTACGATATCGACTTTAATCGGGGCAATCGCTTTAAATTCGAAGACGGCCAGCCGCGGGTCAAGGACATTAACCTGTTGACGAATTGGGCGGACAAGTCCAAGACGCGCACGACGCTGGCGTATGAAGTCCGCGCGGAATCGGGCGGGCCTTCCCACTTTGCCCGACCGGTGCGCGTGCAACAAAACGGTGCCTTCTTCAGCGTCGCGGACCTGGTGGAAGACGGCGACGACGATTACCTGGCCCGCAACGGACTCGACCCACTCGGCGCCCTGTACAAGATGTACAATCGGTTCAACAGAACGGCGGACGCCACTTCCGGCGTCGAAAAGAAGACGCAGAAGAGCGAACCGAATACGGATCTGGCCGAATTCGTCAACGGCGTCCTGCTCACCGGCCAAGCGCAAACCAATTTCTTGTACGACAACGTCAATATTCCCGACCTGATCAATTATCTGGCCGGGTTCGCCATCACGAGCAACAAAGATTGCTGCCACAAGAATTACTATTTTTTCCGCGATACGTACGGCACCGGCGAATGGACCATGCTGCCGTGGGACGCGGACTTGACGTTCGGGCACAATTGGCGGAGCGGCCCGGCCTACTTCGACGACGACATCTACGCGGACAACCCGCTGTTTGTCGGTACCAACAATGGACTCGTCAGCGCGGTTTACAATGATCCGGCGATGCGCGAAATGTACGTGCGGCGTGTGCGGTCGTTGATGGACGAGTTCCTGCAAGCGCCAGGGACGCCGCCTGACGAATTGAAATTAGAACAGATGATGGATGCCCAAGTGGCGTTGGTCGATTCCACCGACGACAACGCCAATACAGGTTCGGACGACGCCGATCTGGATTGGCAGAAGTGGGGATCATGGTCGGGAACGGATGCTTCCCAGCCGGGAGGCACCGGTTCGCCGCAGACCATGCGGGAGGCCGTGCAGCGCATCAAGGACGAATATCTCGCACTCCGCCGGGACTACTTGTTCAACACGCTCACCGACGACGGCATCCCGGTACAGAATCGGATTCCGCCACAGCAGGTGGACCTGGCAGCGATGCCGCCGGACCAGCGGGGCATCGTGTTCGGGACGATTGAGTTCTCGCCGGCAACCGGAAACCAGGACGAAGAGTACCTGCAGATCGTCAACAACAATCCCTTTTCCGTGGACATCTCGGACTGGACGCTATCCGAAGGCATTTCGTACACCTTTGCCGCGGGGACGGTTTTGCCCGCCGGCGGCACCCTGTACGTTTCCCCGAACGTCAATGCGTTTCGTGCCCGGGCCTCGGGACCGAGCGGCGGGCAGGCATTGTTCGTACAGGGAAACTATGGCGGGCATCTGTCGTCCTTTGGCGAAACGATTACACTCCGCGACGCCGCGGGCAGCGAAATCGTCAGCACGACCTATCAAGGCGACCCCAGCGGCGCTCAGCAGTATCTGCGGATCACCGAAATCAACTACGATCCGGCTGCCTTGACCGCCGCGGAAATTGACGCGGGCATACTGGACAACGATGATTTCGAATTCATCGAGTTCACCAATACCGGTTCGGAAACGCTGAATCTGGCTGACGTTCGGTTGACGCAGGGGTTGTCGTTCACGTTTGGCAACAGCACGCTCGAGCCGGGACAATTCATTCTGGCCGTGAAGAACCAGCAGGCTTTTGAATTGCGCTACGGCGCGGGAATGAATATCGCCGGGGAGTTCGCAGCGGGTTCGTTGAATAATGGCGGCGAACGACTGAAGTTGGAGGATGCCTTGAACGGGACGATCCACGACTTCAGCTACGATACGCAACGACCGTGGCCTGAATTGGCAGCGGGACGCGGCGGAACCTTGGAAGTGATTGACACGAACGGCGACTACGGCAACGCCCTGAATTGGCGGGCCAGCAGCCTGTACTTGGGCTCGCCGGGAGAGGCCGGAACGGCGCCGTACGTGGACGTGGTGATTAGTGAAGCGTTAACCCATACCGACCTGCCTCAGCAAGATGCGATTGAACTGCATAACTCGACAATGCATGCGATCGATGTCGGCGGCTGGTTCCTGAGTGACAGCAGCAGCAACTATCGCAAGTTCCAGATTCCTGGTCCGCTGGTGATTCCGGCGGGCGGGCGAGTCTTTTTCGACGAAGACGATTTCAATAGCTCGGGCGGTCCCGACGATTTCGCTCTGGACAGCGCGAACGGGGACCAGGTGTGGCTCTGGCAAGGCGATACGGGCGGCAATTTGACGCGCTTTGCGGACATGGTGGAGTTTGACGCGGCCCGCAATGGCGAATCGTTCGGCCGCGTTTTGAATTCAGAAGGAGATCTCTATTTCTACCCGACCCAGCAGCCGGTAACGCTCGGCACGGCCAATTCACCTCCGCGCGTGGGCCCGCTGGTAATTTCGGAACTCATGTATCATCCGCCAGACCATCCGGCAGGCAACGATCTGGAATTCGTCGAAATCCATAACCCGACGACGCAAGCGGTGCCGCTGGAAAACTGGCAGCTGACGGACGGGATCCAATTCAGCTTTGCCGCGAACCATTCCATTCCCGCCGGCGGCACGCTGCTGGTGCTGTCGTTCGATCCGGCGAATGGAGCGAATTCCGCGCGGCTAACCACCTTCCGTGATTTCTATGGTATCGATGCGAGTGTCCCGCTGGTCGGACCCTACGCAGGCAACCTCTCCAATGGCGGCGAAATCGTGACGCTGCGGCGCCCCGACACCTTCCAAATCAGCTTCTACCCGCTACTGCTGGAGGACCAGATCGACTACAGCGACACCGCACCGTGGCCCGCGACTCCCGACGGCACGGGAACCTCACTGCAGCGACTCGGCACGTTACTGTGGGGGAATGAACCGCTGAGTTGGCAGGGAGCCGCTCCGACGCCGGGAGCCGTCGACTTCGCAACGCATGTTCTGAACCGGCGGACGTTTTATGACAATTCGGTTTTTGCTGCCACGCCCTGGACGGATCACGACGCCGTTGCTGTGGATAAGACGGCGCTGCTTCCGGGCCAGTCGGCAACGTCGTCAAATTACATCAGTTATACTCGCGGCCTGAATGGCGTCATGATCGACGTGGCGAATCTGGGCGACGCCGTCCAGCTGAACGCCAGCGACTTCACCTTCCAGACCGGCAACGACGACGAACCGGATTTGTGGCCGGAACTTGGAACCGCCCCGGAGGTGCTTGTTCGAACCGGCGTGGGGATTGGCGCCAGTGACCGGGTGATCCTGTCGTGGCCTGACAACACGATCCAGAACACCTGGCTACAAGTCACCATGAAAGCCACGGTGAACACCGGCCTGCACGCGGCCGATGTCTTCTACTTCGGCAACGCGATTGGCGACACGTTGAATCCGACGGCCAGCGTCCATGTCAACGCCTTTGATTTCGGGGCCGTGCGGGAGAACGTGACCGGTCTTGCCGCGATCGACAATCCCTACGACCTCAACCGCGACGCCATTGTCGACGGCGCGGACCTGGCGGTGGTGCGGGACCGAGTCACCACGTTCCTGTCGGCCATCCGCTTGATTTCGCCGTCCGTATCGCCGCCGCCGGTTGAGGCGTTAATGGAATCACCCGCCAAATCAGGCTCAGCCGAGCCGTCTCGAACGATCTCCCCGGTACCCAACTCCGCTTTGCGTTCCGAAGAAGCTTTCCGCGCGGCAGCATTCCGCGAGGCAGAGCGTTGGTCGGCAACCGTGCTTGCAGAGGACCCTGAGGACGACCTGGAGACGCTGATCGCACTCTTGGCCCAGGATCATCTTACCCTGTAAGTAACCGGGCGGTGGAATCGAGTGCTTTGTGAAGCCGAAGCATTAAGTTTGGGTGGCTGGGGTCGAGTGAAGCGAGCTCCGGAATCCAAGGTTCTGTGGGGTCGCTTCGCTCCACCACTGCACTTTCCGAAAAAAGTCAGGTGAGATTCTGACGAATCTGATATTTAACAAA
>CALBSZ010000260.1 GCA_937967665.1 uncultured Planctomycetaceae bacterium
ATATCGGCAAATCCGTCCTGGTCAAAGTCCGCGACGACAACGTCCTGGCTGCCTAAGTCGACCTCCAATGGCGATCCCGGTATTTCAACCAGGCGATTTCCCGCGGGAAACGTGACCGTTTGAACGGCCGAGATTTCCACGAGTACGGCGTACTCGTGTTCGGCAAGTCCGGCGAACTGGAACGTACCATCCGGTTCCGTTGTCTGAGAACTGTCTGTCGGATCACGGCGGCCGTTGTCGTTCAAGTCGAGGAATACAATGACGTTCGCCAAACCGTCTTCATTCGCGTCTCGTTGTCCGTTGTTGTTCGCGTCATCAAATACCAGGCCGCGGATGCTCCCCGTTCCGACGCCTCCCGCGCCGGGGTTGCGGTTGCCGAAGTCAACGTCGGTGATGGTGTCGGCCGGGCCAACGGTAATCGCATGCGTTTCGACCGGCTGCGGGAACGTTTGCTCCCATCCATCTTTCGGTACCTGGGTTACCTGATAGCTTTGCAGCGGCGGCACCTCCGCAATCGTGTAGGCACCATTCACGCCCGTGATCGCGCAGAGTTCCACTGCGTCTTCGTCACACACGTTCTCTACACCATTGCTATCCAGGATGCCATTTCCGTCTACGTCCAGGAACACGATCCAATCCGCCAGGCCAGGTTCGTCCGCGGAGCGGATTTGATCGCCGTCGAGATCATTAAACACCTCACCGCGTACTTCCGCCGGAATCGCTCGATTGCCGAAGTCGATGCCGGTGACAATCGCGGCAACTCCAGGTTCGACGATCCAGACACCGTCGTCGGGAATGGCGATGGCTTGCAGTGGAGGCGGCGGCAAGAATGGCTGCGGCGGAGGCGGTGGCACGAACAGGTCGGGTTCCGACGTTTGACCCGATTGATCGTCCTCGGGAGGCGTTGGCGTCGGACTGCCCGGAGTATCCTCGGCGGGTGGTGGTGGATGCGAGCCTTCCGCCAATTCAAATGCCCCGATATCCGCGCTTGCCGTCATGTCGCCGTTGCCATCTTGCACACGCGGTTCGCCGCGTTGATCGGTCGCGGGCGCGGCCGCGTTGTCACCGGCATCGATGGCCGGACTGTTCGGCAGTAGCGCATGGGTCCTTGTGAACCCGCCGTTGTCTTGCAGGGGGCCCAGCATGGCCTGCAGCGGAGTCAACGTGGAACCGGCCAGGTCGTTGGGCTGTGTAAAACTGGTGACGGCACCGACATCTCCGATCAGGTTGTAATCGAGCGAATCAAAATCGCCGTCGCCGTGAAGGTCGGCGTCGGTGCCTCCAGCGGACAAAACGTTTTGAGCGATGATGGAACTATGCACCGCCACAAAACCAAAGTTGGCAATCCCGCCGCCGTCGCCGTCAGAATCGTTGTTCGTGATCGTGCTGCGATCAATACTCAAATCCGCTTCGTTCAGTATTCCCGCACCCAAACTGGCCGCATTGGTGGATACCGTGGATTGCTCGAGCGATACGCTGTCGCCGCTGGAAACCGCTAACCCGCCACCAGTCGTGGCAGCGTTTTCAGAAAGTGTTGTTCGAGTCATCAACACAGTACCACCGTCAACGGCGATACCGCCACCGTTGAAGGCCGCGTGCTGAGAAATGGACGCTTCTTCCAGAGTAAACGAGGGACCTGAAGTGTGAATGCCGCCACCGCTCCCATCGGTTTCGTTCTCCTTCAGCGTACTTCGCCGAATGGCGAGCGTGCCTTCGTTCAAGATCGCCCCGCCATCGCTCCCCGTGACATTGCCGCCCATGAGTGTTGCATCGATGATGGTAAGGTTGCCGCTGGAGAGGACGTGGAAGAGCCGGTCGTCTAAGCCACTGGCGTCAAGCGTCGTGTATTCGGCCCCGACGCCAACGAGGGTGATGGTGGAACTGATGTCAAGATCACCAGCGTTCGCGTCATCGTCGCTGCCCGGCAGCGACAAGGTATAGACTCCGTTGCCCAGCACGATCGTCTTGCCGTCGTTGTCGTGGTTCGCCTGCATGATGGCGGCGCGGAGGGTAGTGCGCTACTGGTCGTCTTCGGACACGCCGTCCAACAAATCGTCATCCACGCCGTCCGCCGTGTTTTCCGCGAAGAAACCGTTGCGAATTGCTTCGACCGCGCCGATGTCCATGACAGCGGTACCGTCGCCGTCACCGTCCAGGATCCGTGGAACGCTCCGCTGGTCGACCAACAAGACGCTTGTGCCATTTCCTGCATCGACCGCGGGACTCGTCAACTGGGGATCGCCCAAGTCAATGTTGGGAGAATGCGTGGGTGTTGTTCCGTGATTGAGTTGCAGGAGGCCCAGCCTCGCGTCCACTTCGCTTCCCGTCGATCCAAAAATGTCGTCCATTTCAACGAGAAAACCCGTGGAGCCGTCGGCGTTGCCGATGAGGTTGTTCCCTTGCGAGTTGAAGCTTCCGTCGACGTCGGGCGAAACGGATTCATTCGTCGTCACGTTCGCGGCAACAATCGTATTGCGGATGTTAAGCGCACCGCCATCGACATAAATGCCCCCGCCTTGAGAATAAGCCGTATTCAGTGTGATCGTTGCGGAATCGAGCGATAACGTACCCGACTTATTGTAGGTCCCGCCGCCATCGCGATTACTGACTGAACCGACGGTGGCATTGCCAGAAAAGGTTGCCTGTTGGATCATTGTGACGCCGTCGTTGTAAACTCCGGCGCCCTTGTCCGCCTGATTCGCGACGATCGTGCTGTTCGTCAATCGAACCGTCCCGGTGCTGGTATTGCGAATCGCGCCGCCCGAGTTATCCGCGAGCGAATTCTGGATGACGGTATCTTCGATCACCAGGGTGCCGTCATTAAGGAATCCGCCGCCGTCGCCAAAACTACCGCTGCCGCTGGCATGACCGCCATCAATCGTGACGCCCGAAATCTTTAGCAGGATCCCGCTGCTGATTTGAAACGCACGATCACCAAGACCAGCGGCAGCGATCGTCGTCACGTCGGCGCCGGCGCCGACGATGTGTAAATGATCGGCAATGTCCAAGTCGCCCGTCTGCGCCGCGTCCTCATTACTGCCGGATAGATCGAGGACATACGTACCTGGCGGCAAGATCACCGTGTCGATCAGGTTCGTTGTTGCGTTCGCCTGGATGATTGCGGCGCGCAAGCTGCCGGCTGCCGTCGAATCCGTTTCGCTAGATACCGTAACTGTTGTTCCGGTGCGATCCAGTTCGGCAGCACCAATGTCGACATTGTCGATCGCGTCGAAGTTGCCGTCGCGAATGCGCCCCGAACCCAGTTGGTCGGTCGCGGATGCCAGGGAGTCGTGTCCAGCATCGATGACCGGGCTGCCAAGTTGAGGCAGGCGCGTTTGCCCAAGACCTCCATTGTCTTGCAACGGGCCCAGCAGCGGATCGAGCGGCGTGGTGTCATCGCCGACCTGATCGCCGTTCTCGCCATGCACGAATCCGGTTGCCGCGGTGGCGTCGCCGATGAAATTGTTGCCCAGGGTAACGAACGTGCCGAACACGTCCGGTCCCATGTCTGCCCAGTTGTCAGCAATGATGGTATTCCCCAGACGGACCGTGCCGCCCGACTGGTAGATACCGCCGCCGACATCGTTGCCGCCGCTGGTGTTGTTGGTGATTGTGGTGTTGATTACCGTCGTCTCGCCCCCTCGGGTGTGGATCGCGCCGCCACTGCGTCCGCCGCTGCTATTGTTCACGAACGTACTGTTTCGAACGTCGAGCATTCCATCGGTCGTAATGCCGCCCCCTCCGGACAAACCCGTGTTGCCGTCGAATGTCGAACGCGAAACGGAAGCGACTGCCGAAGGCCCGACGTAAATCCCACCTGACGAACTGCCGGATCCGGAAATGTTCGTGCGAAATACGGAATCCTGAACGTCCAGCGTGGTGTCGTTTTGCAGGAAGACACCGCCGGCAACGCCAGAGCCACCACGATTCGCCTCCAGCGTGCTTCGCAACACTTCGACGCTTCCTCCGCTGGAAAAGATGCCCGCACCGTTTTCCGCGAAGTTGTCCAGAATGATCGCGTCAACAATCCTCAAATCGCCGGCGGTCCGAATACCACCACCGCTATCGCTGGTTCCCGGATTGCCTTTCGTCACCGTGACGCCGGTAACTTCGAGTGACGTGTCTGTGAAGACGTGAAAGACGCGATCGACCTCGTTGCCGTCAATCACGGTCGTGTTCGCATCGCTGCCGACGATCGTCAAATCGTCGGTAATATCAAAGTCACCGTTTGCTGCGTTGTCTTCTCCACGGCCACCGAGCGAGATTGTGTACGTGCCATCCGTGACGAAAATGATTTGTCGACCAGGAAGCGCACTCGCCGCAATGATTGCCGCCCGAAGCGTTACATTCCCCGTCGCCTCTGCAACATGCCCGTCGTTCGGTGTTGCATCAACCGTGTCACTTGTGCTATCCACAAACAGTGCGAATTCGACAGCGCCGATGTCCGCAACATCGATCATGTCACCGTTACCATCCAAAGTCCGCAGTGAGCCACGTTGATCAAACATTGACGCGCCTACGCTGTTTCCGGCGTCAATTACCGGGCTGCCAAACAGCGGCGCGTGAGTCAACGTCAGGCCGCCGTTGTCTTGAAGGGGACCGAGCAGTGGATCGAGCGGATCGGCGGCAGTACCAGTCTGATCGTGGTTGACACCGTTGGTGATTCCTACCACAGCATCAGCGTTGCCAACCCAGTTGTAGCCGGACGATGTAACGGTCCCGTTGAGGTCAATGCCGTTGTCGGCTACGATGGCTGAGTGCAAATTTGCCGTCGCTCCGCTTTCGACAAATACGCCATCCGTAGCTGGCCCTGAATTGCTGACGACCGTGCCGCGCGTGAGTATTAGCGAGCCGCTGCCCTCCACTGAGATGCCACCCGTCGAGGAAGTCGCCAGATTCGACGAGATGGTAATGTTCGTGACCTCGATGTTGCCCACGGATCGAATCGCGCCACCCGTTCCCCCAGGATTGCCGCTGCCCGTGGACCCGAACCACCCCACGGTCGTGGAACTGCCGACGTTAATAGCGCCACCGTTCCCAGTTGCCGTATTGGCTGTCAGTGAGCTGTCGCGAACCTCGATCAAACTTGAATTGGCCTGGATTGCACCACCGCGCGTGGCAGCATTGCCCTCAAAGAGCGTCCGTTCGATCGTGACATTGGAGGTCAGTCCCAGTGCATAAAGGCCTCCACCATCACTCGTGGTCGAATCGTTATCTGAAACGACGCTATCGCGAATTGTAAGGCTTGCTCCGTTGAATCGAATTCCGCCGCCGCCGGTTGATGTAATCCCACCAGTGATCGTTACGCTTTGCAGGTCCAATGTCGCAGCCGGGAGAACGTCGAATACTCGATCTGCATTTCCAGTTGCGTCAATTACCGTCGTTGCCGCGTCAATTCCGATTAGCGTAATGTCGCCCGTTATGTCCAGGTCACCATTGAGATTGGCATTATCTCCGTTTCCGAAGAGTGTCAATCGATAGTTGCCCTTTGGAAGCACGATCGTTTTTGCGGTTCCGAGCGCGTTGGACTCCATGATGGCTGCTCGAAGTGTCGCATTCCCGTCAGCGTCGGCGGCCAGCCCGTCGCCTGGGTTCGCGTCGACCGTGTCGAGTGTACTGTCGACAAGGAAGCCGTCGATGAACTCAACGGCGCCGATATCGACCGTTGCTGAGTCGTCGTTGTCGCCGTCCAGCATGCGGACAACACCTCGCTGATCGAATTCCGGCGCGAGCGTTCCGTCACCTGCGTCCACCGCGGGACTGCTGTTCGCCGAGATCGCATGAGTCAGCGTAGGCCCTCCGTTGTCCGCCAGCGGGCCGAGCAGGGGATTGATCACGCCGGTTCCGCTGCTATCGCCAAGCAGATCGCCCTGTCCACTGTCAAAACCGGTCGCGAGCCCCACGTCTCCGATCAGGTTGTGGCCAGCGGACGCGAACGCACCGGCCACGTCCGGACCGTTAGCAGACATGTTCTTGGCGATGATCGAGTTGGCCACGGCAGGCGTCCGCAGCAGGTTATTGAAACCGCCGCCTTTGGTGGTCGCCGCATTGTCCGTCACGGTGACGAAAGCCAGGCTCACATCGGCGTCGTTATTGTGCAGGCCGCCGCCTCGATCAGCCGTGTTGGCCGAGAAAGTGCTCGTGGAAATCGTAACATCACCCTGCGAAACATAGATGCCACCCCCATTGCCCACCGACGCCACGTTGTTGCTGAACGTACTGGTTTCGATCGTGGCAATGCCGTTCGAGTAATAGATCCCGCCGCCGTTGTTCTGGGTGGCCGAGTTTCCATCGAACGTAGTCGCCGCGACTTCCAGCCCGCCGTTGGAAATGTAGATACCCCCGCCGTTTCCCGCAGTGTTATTGGAAATCGTTGAGTCGGCAATTGCTACGGAACCGTTCACCGCGGCAAAGATCCCGCCACCCACCAGTGCGGACGTATTGTTCGCAATCTCCACATCCTTCACGTTCAGGTGTCCCTCCGTACGAATGGCACCGCCGTTTCCTGTCGTTTCGCCACCTGTGATCGTCAGTCCCTGAACATTCAAAGTTCGCTGGTAGGTCGTTACTTCAAAAACGCGGTCGATCGTATCCGCGTCGATGATCGTACTTCCCGCGCCCGTTCCGATGATGGTCAGATGTTCCGTAACGTCCAGGTCCCCGGTGGCTGCGAAGTCTTCGTCGATTCCCATGCGCGTCAACTTAAACGTCCCCGCCGGCACGATAATCGTGTCCGCCAGGGCGTCCGCATTCGCCTCCATGATCGCCGCCCGCAGCGAAGTATTGCCAAGAGCATCCTGGGCCACCCCATCCCCGACATTGGCATCCACGGTATCCGCGAAACTATTCACCACAAACGCGCTCGGATCAAAATACTCGACCGCGCCGATATCCACCGTGACCGTCCCGTCACCGTCCCCGTCCAAGCTTCGCGGCAAACTCCTTTGATCCGTAATCGCGACTCCTGAATTGTTACCCGCATCAATCACCGGGCTCCCCGCCAGCGGCGCATGCGTCAAAGTCGTCCCGCCATTGTCTTGCAGCGGCCCGAGCAGCGGGGCAATTGTCCCGCTACCGGCACTATCGCCGACATGATCGCCATTTTCACCGTCTTGCAGTCCAGTTGCTCCGCCGATATCACCGACGAAGTTGCTTCCCAGCGAACGATACGTGGACCCCGATAAATCCGGATCGGCGATGCTTGCCGTGTTGGCTGCAATCACGGAGTTGCGCAGATTCACGACCGCGGAATTAGAAGTGATACCGCCGGCAGTCGACGCTTGATTCGTCGTCACCGTTACATTGTCAAGTGTCGCCGAGCCAAAACTGCTCAACATCCCGCCGCCCGCACCAGTAGCAATATTCCCAGAAAGCGTGACATTCGTGAGTGATACGTCGCCGTCACGACTCCAAATGCCGGCACCATCACTCGCGTGATTGCCATAAATGGACGAATCGGAGATTCTGAGGTCGGAGAGTGTTGAGTCACTCGAAATCCCGCCGCCGCCACTATCGGCCGTGTTGTCACGAATCGTACTGCGATAGATTTCGACCTGGCTGTCCTGTAGGGCAATTGCGCCGCCACTCGACGCCTCGTTCTGTTCAAACACGCTATCTCGAACCACGGTCGCAGCTCCTGTGCCGTTGCGCAGGGCCCCGCCGCTTGTACTCGCCGTATTCCCAGTGAACGACGCGCCCGTAATATCAAGCGTCGCACCACTACTGGAGTGATTCAGAATTCCCGCCCCCAAACGCGCCGAGTTGTCACTAAAGCTTGTATTCGTAACAACGATCGCTCCCCAGTTCGCAACACCACCTCCATCGAGACTCGCCATGTTGTTTTGGACGCTTCCGCCCTGAAGTGACACCGTTCCGTTGTTGTTATACAGCCCACCTCCGTCCTGATCCGTAGTATTCTGCGACAGAACCGCGTCGACCAAAGTCAAGGTTCCGTCATTACGGATGCCGCCGCCGTGTTCACCGACTGCGCTGCCGTTACGCACCGTCAGATTTTGAAGCGTGGCATGTACACCGGGCAGTACGTGGAAAACTCGATCTAGTTGTTGGCCATCGATTACGGTCGATCCGGAACCCGCTCCAATGATCAATAACGCATCGGCAATATCGAGATCGCCGGTTTCACTATCGTTTTCAGCAGTACCCGGAAGTGTCAGTGAATAGGTACCGGGCCCCAGAACAATAATGTCGTCACCAGGCCGGGCATTCGCTTCCTGAATCGAGGCTCGCAACGTTGCTTTACCTGTCCCGTCATCAACGACACCATTTCCCGGATTCGCATCCGTCGCATCGGCCGTATCCGTCACATAGAATGTCTTGGTGAGCGTCAAGCCGCTATCGCTATAGATCGGAGTCAGAGCCGCTCCTCCGCCAAACGTGGTGCCGCTATATGTGGCGAAGTCTCCCACACGCGCACCAAAGGGAACCACGTCGAAATTGTCACCAATCGCCGGTACAAACCCGTTGATAAGTGAGATGTCCAGCAACCCGTCAAGCGTTGCGACTCCGCTCACTACGAGCTGATCATGCTCCGTTCCGGGGTCCAGGCCGCCGATATCTATTTCGAGAGTGCCGGTGGACGTTTGTGTATAGTCGCCGTCGATGGTCAGGGTATCTGAATTGTTGCCGGGGTTTGACGATTCGCCGATCAAGATACCGCCGGAATTGATGACGTTGCCCGTGACGGTTCCGTTGCCGAACAGCTTACTGTTGCTGTCAAAGGAGAGCGTTCCGCCGGTGATGGTTCCTCCCAGGTTCATGCCGATGTTGGCACTTTCGATCGATATGTTGCTGCCGAGTCGAAGCTCGCCGCCAGTTGCCGCGCCGCCGTTCGTAGCTGTGTCGCCGGTGCCGATCCAACTCTGCAGCGACGACATGTCCAAAACACTACCCGCATCGTGGGCGTCGAAATCCTGCTTCCCGCCTGTGATCGTTAACAGAGAACTCATGTCGATTAGCGCACCGGTCCGCACACCGACGTCTAATGTGCTATTCGCTCCGCCCTGAATGGTCGTCAAGCTCGGGAAATGGACGCGTGTTCCGGCATCCCTGGCAATGATGTGCACCGCGTCTCCCGAACCGCCGCTGTACGACTGCAATGCGGGGAATGTGAACTCTTCCCCTGCCGTGAATTCCATTTGCACGCCGGTCATCGACTGCAGGCTGTCGATATTGATGGCGCCGCCGTCACTTACTGTGAATCTGGACTTGGCCGTGGCGTCGTTGTCGGTCCAACTTAGCAGTGCCGGCATATCAACCAGACTGCCAGAACCGACGCTGCGCAGATCGACATTGCGCGTCATGGTTTCCAATCGGGGCATGACGATCCCACCACCGTTCGTAGCCGATACGTTCATACCGAAACCACTGCGGCCGCCGGCGATCGAGTTCAACGCGGGAAGTGCGATGAGGCTTCCCGCATCCGTGGCTACGACGTCGGAAGATTCCAGCGTGTTCGCGTCGATCGACTGCAATGACGGCAAACGCAGTTGCAGCCCGTCTTCAACGCGAATGGATACGTTGGAAATAGTTTGCAACTCGTTCAGTTCCACCTTCCCGCCATCGGTCAACTGCAGTTCCGACTTCGCGCCGGCTCGGTTATCGACCCACGACGTGAGCAGGTTCGCTCGAATGAGGCTTCCACTGCCGGTGGAGATCAGGTGCGTGTTCTTGCTGTTGATCCCCTGCAGCGCGCCAAACTCGACCACTCCACCGTTGGTCGCTTGAACGGAAAATTGCCAGGCACCGTCCGCGCCGTTGAGAGCGGTCATGCCATCAAACAGCAGTCGACTACCGGCACCGTCGGCAGTCAAGTTCGAATTCCTGTCACTCGCTCCGGTGTAGGTGGTGAGCGCCGGCAAATGGACAATCCCGCCGTTGACCGCAGTGACATTCGTTCCATGGATCGAAGTACTGCCTGTCGCCAACAGGGACCCTTCGGGCCCGCTCGCGCTGATGGATCCCGTGGACGCCGAGAGCGAGCCGAACAACCGCGACTGCCCAAAGATGAACAGCGTACCACTGGGGTGATTCAACCCGTCGTGAGCATGAAGTCGCCCAACCGAAATGCCACCCACAGGCAGATTGACCGTAATCTCTGCGGGATCATCGATCAGCACGTTGGCTCCCGCCGGTGGAACCTGGTCTGTGCTCCAATTAAGCGCATGATCCCAACTGCTTCCATCGCCGCCCCCGTCCCAATAGATATCGGTAAACGCGAAAGCGAACGTATCGAGTTCGGCACTAAACGCGGAATCTTCGCCGTGATTCGTGGCGTCGGCAAAGGCCGCATTGCTACCGGAAGTCTGGTCCCAGGCACGAAAAGTGACGGCATCATCCACAGCGCCGAGGAACCCTGCAGCGGGCAGGAAGCGGATTCGATTGTCCATGCTGTCCGAAAGCAACAAAGCGTTGGCAGCGTTCACGTCGTCCAGATCCGTCCAGGCGGTTCCTCCATCGGTGCTGTACTGGATCTGACCGTCGGTTTCGTTGACGGCAGTAATGGCAATGCCCCGAACCGAAATGTCGTCCGAATCAGAAACCCCGAACAGGAACTCGGAGACAGCAACGCCTTCGTTTTCCATTTCAGGAACATCTTGCATTTGCAGTGCCCCCAGAATCAGGTCTTCAAGCACCGGCGCGTCGTTGGTTTCAAAACGTTGCGCGAACACGCCGTCGTCGTCGCCGGGACCGTTGCCGTTCCAGATAACGACGAAATCGCCGCCCGCGTCCATGGCGAGGTGCGGAATCTGTTGCGTTCCGGCTGCGGTGCTGCTGATGCGGAATTCGTCTCCGATCGGTGTGCCGTCCGCTCGGTAGCGCCTGCCGAAGACGGCACTGCTGCCGTCTATGTCCGCGCCATCACTGGTCCAGGAAATAACGAACGGGCCGTCGGGATCGCGGGCTACGTTCACATGTTGTTGATGGCCCGAGGAGACCTGGTTGACTTGAAACTGAATTCCCAACGGAATACCGCCGTCATCAAACAGCCGAGCGAAAACCCCTTGGCCATCGCCGTCCAGGGCTGCCTGCTCCCAAGCCGCGATAAATCCGCCGCCGGCGTCCATGGCGATGCTGGGCAATTGCGCTGGTTGACCACTGTCCGAATTCAGCTGGATCGGTCCATCCAGGGGCTGCCCATTGGAATCGTAACGCTGCGCCCACACGTTGCCATCTTGGCTGTCGGACCAGCCAACGACAAAGCGACCGTCCGGCAGGACGTCGAGCGTCGCCGAACCTTGATGGTCTTTGGTCGGAAAGGTCACGGCGACGTCTTGTTCCAGGTTCCCGCGAGAATCAAACAGCCTGGCACGTACGTCAACGCCTCGGTCGTTTGAGGAAAAGACACTGTAAGCGACGACGATGCCGCCGTCCTGTTTCAACTTCACTACGGGATGAGAACGATTGGTAACGGAAGAATCGTCGACAAAGAAAGGTTGCCCGGTGGGCACGCCGTCGGGCCCAAACAGGCGGCCGTAAAGGTCTATACCATCCTGCCATACGACAACAAAGTCGCCAGAGTTGCTGAGGGCAACCGAGGGTGTCACTTGGTCCCCCGGCGCCGATGGATTCACAATGACTGCACTGCCAGCGGCAGCACCGGTCGGGGAATAACGTTGAGCTCGAATCTCCCAATTGTCGACGGCGAAACTTTGCCAAACGGCCACAAATTCTCCCGCATCGTTCATTGCGACCGCAGATCTTGCTTGGTCAGCAAGACTCTGCTCCCCAGCGACCGTCGAGTTCACTCGGAATTCGTTACCAACGGCATTCGACACGGTGAACTGAACGTGATCCGTATCGCGGCTGTAGGCCGTGAAGCCGCCGTTGTCGGAGACGTTCACGCGCTGTCCTGATGCTCCCGCTGTTTGGTCCCAGCCGCGAAGGGTGACGGCGTCGGTGATCGTGCCGATGTACGAAGTGTCGGGCTGGAAGCGGAGGCGGTTCTGTAGATCATCGCTCAGCAATAAAGCACGGGCTTCCGACACCAACCCCACGTTGCTCCACTGCGCCCCGCCATCGGTACTGTACTGGACGGAGCCGTGCGATTCGTTCACGTCGACGATGGCGATACCGAGCGCGTCGCCGGTGTTCGTATCCGAGACGCCGGCGAGCAAATCGGCGACGGGGATCCCGTCGTTTTGCGCTGGCGTGACGTTGGCCGCAACAACGGCGTGCAGGAAGGTCGGTTTCACGATCGGCGCGATGTTCAGTGTCCTGTGGTGCTCGTAGGCGCCGATATCCGTGATCAGCGACGTATCGCCGTTGCCATCTTGCGGGCGCGTGATGCCGCGCTGGTCGGACGTCGGCGTGCCGTCGTTGTCGCCGGCGCCAATCGCGGGACTCGTCGGCAACAGCGCGTGCGTGAACGTCGGGCCGCCGTAGTCGAACAACGGCCGCAGTCCTGGATCGATCGGGTTGCCGCCGCCACCCACCTGGTCGCCGTTGACGCCGTTCACGAATCCTCCACTAAAACCAACATCGCCGATCAGGTTGTGTCCTAGGGAAGTGAGCTGAGCGGCGGGCGGCTGTGCAATGCCATCCGTATCGATGTAGATATCCGGGAATCCTTGATTGTCGCTATTGTTGGCAATGATCGAGTTGTGAATCGTGAGCGTCCCTGCTTCGTGTTGAATCCCACCATAAATGTCTGCGACGTTGTGGGCGATTGTGCTGTTAAGGATTGTCATGTCGCCGGTATTGACGAGCGCGCCGCTACTAGCCGAACTGTTTCCTGAGATTGTCGTGTTCGTTATCCAGGCGTCACCGAGGTTCCAGTTCCATATAGCCGAGCCGGCACCTGTATTTCCCCAAAAGGCACTGTCCAATACGGTCAGATCACCCGCATTATGAACAATTCCCTTGTCAAGGGTCGAATTGTTGGCAACCGTTGAGCGGACAATGCTCAGTATTGCATTTGGTTCAATGTAGATCGCGCCGCCGTTGTTTTCTGCGGAGTTTTCCATCACACTGCTGTCCAGAATCGTGACGATCCCGTTGGCGATTCTTATTGCGCCTCCTTTCTTTGGGCCAGTGAGTCGGCCGCCAGTAATGGTCAAATCTTCAAAATGACTGGCAGCTTGATTGTGCACTTCAAAGACGCGGTCGAGTCCCCCACCATCGATGATCGTCTTCCCGACACCGTTGCCGCGCAGGATCAGGTCGCCCGTGAGATCCAGGTCTCCCGATTCGCTGGCGTCTTCACCTTGTCCCTCGATGCTAAGCAGATACGTGCCCGCCGGGACAATGATCGTGACACTGCCGGGCAACGCGTTGGCTTCCATGATCGCGGCACGCAGCGTGGTGCGTCCCTGATCGTCGACGGCGTTGCCATTTCCCGGTGTGGCGTCGACGCTGTCGGCAAAGCTGTTGACCACGAAGATGCGTTCAAATGTCGGGGATGTCTGGACCCAGCCTGCCTGCTGTTCTTCGGCGATCCGATACGAACGGTCCGGATCCAGATTCTGCAATTGATAGAGCCCATTGGCGTCAGTCACGTCGAACGGTTCCCCGTCGTCTCGGACGCCGTTCGCGTTCAAGTCGGCGTAGATGGTCCAACCGGCGAGTCCTGGTTCGTCAAGGTCCTGGACGCCATCGCCATCCTTGTCGTAGAACTTGATGCCGCGGATTTCAGCGAAGTACCGTTCGACGGCACCAATGTCGGAAAGGGGCGTGCCGTTCCCGTCTGCATCCTGCGGGCGTAGTACGCCGCGCTGGTCAACCAGGACCGGGTCGGCCGCGTCCCCGGCGTCGATGGCGGGACTACCAGCAAGCAAAGCGTGCGAGGGCGACGGGCCACGATTGTCGCCCAGCGGGCTCAGCAAGGGATCGATGGGGTCGGCATCGCTGCCGACGAGATCGCCGTCGGTATCGTGAACGAAGCCTGTGGCGGCCGCGACAATGCCGATCGCATTGTGGCCACTCGATGTGAATGACCCGCTGACGTCGGGATCGGTAGCCGCCGTATTGTTCGCGACGATCGCGTGCGTGACGTCCACCGTGCCGTCCGCGGCAAGAATCCCGCCGCCCTGTGTCGCCGAATTAAAGGCGATCGTGACATGGTTGACGGTAAGCTCGCTGGAAGCTCCATCTTGGTAAATACCGCCCCCGCTGCCGTTGGAGAGATTACCGGAAAGCGTTGTGTTCGTGAGATGAAGGATTCCGCCCGCCACGTTCGCCAGGCCGGCGCCGTCCAGATCACTCACGTTCGCGGCAAGGGTGCTGCCAGTCACGGCGGCTTGACCGGAATTATGGAGTCCGCCACCCGCGCCCCCCGCAGTGTTGCCTTCGATTGTGCTATCGGCCAGCGTGAGCTCGGCGGAGCTGTCGTTGTAGACTCCGCCGCCATCTTGCGACGCGACATTGCCGGTGATGTGGACATGCGATGTCTGCAGCGTGCCATGGTTCAGGACGCCGGCCCCGGATCCGTTCAATGAATTCGTCGTATTACCGCCGCGTAGGGTGAGATTGACAAGCTCCAGCGAGGCGCCCGCTTGAACATGAAACACCCGATCCAGCCTAGCGGCATCAATGATGGATTCGACAGGACCACTGCCGCGTACTTCCAGTTTGCCAAATCTGTCCGTTACATCCAGGTCACCGATGGCAGCAGCGTTGTCGTCCACGCCATCCACGTTCGCCAACTCAAACAGAAAGACTCCCTTACCCAAAACGATCGTATTGTCGTTGCCGGTCGAGTTGCCATCGTTGCGAGCATTGGATTGCATCACGGCGGCGCGGAGGGAACATTTATCCGCGGAGTCCCGACACTCTCCGTCGAGCAGGTCGTCGTCCTCCGTGTCCACCATGGTATTGACCACGAACAGTCCCGGGAAGTCATCGATGTCGACTTGAAACGAACTCAGCGTCGCTTGTCGGGAAAGGTTGCCGAATACGTCGGCGACCTGATTCGCGACATGGATGATCTCGTACGTGCCATTGTCCAGCGCGGTCCACCTGGAGCCGTCAGGAGGCTGCATTTCGTATGTGACCAGCAGGCCGTTGGGCAGACTGGACGTCGCCGAACGTGTTGTCGAAAAGGTCGTACCACTGCCGCCGACCTGGCGAACCTGGATATCAAAGTCGTCGATCGATGTCACGTCCAGGTCGCTGGTGTCCGTATACCGGACTTCGATCGTCTGCGGCTCGAAGATAGGATCCGGGCCGATGTCACTTACAGCCTCGATGTGGACTCGCGGCGAAAACGTGTCGGTGGTCAAAGCTTGAAAGACATTGAGCCGGCCTTGCGAAAGAACCCTTTCCTGATCTTCCAGCTTGGGAAGCAGGTCGACACCCTGCAGGATGGCTTGCTTGACTTCCGCGGCCGTTGCGCTGGTAACATGCGAAAACAGGATTGCCGCCGCGCCGGTTACGTGTGGCGCGGCCATGCTCGTGCCACTCTGAGTCGCGTAGATGGCCCCGGGTTCTGTGCTCAGGATCGTCACCCCCGGGGCTGCCAGGTCGACGGATTCACTGCCGTAGTTGGCAAAATGGCTGATTTCGTCCTGTGGGGTCGATGCCGTCACGCTCAATACCAACTCGGCTTCGTAGCTCGCTGGATAGAATGGAAAGGCGTCGTTATCGTTTTCCTGGACACCACTACCGTTGCCGGCCGCGGCCACAACGAGAATCCCCGCGTTGGATGTCTCGTCGACCTGGTCCCGCAAGTTGAAACTGAACTCGTCCGATCCCCAGCTATTGTTCGTCACGGCGATATTGACGCCAAAATCCTGTCGCATCCGCCGCGCGTAAGCCAGCGCGCTGGCGGCATCTGCGGCGCTTCCGGAATTGTTGCTGTCGAGGAATTTCAGCGGCAGGATCGAGGACTGCCAATTGAGTCCGGTGACGCCAACGTCGTTGTTTCCGACAGCCGCAATGGTCCCCGCCACATGCGTTCCATGCCGGTTATCGTCGTAAGGGTTGTTGTCGTGATTGCGAAAATCCCAGCCCAGCAAGTCATCGACGAAGCCATTCCCTGCGGTACCATCGTCGTCTTCGCCATTGATCCATACCGGTTCACCCACCGGTACTCCATCCAGTGCCAGCAGATCGCCTCCGTCAATGTAGCCGGTTCCATTGACATCGGCGACGACAGCGGCATTCGCTGGTGCGTTCAAGTCGACGAACGAGATGATGCCGTCGCCATCCGTATCTTGGACATTCAGAGCGGCCGGTATTTCGCCCGGATTGATCCAGATGTTCAGATACAAGTCCGGATGCGTGTAGTCCACGCCCGAATCGATCACGGCGACCACTACGTCGCGGCTGCCTGTGGATATGTCCCACGCCTCGGGGGCATTGATGTCAACTCCCCCGTCATGTTCATTGTGCAAGGCGTGCAGGTCGCCAAAGCGGGGGTCGTTCGGGAACACCTGGCCGTGGACCAGCGTGTTCGGTTCGAAGTACGAGAGCTGGTCGTTCAAGGACAGCAGCGAAGCCGCCAGATCGTGTTGACCGCGCGGTCCGCGCACCAGCACCTGACCCGGCAGCCCCAGGCCACGCATCACTTCGAAACTGACCACGCCCTGATTCAACAGGTCGGCGACCCCAGCGACGCTGATTCCATCTTCCACCGCGTTCTCGTCAGCGCGCACGATCCATTCGTTGCGGTCTTCCGCAGCGCCGGAGCTTGGGCGATCGGTGAGCGCTTGCAACCAATTCTCCGACCCTCCGGAAACCACCTGGGAGCTCAACACCAGGCGGCGCTCCAAAGCTTCCAAGCGAATCGGGCGATATCGGCAACCAGCACCGCGCGACCGACGACGGACTCTTGATGGGCGATAGCGGTGCAACAGATACCTCGCACGTCTAGATGTAGCTATTCATTGTGAGGGAGTCTTACTAGCTTAACAGAAATGTGAAAATGTCTCAAAAAAAGTTCCCCCTTTTTTCAGAAGGCGCGCAGTACCAAGAGTGAGGTCGTGAATCGGGGAGGAAAGCGAACACGAGTTACGAATATTCCTGTCGGGCCAGCGGCGAACGAATCTCGATACGCGACCGACCGCGAGAAAATTCTCCTGTCGAGTTCGGTTTGCCGCGGTCTTTGCGACATCTTCCACAGCGACACGATTTGGCGGAACTTGAACCGTTGTAAGTGGGAGATTCCATCATGACCGCATACGAGCACGTTAAACCGCAAAGCAGCTCACGCGCACTGGTCGTGCGCATCCTGGACGCGAAAATCCTTGGGCGATTGTCGGTTTGCGCTCTTGAAGAAGAATTAGGGCCGCTGCTGGTTTCGAACAAGGCGTCCGTTGTCTTCCTCGACTTTGCTGACGTGGACCGCATGACCACGGAAGTAATTCGCATGTTGCTTTCACTTCGCAATCAGTTGGCCGCAACCGGCGGCCACCTTGTCCTCTGCGGACTATCCAACGACCTGTCTGAAGTGTTGGGCATATTGCGATTGAAGAACACGATTTTTCCCGTGTTCGACGACGTGAATTCGGCGCTGGAGAGCCATGGCGTGGAAGATTCTCGCGTGACAAAGTCGGGTGTTTCGGTGAAGCGCAGGGCAACGTGGCTGCGCCGCCGAACCCGGCGAGTGAGCCGCTCGCGTCTTTAACACGGTCCGGTACACCTCAGGTGGCTTGAGGCAAATGGAGTCGAAAAGTGAATGGCGATCAACTACATTGGGAGCATGCGATTTGCTGTTTTCATGGTGGTTGCCGTTGTCGCCGCAAGGGGCTTGCTGGCGGCGGATTGGCCGGCGCGGCGAGGCCCGGAGTACTCGGGCATCTCGACGGAGACGGCGTGGACACACAACTGGCCGGCGACCGGGCCGCGCGTTGCCTGGCGCGCGAACGTGGGGACGGGGTTTTCCGCGGTCGTGGTGAGCGGCGACTTGGCCTACACGATGGGCAACGAGGCGAATCGTGATGTGGTCTGGTGTTTGCGCACCGCCGACGGCAAGGTCGTCTGGAGGTACTCCTACGAGAGCCCTTTGGAGGACCGATTTTTTGAAGGCGGCCCGACGTCGACGCCGTCGATCGACGGTGACCGTGTCTACACGCTCGGGCGTCAAGGGGATTTGTATTGCTTCGTCCGGACAAACGGCAAGGTTCTCTGGTCGACCAACGTCGCCCAGGACGCTAAGGTGCGCGTACCCGGTTGGGGATTCGCCAGTTCCCCACGGGTGTTTGGCGAGATGCTGCTGCTGAACGTCGGCGAGGCGGGGACGGCCGTCGACAAGTCTTCGGGGAAGTTGATCTGGACTTCGGCCGATAGCGATGCCGGATATGCAACGCCGGTACTGGCGACTTGGAACGAGCGTCACGTTGCGCTCATCGGATCCGCAAAGTACCATTTTGCCGTCGACGCCGAAACGGGCGCCGAGTTATGGCGGCATCGCTGGTTGACCCGTTTCGGTTGCAACGCGGCCGACCCGATCGTGAGCGGCCAGCAGGTTTTTATTTCGTCCGGTTACAATCGGGGCGCTGCGCTATTGGAAAATGCTGGCGATCAGGCGCAAGTGGTCTGGCAGAACAAGGACATGCAAAACCAAATGAACTCGTCCGTACTGCTGGACGGCTACCTGTACGGCATCGACGGCCATACGACGTCGGAACAGTGTCTCAAATGCCTGGACTTCAAGTCGGGCAAGGTTCTGTGGTCGATGGAAGGTTTCGGCACGGGATCATTGATTGCCGCCGGAAATCGACTGATAATACTGTCGGATCGCGGCGAACTGGTAGTTGCCGAAGCCTCGCCACACCGGTTTCACGCGCTCGCGCGGGCCCAGGTGATGGACGGCAAGTGTTGGACGTCGCCCACGTTGGCCAACGGGAAGCTTTATTGTCGCAGTGCCGACGGGGAGGTCGTCTGCCTGGACGTCAGCCATCCATGACGACCGGCACTAAATACAAGCACGATGCGCCAGCGAGTGAGCCGCCATGCCGTACGTCACGGTACACACTCGCTAGCGCGTCGTGCTTGTGAGAGCGGCCGAGCCCTATCGGTTCGCACCAGCGGAACTGTTTTTTTTCGGTCCTGAATGAGCGGGAATAGAAATCGTTCTCCCACGTAATGTTTCATTCGTCATCGGCGCGAACAATTGGCCGTGCGTGCCGGAATTCATGCAATCAAGGAATAAAGACCATGTCCGTCACGCGCCGACGCTTTCTCCAGACCACTGCTGCCACGGGTATGGCCATGGCTGCTCCGTATGTTCACGCGGCATCCAAGGCTCGACGCTATCGCACGGCCCTGATCGGTTCCGGCTGGTGGGGCATGAATCTCTTGCGGGATGCCATGGCGGCGAGCGATCTGCAAGTCGTCGCGCTCTGCGATGTCGACGCCGACAACCTGGAATTGGCCGCTGAGGAGGTTTCGGACCTGTCAGGCAACTCGCCGAAAACGTACAAGGATTTTCGCGAATTGCTGGATCGCGAAAACATCGAGATTGCGATCGTCGCCACGCCCGATCACTGGCATGCTTTGAATACCATCTACGCGATCGAAAAGGGAGCGCACGTCCTGGTCGAAAAGCCAACGGCCCACACGATTCAAGAGAGCCGTGCGATGGTCAAGGCGGCCCGCGCCGCCAACCGGGTCGTCCAGGTGGGGCTATATAGGCGGGTCGGTCCTCACCATGGTTCGGGAATGAAGTTTATCAAAGAAGGCGGCGCCGGCGAGATTGGAATGGTGG
>CALBSZ010000261.1 GCA_937967665.1 uncultured Planctomycetaceae bacterium
GTCGGCGGCGGTGGACGTACCGAGCCGGCGCCGGCGGCTGGGGGTCAAACAGAATTGCTGCTGTCCCGCTAATCCTTGTCGGCCCGGAGGACGGAGATGAAGGCTTTTTGGGGAATGTTGACCTGACCAAACTGCTTCATCTTCGCCTTTCCCTTCTTCTGCTTGTCGAGCAGCTTGTTCTTGCGCGTCACATCGCCGCCATACAGCTTGGCGGTAACGTCCTTGCGGTAGGGCTGGATGGTGGACCTGGCAATGACGGTACCGCCAATGACGCCCTGGATCGGGATTTTGAACTGGTGTCGAGGAATCGCTTCGGCAAGCTGCTCGCAATAATGCAACGCTCGCGTCCGCGCCTTGTCGCGATGTACCAGATAGGACAGGGTATCGACAGGTTCCTTGTTCACCAGGATATCGACTTTGACAACGTCCGTCGGTCGATATTCAATCTGCTCGTAGTCGAACGAACCATAGCCGCGCGTGATCATTTTGAGCCTGCCGTAAAAGTCGAACAGCACTTCGCCCAGCGGCATCTCGCTGGTCACTTCCACGCGGCCAGCGGAAAGGTAATTCATCGTCTGGCTTTCCGATCGATGCTCGCGGCACAGCTCCATGACCGGACCCACGTATTCTTCGGGCGTCAGGATCGCGGCTCGAATGTACGGTTCGGTGATCGATTCGATCTTCATCGGATCGGGCCAGTAGCTCGGGTTGTCGACTTCCATCGTCGTGCCGTCTTTCAGGGCCAGCTGGTACTTTACCGATGGTGCCGAGATCACCAGGCCGATATCAAATTCGCGCTGCAGGCGCTCCTGAACCACGTCCAGGTGCAGCAGGCCCAGGAAGCCGCAGCGAAATCCAAAACCCAGCGCCGCGGAACTGTCTTTCTCGTACGTCAGTGCGGCGTCATTGATGGCCAGCTTGTCCAAGGCCTTCGTCAGGTCCACGTACTCGTCGGTGCTCATCGGATAGATCGACGAGAAGACGACCTGCTTGGCCTTCCGGTACCCCGGAATCGGCTCGGCCGCGGGGCGGTCGAGCAGTGTGATGGTGTCGCCGATTTCAATGTCCTGCACGCTCTTGACGCCGGCGACAATATAGCCGACTTCGCCGGCGCTAAGCTGCTTCTTCGGAACGAGCTTCATCTGGTTGAACCCGAGTTCATCGACGGTGAAGTCGCGATCCGCGTGCATGAAATGAATCGTTTCGCGGGGTTTCAGCGTCCCTTCCATGACCCGGCATTGCAGGATCACGCCGCGATACTTGTCGAAATGCGCATCAAACACCAGGGCTTTCAGCGGCGCCTCCGGATCTCCCTGGGGACTCGGCAGCATTTCGACGATGCCGGCCAGCACTTTATCGATGCCTTCGCCCGTCTTGGCGGAAATTGCGATCGCGGCGAAAGGATCAAGCCCCAAATCGCCGTCGATTTCTTCGCGAGCGCGATCCACATCGGCGGCCGGCAAGTCGATCTTGTTGATGACCGGCAGCAATTCCAAATCATATTCCAGAGCCAGGTACAGATTCGCCACTGTTTGTGCTTCGACGCCCTGCGTCGCATCGACAATGATCAGCGCCCCTTCGCAGGCCATCAGCGACCGGCGCACTTCGTGCGAAAAATCGACGTGACCCGGTGTATCGATCAGGTTCAGCAGATATTCCTCGCCGTCCGGAGTTCGGTAGGACAGCGTGATGGAATTGCTTTTGATCGTGATACCCCGTTCCCGCTCGATATCCATCGAATCCAGCATCTGGTCGTGGAACTCGCGCTGCGTCACGCCGCCGCAGACCTGGATCAAGCGATCGGCCAGGGTCGACTTGCCGTGATCAATGTGAGCAATGATGCAAAAATTCCGAATGTTTTTCATGTGTTGGCAGCAGGGTAAGCGTCTTCTGGGGTGGGGCTGGCAGCTACAATTCTAGTGGAAGTCGCGCGTACGTCCAGCGTCTCCACTATTCGGAGTCTGCGGCGTCCGCTTCCTCCACCTCGATGGCACAGACGACGGGCAAGGACTTCAGGTCGGGCGGACGCTGTGTTGTTTCCAATGCGAACGACAACGTTTCGGTCGCTTCAACGTGACGGAACTCACGGACCACGGCGATCCCGTTTCCTTCCCGCGGCGACTCGATTTCCAAACGTTCGGCCGGTCGTCCCTGCACAAGAATATCGCAGGCGTACGTGCTCGTGGACGAATCCGGAAACACGGCGAAATGCAGAGCCAATCGAAACGAACGCGGTTTCTTCATGGGAGCAACTCCGAGTCCTAACGGAGTCAGGTTGGCACAGCCGGCCCGCCCCGACGCGCCCAAGTAGGTGATGGCTTCTCCGATTTGAGCGTCCTGGTTGGCCATGAAGTTGATTGCCAAACGATCCCGGTCCAGGCCGAACTGTTTCACCGTCGCCCAGGGAATCGCCATTTCAACGACGGCCGCCTCGTCGTTCGCGCTCGCCGCGCTCTGCCACGTGCTGCTGCCTGCGGCGTTTTCGACCTGAGCGGCATTGCGGTGGCCGATTGCATCGAATCGGGCGCCGGTGATCGAGACTCCAAAGTGCGCAACCCGCGTGCTGATTGTGTCGCCCAGGAACAGCTCCCACGAATCGTCCTGCCAGATGGCGGCATCGTGTCCTTGAGATTTACCTTTCCACGGCGCCTTGCCGGGTCGAGCAATGTTCGGCAGGCGTCGCGCTGCGACATACAAATAAGCCGCATCGTGCGCAAGAAAAAGATCGGTCTTCGTGCCGGGCAGATGCAACTGGGGCGTGGCGGGCCATTCGCCATCGGCAAGGACCGCATCGACTTGGGGAGGTGCAGCGAGTGCCTGCGTGGCCAGCGGGCGGAAGAAATTGACGCGCAGCGTCGCGCGGCGGATACCGCGGTACCCGGACGCGTACATCCATGGCGTAGCCGTACCGGCTATCGGCGCCCGGTCAGCGTTGAATCGAAACGGACCGCCGCCTGCGTAGCACTCTATTTCCAGCGGAACCTGTAGATTGGCTGATCGGCCCGTGGGCCAGATGCCGGGCAGGAATGCCTCGGTGTTCGTGCCCGGCAAGCGGGGATAGCCGAGCGCCTGGCTGTCTTCCACGGGACGCGGGAACCCCAGCCAGAGTTTTGCGTTGTCATCGCGACGGTCACCGAACGCACCCAGGTTCAGATGGGCCTGTCGAACGAGTGTATCGACGTTGCGATCGAAGAAAATCGCCCAATCTTCATTCAGCCGGCGCTGGCCGGGAGCCAGAGCGACCGTGGTCCGAAAGGGGAACGTGCAGACGCAGCGCGCCTTCGCCTCCGAAACGATGGTCATTCCCAGGGCCGTGGTGGTGGTGGCGGCGCAACCGCCGGTGGCCCCGATAAACGTTCGCAGGCCGCTGTCGTCGGCGAAATCGTAGATTCCCAGCACTTTGGCGGCGCCACTTCGATGGACGATGCTGGTCGAGGAAAAATCAAAGCCGCCGCACGTTCCGATCCCCGAACGAAAGATCCGCGGACCTGGCTCGCCCGTCAACGGATGAACTCGTAATTGATTGCCGGTCTCCGCCTCGATCGCCTTTGGCCACAATCGCGTCGTTTGGGCTTTCGGCAAGTCGGGCCAACCGCCGGCGATCACGTCGGGACGCACCGGAGAACTCGGCGCATCCACCAGCGCGACGTTGGCCCAACCATTGTTGATGCCGCTGGCAGCGCTGTCGCAATACAGATAAGACAAGCCGATCCGCTCGTCCGGCCCGCCATCATGTGAGTTCAAGATAGCGGCAAAACCGAAGCTCTCACAGGGTTGATCGGTGAACGGCCGAACTTCATCCCACGCGAGAGTCAGCCTGGCTTCGCTGCCACTTGCGGTGCGCTCGCCGGTGACTTGAAAACGCGGATGGTCGACGCCGACACCGGGCTTCCACGTCGTGGGGCCGCCGGGCACTACCGGCGGCGAAACCTTCACCTGAAACACACCGGGCTCGTAAAGGCCGTAGCGCCGCTGTCGCGGACGGAAATCAAAGAATAGTTCCCATTCATCCAAATGGGTCACGACAGGGTCCGTGGTTCGCAGTTCGATCGTCAAGCCGCGAGCCGACTTCGACAGTGTCAGTTGGCCGCGGTGGTCCTGGTCGATTGCCAGTCGGCGCGCGAGCGGCTGGTCGAGTTGCAGTTCGGCGGACGGCTGGAATGGGGCGTAGATCGCTTGCTGAGCGCCGGTTTGCGCGTCGAGCACCACGCAGCCGGGCGATTCGTTCTGGAATACCCCTGCGCCGAGCGTCAAATAGACGTGCGCATGATTGGCACGAACTCGACGCGTGTGCGCATCTCGCAGTTCGCGGCTCCACACGTGTTCCGTTTCGTAGAGCAGGCCGCCCACCTCTTTCAAATCCGGAGACCGCTTGGGAATGGGACGCGTCCACAAGACAAAGCCGTTGTACGCGTCGACCGCCGACAAGGTATCCTCGCCCAACACGAAGTAGCGGCCTGCGGCGGCCGGCGGGCGCGCGTTGCCGTTCTTGAAATCCGTGACCTGGGCCGAAGAGGGACCGCCGAACCAGAGCGGCCTCAGCGGCCACGTAACGCGCTCGTCGGTGGCTTGCGGGGTGTTCCAGTCCAGGGCACCCGGAAGCTGGCCGCGAACCAGGCCGGCAAACTCCCCGTGGGCCAACACCGTGATTTCACCCTGGTCGATGTGCGAGGACAAGTCTTGGGAAACGCGAGCAAATTCTGGTTGGCCTCGATCCACAAACAACATCACGCCGCCACAGGGACGGAGAACTCGAAACAGTTCGTCGCTGGAGATCTGCGTCGGCTCCGTAATAATCACCGCGTTGGCGAAGTGTTGCCCAAATGGTAACGAGCGTTCCGTATTCTCTTCGTTCTCTTCGAGACGTGGGGACCGACGATGCGTCACGTGAATCCGCGCACCATACAACGTCGTCGTGTCGACCAGTCTCTGCCGCAAGGCGTGGGCAGCCTCGGCAAGTTCGCAAAAAGTTACGATTCGCAATTGCGTTTTCGCTGCCACGGATTCGCTGAACGTGCCGTCGAGGTCTCCCAGCAGTAGCGCGTAGCCACGATCCATGCCCACCGCTTGCAACGCTTCGCTGCACCGACGAGCCACCGCATTCACGGGTGGCGTACGCGCGTCGGTTGCCGAGCGATCCGTTGCGGCAGGATTCACCGTTTCTGTGCCCGTTGTGGCGGCCGAAAAACAATGGACCGTGCCCCGGTCCGTGGTGGCGACGATACGGCCATCAGCCACCGCGATCCCGTAGGCCTTGCCATCGACGTCCGCTCGCCATAACTCCGCATCCGTTGCCAGGTCGAGCGCCGTTACGTAACCATCGTGTCCCAGGACGAGTGTCGTACCCGCCAGGACCATGGCATAGGCATTCTTGGAAATCACCCGTCCATCGACGATTAGATTCGAGGTCTTGCCGGTTTCGTGATGTAAATGCGGCACGTTGTTCGGTACCGCAGTCACGTTGTGCACGCCATGGAATTGAATTGCCAGGCGTTCGCCCGTATGCGCATCGCGCTTGGTTATCAGGATTCGCCGGTTCCGATGCTGGTAGACGGAGTAGTACGCCTCGCGATCCGTCATCACCCAGGAGCCACCCGTGCCGGCCTGTGGTTCTGCGAACAGCAGACGCCCCGTTTTCCGATCGAGTCCCGCTGGCGAATTGTAGCCGTTGGGAACCAGCAGCACGTCTTGCGTTGCCGCCAGGGCTCCTTGGGGCGTCAGGCCGTAGACCCCGAAGTCCCCGTCGTGGACCCCGTGCCGCAGTTCGCCGGCATTCTCAAGCGTTAGCAGGTGATTGTAATCCACGCCGGCGTAACCGCAGGTGTCGTTGCACCAGATCTCGCGGCCTGTCCGCGCGTCGACGGCGTACGCGAAGATGCCTTCCGTGGCCCACATTCCTGCCAAAAAGTAAACGCAGTCGTCGGCGGCCAGTACGCCCGAGCGAATCGGCCATCGCGAGATCATCCGCCCGTTGCCGATAAACTGCTCGTCATGCGGTGTGGCGTCGAATTTCCACACGAGTTCGCCCGTAGCGGCCTCGATGCAATAGACACAACCGTCGTCGGCGCCCGCGTAGACGCGGTGCTGATAGATCTGCGGGGCCAGCCGAATCGGTCCCCCGGTCACGAATCGCCATCGAAGCTTGCCTGTTTGCAGATCCATGGCCCGCAACGTGTCGTCGGTGGTGGAGCCGAAACAGACGATGCCATCGGCCACCACCGGCTGTGGGGCGTAGTCGAAATCCATGCGGTCGAGCAGGATGAAGTGGGCCGGCGGCCAGGCGGGCGCAGGTTGAGCCGTCTGTACCCGCCAAGACTCCACCAAGGGCAAGTCGAGCGATTCCTGGCTGATTCCCGACCGGCGCACATCGTGACGTTCAGCGGGCCAGTCGTCAGACCAGCCCACGGCGGCCGACGTCAGTACGACGATGGCAGCACAAAGCCTGGCAGCTGTACGGCATAAACAGGAACGTCCAGGTCGTTGTCTTTCCATTTCCATGTCCAAGATCGAGAACTGTGTTCAGAATAACCATTGGTCGGTAGTCCATAATAACGCAAATGTCGCCCGCACATCGCGAAGACGCAGCCGAGGGACGCGGCTTTCCCAATCTTTTCGCGGCTTCCCGACGCCAGCCCGTCTCCCAGAAAGAACGAGGTTTGGCAGCGACGGCCGGTAGTGTGTCCGCGGTCGATGGCGATATAATCTGGGCACGATGAGCACGGCCTCGAATCAGGCGGACGGCAGGAATAGCGACGCGTCATGACGACCAGATTGGAAAAACCCGCGGGGCTTTCGTCCGCCAGCTTTCAGGGACTGCTGTTCACACAGCTGCTTACCGCCACCAACGATAACATCTTTCGCTGGTTGGCAATCGGTATCGGCAAACAACATTCTCCAGACAACGTCAGCCAGATTCTGATGGCGGGGACGGCCTGTTTCGTGTTGCCGTACCTGCTGCTGGCGTCGCCTGCCGGTTACCTGGCGGATCGGTTCAGCAAGACGCATGTGATCGTGGCCTGCAAGGTTTCCGAGTTGGTGATCATGGCCATTGGCATGGCCGCGATCTTGCTGGGAAACATCTGGCTGCTGTTCACCGCCGTGGCGATGATGGGTGCCCAGAGCGCGCTGTTCGGGCCGTCAAAGTTGGGCTCCATTCCGGAGATGCTGCCGGCGTCCAAGATCAGCGTGGCCAACGGCCTGTTCGGTCTCACCACCGTCGCCGCGACGGTGATCGGTATGGCCATCGGCTGTTGGCTCAGCGACGCCACCAAATCGCTTGATGCCGCAACGCCTCCCGGCGCGGAGAACTGGTGGCTATCGGCACTGGTCTTGTTTGGCGTCGCGTTGGTCGGATTGCTGTTGAGTCTGCTGATAAAGCGTTTGCCGGCGGCCCGGCCGACGCGTCATTTCCCCTGGGACGCGCCGGTTCAAACGTGGCGCGACATTCGCCTGCTGGCATCCAATCGGGCGCTGTTACGCGTCGCCTTGGGGCTGGTGTTCTTCTGGTCGGTGGGGGCACTCGCGCAGCTGAACATCGATCAGTTTGCCGCGCAGGCAGGCGGCGTCAACGAATCGGACAAGACTCCGCTGCTGGTCTGCCTGGTCTTCGGCGTCGGCCTCGGCAGCGTGCTGGCCGGGATCTGGTCCGGGGGACGGGTCGAGTTGGGGATACTGCCGCTCGGAGCGGCGGGAATTGCCGTATCGGCGATGCTGCTGTTGGGCGTGACGGGGGTGATGTTCGATACGCAGCCCGCGGTTTCGGCAGTCGAGTCCGACGCGGAGTCCGCGATTGCAATCAACAGCGGCGCGGGAGTCGAAGGCTCGGCGTCGATGGTCAGGTCGTACACGCCTGCGTTCTTCTGGGCATGCGTCCTGCTTTTCTTTTTGGGTACCAGCGCGGGACTGTTTTCCGTGCCGTTGGAAGCGTACCTGCAACACGAAAGTCCCACGGAAACACGCGGTTCCATTCTGGCAGCGGCGAATTTCCTTACGTTCGCCGGAGTGCTCGTATCGGCGATTCTGTTCGATGCGTTGAACTACAAGCCCAAAGATCCGGTGACGGGAGCCTTGGGCGAACCGTATTTCTCGGCGCGGCAGATCTTCTTCTTGTTCGGGTTCGCAACGATACCGGTCTTCTTTTATATCGTCTGTGTCATCCCACAGGCTTCCATTCGCTTTGTCGTCTGGTTGCTGAGTCGCACGGTGTACCGTTTGCGCGTCGATGGGGACGACAATTTGCCGTCTCAAGGCGGGGTGTTGTTAGTGCCCAATCACATTTCGTGGCTGGACGGCATTTTGATGCTGTTGGCCTGCCCGCGGCCCTTGCGAATGGTGGTGTACGCCGGGAATTATTTCAACAATCGGCCGCTGCAGTGGATGGCCAGGCTGTGGGGGGTGATCTTCATTACTCCCAATCCCAAGGCCATCGTCCGTGCGCTGAAAACTGCCAACGAGGCCCTGCGGAACGGCGAAATGGTCTGCATGTTTGCCGAAGGTGGAATCAGCCGCAGCGGGCAACTGCAGTCCTTCAAACCGGGGATCATGAAGGTATTGAAGGGTTCGGGCGCGAAAGTCGTTCCCGTCTACCTCGACGGATTGTGGGGGAGTATCTTTAGCTATGAGCGCGGCCGTTTTTTCTGGAAATGGCCGCGCCAGGTTCCCTATCCGATTTCCATTTACTTCGGCGATGCGATGGACATTCCGCAGGACGTGAATGTCATTCGCCGGGCCGTCCAAGATCTAGGAGCAACCGCCGTGCAACAGCGAGCTGAACGATCACTGTCTCCGATCCGCTCCTTCCTGCGCATGGCCAAGAAGCGGAAATTCAAAAGCAAGGTGGCCGATTCGATGGGGACCGATGTGACGGGCGGCGCGCTGCTGACCCGAGCGCTGGTCCTCCGCCGCCTGCTGCGCCGCCTGGTGCTGGCTGATGACGAGCACTACGTGGGTGTCCTGCTGCCGCCTTCGGCGGGCGGCGTCGTGGTCAATACCACACTGGCGCTCGACCGCCGCGTATCCGTGAACTTGAACTACACGGTCGCGTCGGACGTCTTGAACGCGTGTATCCAGCATGCCGGCATCAAGCACGTTTTGACGAGCAGGAAGTTCATGGAGAAAATGAACTTCGACTTGAACGCGGAGATGGTTTACCTGGACGACTTCAAGGAGCAGGTGACCAAAGCGGACAAGGTTTGCGCCGCGCTGGCTGCGTTTTGTACTCCGGCGGCCATTCTCGAACGCGCCCTGGGGTTGCTCCACGCCCAACCGGACGACGTCTTGACCGTCATCTTCACGTCCGGCTCGACGGGCACGCCGAAAGGAGTCATGTTGACGAACGCCAACATCGCCTCGAACGTCGCCGCCGTGGAACAGGCGGTGAGCCTCACGCCGCAAGACGTGATCATCGGGATCCTGCCCTTTTTTCACTCGTTCGGCTACACCATTACACTGTGGGCGGTGATGAGTCTGGATATTAAGGGCGCGTACCACTTCAGCCCGCTGGACGCGAAACAGATCGGCAAGTTGTGCCAGCAGCATAAGGGCACGATCTTGCTGACAACGCCCACCTTCCTGCGAAGTTACACGCGGCGATGTTCGGAAGAGGAGTTTGCGACGTTGGATGTCGTGGTCGCGGGCGCGGAAAAACTGCCCGTGGACTTGTGCGACGCGTTCGAAGCAAAGTTCCATGTGCGCCCCGTGGAAGGCTACGGCGCGACGGAACTGTCGCCCCTGGTTTCCGTGAATATTCCGCCGAGTCGCAGTACGGCCGACAGCCAGGTCGACGCCAAGGAAGGAACCGTCGGCCGGCCGGTCGATGGCGTTTCGGCCAAGATTACCGATCTGGACAGCGGCGCGACACTGGGGATCGGAGAAGCCGGCATGCTATGGATTACCGGCCCCAACGTGATGAAAGGCTACCTGGGCCGGGACGATTTGACGGCGGAAGTCGTCGTCGATGGCTGGTACAAAACGGGCGACGTGGCGTTCCTCGACGAAGACGGTTTTATCACCATTACCGGCCGCCAAAGTCGATTCTCCAAGATCGGGGGCGAGATGGTTCCGCACATTCGAATCGAGGAGGAGTTGAACCGAGCGCTCGGGGCCGACGAGGAATTGAAGGCCGCGGTCACGTCCGTGCGGGACGACAAGAAGGGCGAACGGCTGATTGTCCTGCACACCAAGATCGACAAGACGCCCGCCGAACTGCGCGCCGCGCTGACCGAGGCCGGAATGCCGAACATTTTTCTTCCTTCGGTCGATGGTTTCCTGGAAGTCGAGCAATTACCGGTACTTGGCAGCGGCAAACTGGACCTCAAAGGCCTGCAGAAAATCGCGGAAGAACATTTCGCGGGATAGCGTTGCCGGCCGCTTCTTTGAAGCAGGCGAGTCCGCCCACGCTTGGCTGTCCGTGGTGCAAACTACGTTCTGTTTTAAAACGGGAGAAGGGTGGCTGTGGTGGAGCGAAGCGACCCCACAGAACCTTGGATTCCGGGGGCTCGCTTCACTCGACCCCGGCCACCCATGACAACAACGCGAGACTTAAAACAAAGCCTAAGCCCGCGAGATGAATTCGCCGGTGCGGCTGTCGACTTTCACGACCTCGCCTTCCGTCAGGTACTCGGGAACCTGGATGACCAAGCCGGTTTCGAGCGTCGCGGGCTTGTTCCGTTTCGTCGCGGAATCGCCCTTCACTGCCGGGTCGCACTGCGTCACCTTCAGCACGATGGTTGTGGGGAGTTGGATTCCTACACACTCGTCGTTGTAAATCAGCGCCAGCATTCCCTCCAGGCCTTCCGTGATGTAGGGAAGTTCGTTGGCGATGTCTTCCAGCAGCAGCGAATACTGGTTGAAGTCCTCTTCGTCCATCAGGTGCAGGTGTGTCCCGTCCTGGTACATGAACTTCGCGGGGCGTTTGGCGAAGTCGGCTGCGGGTAACGAATCGCCTCCTTTGAGCGTGATGTCGACCTTCTGACGCGTTACCAGATCGCGGCCGCGAAACTTGTACAGGGTGGCGGCGCCGCGCGCGGAAGGCGTTTGAACCTTGATGGATTCGATAAGGACGGGGGATCCCTCATAATTCAGCACGGTTCCGGGCTTGATTTCCTTGGCTTGCATGTCGTGTTTCCAGGAGACTTTGATGTTGTATCCCGAGTACGGGGTCATTGGTCGAATATCGTACAATAAACCATCTCGGACTCAAACGGACCAGGCTGGCGCACCGATAAGGGGTGGGAGCATGATTAACTTCCGACTCTTTCGCTTGCGTGTCGATCGTGTCGATCGTCGTTCCACCCTCCCGCGCGCGGGAGGGTCGGACGCGGTAGCGGCCGGGGAGGGCTTGCCCCAGAATGGTTCGTGCCTTCTGGTCTCCGCCGGATTGTCCGTACCGCTCGATCCTCGCGACTCTCCCGACGGAAGAGTTTCAGGCAGGAAAAATGGTTCTTGATCTATTCGCGGCCATGCACGACAATACAGCTACCCGCCGAAAGATGCCCGCCGTTGAGAGCTCCTGATATGAATCAGCCAAACCAACGTTGCTCCGGTCCGTTTTCCCGCCGCAGTTTCCTGCAGGTCGGTTCCCTTGGTCTGGGCGGACTGGGACTTTCCGACCTGCTGCGTCTGCGGGCCGAGGCAAGTACGGCCGCGGCCGCGGGTGCGCTTGATACCTCTATTATTTTCGTCTGGCTGCCGGGCGGCCCGCCGCACATGGAAATGTACGATATGAAGCCGGACGCGCCGGCCGAATATCGAGGAGAATTTCGGCCGATCCCGACGAACGTTCCCGGTCTGGATGTGTGCGAACTGATGCCCCTGCATGCCCGGATGGCGGACAAGTACAACGTGATCCGCTCCATCGCTCATGGCTTTGCCGATCACGGCGGCGGCCACAAGCGATTCCTCACGGGACGCGAACCGGCGACCCCCACGGGTTTCGTGAACGACGCGCCGGCCGTCGGTTCGATCGTGGCCAAGATGCGCGAGCAGGTGGATATTGGCTTGCCGAACTATATTTCGGGGACCGATGCCGGTCGAGCCGGGGTGGACGTGTACAGTTTCGGCGCTGCCTACCTGGGGCCGTCGTACGTGCCGTTCAACGTGCCTGGCGATCCGAGTGATGCCGCGTTCACGGTCAAGAACTTGTCGATCGCCAAGGAGGTGTCGGACCGTTTGAGCGACCGTCAGAGTCTATTGAAGAGTTTTGATTCCATGCGACGGCGGGTGGATCAAAGCGGCCTGATGGACGGAATGGACAAGTTTAACGCTCAAGCCGTCAGCATGCTGACCAGCAGCAAAGCCCGCACGGCATTCGATCTCTCTCAGGAACCCGATGCCTTGCGTGACCGTTACGGCCGTCATGCCTGGGGGCAGCGAGCCCTGTTGGCGCGGCGGCTGGTCGAAGCCGGTTGCGGATTCGTCACGGTGGCGATGGAGAAGCCGTATCATTCGGGAATCGAGTGGCCCACGAATGGAACGTACACCTGCGACTCGCACGCGGTGAACTGCCACCTGTTCGATGACGCCCGCATCCGCTTGCCGATCTACGACCGGGCTGTGACGGCGCTGATCGAAGACATCTACAATCGCGGTTTGCAGCAGAAGGTCATGGTCGTGGTGACGGGCGAGTTTGGTCGGACGCCCCGCATCAGCCAGAACGTGGGCAGTCAAACCGGTGTCGAACAGCCCGGCCGCGACCATTGGCCCAACGCCATGTCGATGATCGTCTCGGGCGGCGGTATGAGGACGGGACAGGTAATCGGTTCGACCAACGCTAAGGGCGAGCATCCGGTGGAACGCCCGCTCACGCCGAACGACTTGTGGGCCACCGTCTATCGCCATCTAGGAATCGACCAGAACGCGACGATCCCCGATCACAGCGGCCGCCCGATGCCCATCTTGCCCTTTGGCAGTCCAATAGAAGAATTGCTCTAATGCCGCCGCCGTGAGCGAATTGCTAACCGCTAACCGCTAACCGCTACTTACGAGGTTGGCAGATGTAGGCAACGGATGGCTGAGTGAAGCCTGGGCGATTGGCGGCGGTGAGGACGACTTGGGCGTAACGCAACCGTTTCCGCAATTCCGGCAACTTGAAGTTGTCCCCTTTCTGCAGGATCGGATTCTTTTCCGGCATTTCGCCGAAGGCACGCGCGCCGGCCGCCTGGCACGGGAACCATTGGCCGCCCCGTTCGGGGTGTTCCAGGTAGAATTCGGGATAGCAATGCCCCGGCCCCCACACCGTGCGCGCCGGAATGCGGTTGGCTCGGCACAACGCGATGAACAGCGACGTCATTTCCTCGCAGTCCCCGGTCCCGTCTTCCAAGGCCGCCAGGGCCCCTTTCAGTTCGCCGTTAACGTAACGGACGTTGGCCCGCACCCAATCGTAAATCGATTCGACGCGTTGCCAATCCGTATCCCCTTGCACGATCGTCGGTGCCAGTTTCTTGATCTTGGTGTGTGAACTTTCGATGTAGGGGCTGGTGGCCAGGTATTCGCGCAATTCGATCAGGGATTTCTGCGGACGCTGAAATTGTGCCGTATCCTTGGGCAGTTTCGGGAACGATTTGGTGATGGCAAAGGTGAACAGGGCGTGGGCCGATTCCCCCTGCTTCAGGCGCGCCACGTCGACGACGAGTTGCTTCGCGCCGTTGCCAATCTTTCGATAGCGGATGCGAGTCACGTTATTGGAAACGTCCTGGTCGACAACTTCGACTTGCTGTTCCGGCCACTTCGTCGGAATGGGAGCGGCAGCCATCACGTCGATACTGGGACCGGATACCGCCGTGATCTTCACGCCGACTTGCCAGCGCTGGGTCGTGGCAGGAACTGTTGCGGACTTGTCCTGCGCCGCGGCGCTGGGGCCAAACAGGACGACGATCATTGGGACGGTCATCAGACGCATGCGTCGGTAACTCCTCGGGAACAAGAAGCGGAGATGGAGCGAAGAACCTGCCGGTTACGGTCCTGCCAGCATTTTACGCACGAACGTGACCTGCGGTCGACCACCGCCTCGAATCGCCTGCCCCTTCAGCATTTCCGCCACGAAGCGTTGAGGCTCGGATTTCTCGGGAACTTTGATATTCTCGCCCTTTTGCAGGATGATACGGTGGTCGGACATGGCTCCAAAGTCACGGCTGCCGGCAACCTGACACGGAAACCAGATGCCTTCGCCCGCCTTGTTCTCCAGATAGAACTCCGCGTAGCAGTGGTCCGGCACCCAGACGGTCCGCGCCGGTACCTTGTGGGCACGGCAAAGCGCGATGAACAGCGACGTCAAGTCTTCCTTGTCCCCCGTGCGGTCCTGTAGCGCGGCAGCGGCCCCTTTCAGCTTGCCGTTCGTGTACTCCACGTGATCACGGACCCAGTCATAGATCGCTTCGACTTGCTGCCAGTCGCCGTCGATGTCCGCGACGATGTCACGCAGTTGCGCGCGGATTCTGGCATGGCGGGTTTCCACATACGGGCTGGTTCCGAGGAACAGACGCACGTCTTTGGGAATCCGCTTCGGGATGGAAAACTGATTGGTGTCCGCGGGCGGCAGCACCGAACTTTTTGTGACTTCAAAGGTAAACAGCGCGGTTGCGGTGTCTCCGGGGGCGAGTTGCGGGATGGTAAACATCATCTGTTTCACGCCACCGTCCAGCACGCGATACTTGACGGCACGCACGTGCGGCGAGACATCTTCCGCGACGATTTTCACGGTTTGTTCGGGCCAGTCGTTGGGAACCGGGACCGTGCCATAGAGTCCCACGCAGGGGCCGCCGACGGCCTGCACGGTGACTCCGACTTGCCAGCGCTGCGTGAGTTGCTTGTCGAACCGGGCCTCCCCGGCATCGACCGGCTGTAAGGCAAACTGCGCGAATACCGGCAGGGGGCAAAACAGAATGACGGTCAGGAAGCAGAGGGACTTCATCGTGTAGGGGACCTCCCAGCAAGAAACGGGTTCGATTCGCTTTCCGAACGGAAATCGAGAAGGGCTATGTTCCATTATAATTGCCGGCGAAAAAAAATCCGCCGCGCGAGGTTGTGGAGGGGGGCACAAACCTCTCGCGGCGGATCGTCCTCAAAAACGTGTCCGCTGTTACAAGCGGTTAGGTTGTCGCGGCGTCGTTCGTGCCATCGACCGCCGGCGTCGGTACTTCCTGCCATTCGCCGGGCTCCACCAGGTATTCGCCTTCCTGGGTCGGATACATGTCCTCGTGATAGCCGCTTTCGTAATAACCGTTGCAACCGCCATCGCAGTCGTCGCAGGGCTGTTCGCAACCATAGTGCGGGTAATAAGCGGCGTGCGGGGCCAACAGGCCCATGCGACGGCAGCCGCCGCTGGCACAAAGCAGGGTGACCGCTAAACTCGTCAAGACAAGTAGTCTTTTCATTTCTTGTATCTCCAACACATTGAGGTTAATGGTTCCGGTGGCTCGGGTCACACAACTCTACTTCGCCTTCCGTGTTGTGCAAACGCGACGTGGAATTTTTTCACCAGACAGCGTGTTTTTTTTCATCGCCGCATGTTTAAAAAATGCTACAGTTTTACGTGAGCGCCGCGTGCCGCCAAACCGCGCGCGGGGTTGCTCGATATCGTATTTTCAGATTTTGTTTCCTCACCTCGACGTCCGGCCAGGACGGTAGAGACCATTCAGCACGACGAGCCCCGCTGTTATGTTTCGAGTCTTGTTGCTACCGGCATTCGTGTCATTGATATTTCTGGTTCCCACGTGCCGCGCGGATTCGATTTCGCCCACCCGCCGCGGCTGTCTTCGCACGCAAGACCAAATGTGGGTCATTAGCTCACGTTGCCTGGGCTGTCCGTCACCAGACCCGCACGCCGTTCCCGCGCTGCAAGTCAAGCGTTTCGAGGCAGGGCGCTGGACCGCGACAGATCTGGGCGCGTTCCTGTCGGCGGACGATAGCAAGCTGACGGTAATTTTCGCACACGGTACGCGGTCTAATTACAGCCAGTCGATCCAGACCGGCTGGCTGGTGTACCGGCAGATCGCCCGCGGCGCGTCCTCAGATGAGCCTATTCGGTTTGTTATCTGGTCGTGGCCGGCAACGCAAGGCAAGGGGCTCGTGAAGGATTTCCGAGTCAAGCTTGCCCGCACCTACAGCGACGCCTATTACTTGGGCTGGGTCCTGCATCGCTTGCCGGCGACCACCCGTGTCAGTTTGATCGGGCACAGCTTCGGCACGAGCGTGGTTACGGGGGCAACGCATGCCCTGGCGGGTGGCAGTATCTTGGGGAGGCGCTTGGACCTTGCCAACGTGGAAACGGTTCGCCCGCGACTGGTGTTGTGGGCAGCTGCCCAAAATCGCTGGTCCCTGGCACCCGGGTCGTCGTTCGGTCAGGCGGTGGATCAGGCCGACGCGATCATGCTGCATTACAACTCGTGCGATTTTGCTCTAAAGCGTTATCCGCGAATCGATTGCAGCGGGGCCGAAGCGCTGGGCTATACGGGACTCTGTGGCGTCCGTTCCGCGACCGTCAGGCAACGCAATGTCTGTTGTCTGATCGGCAAGTCGCATGCGGATGACTCCTATCTGTGTAGCGGTACGATCATGGCGGACACGCGTCAATACGCCTTGTGGCATAACGTCATCGGATTATGATGATTGCATGTCTGAACCTCTGGCGTTTCGCAATGGCGAGCTCATCCCCGCCCATCAACTGACCGTCGCCGTCAACGATCCCGGCTTTGTCCAGGGTGCCACGGTGGCGGAACGCATGCGGACGTTCCACGGAAAGCTGTTTCGCCTGGAAGAACACCTCGACCGGTTGCAGCGGTCGCTGGCGACCGTGGGAATCACGCTGCCGTACCGTTGGTCCCAGCTGGCGGAAGCGGCGGACCAGTTGGTGGCCCACAATCACGCGCTCCTGGACGCCGGCAGCGATTTGGGACTCTGTATTTTCGTGACACCGGGATGCGGGCAGGGCCCGCTCACCGGCATGCACACAAACCAGCTCGACTTCCGTTCCTTCGCGGAGAAGTATCGTTCCGGGCAAAAACTGGCGATCACCGAGATCCGTCAGGTTCCGACAGCCTGCTGGCCCGCCGAACTGAAGTGCCGCAGCCGCATGCACTACTATCTGGCCGATCGTTTGGCTGCCCAGCAGATTCCCGGCGCCCGTGCGCTCTTGCTGGACTTGGAGGGTTACGTCTCCGAAGCCTCGACGGCGAACCTGCTGGCCTACTCGAAGCAGGACGGTTTCGTCTCGCCGCCACTGGAGAAGATCCTGCCCGGCATCAGTATGTCAGTTGTGCAGGAACTGGCACAGCAGTTGAACATCCCGTTCGTCTACCGCAATCTGGACGTACCGGCTTTTCTGGCGGCTGACGAAATCCTGCTGACCAGCACGTCGCCCTGTGTGCTTCCCGTCGCGTCGGTCGATCGTAATGTCATCGGCGACGGCCGTCCTGGCGTCATGTTCAGCCGTCTGCACGAGTCCTGGAATCAGCTTGTCGGCATCGATATCCAGGACCAGGCCCGGCGCTGTGCCGAAAGCTCAGGTTAAGATCCTTCGTAGTAGGGACTCAAGCACCGCAGAGACTTGTTGATTCTGGGGCCGTTGCTGCCGAAAAGTGTCGCGTTTGCCGCGGCGCAAAAAAAAAACCGCCGTGGCGCGCGATGGCTGCGGCGGTTCTCTGTTGACCGAACATCGTGACTCTACTTTTTCGAGACGCCTAACTCTCCCAACTGCTTGGCGATTTCCTGGCCATGTACCTTGGTGCTGGCAGGGGCCGCAATGTGCAGGATCTTTCCATCGATGCCGATGTAGAATGTCTTGCGCCTGGCGACTTTGCCGTTGTAGATCCCGTAAGCCGTCGCCACCTCGCCCGTGGGATCACTGAGGATCGGGTAGTCGAGGTCTAATGATTTGGCGAAATCGGTGTTCTTTTTCACCGAATCGCAACTGGCCGTGAAGTAGGCCACGTTGAATTTGCGAAGTGTTTCGCCGCTTTCACGGAGCGACTTGCATTCGGCCGTGCAGCCGCCGGTAAAGGCCTTGGGATACCAGGCCACGACGACCGCTTGTTTATCCTTGAAATCGGACAGCTTGTAGGTCTTGCCGTCGCTGCCAACCATTTCGAAATCAGGGGCGTCGTCACCAACTTTCACGTCGGCTTGCGCACCAACCGCCAGCATGCTCAGCCCCAAGCCGGCACAAAGTAAAGCACAAAGTTTCTTCACGCGAAATCTCCTTCGACTTGCCTCGGAAAAATAAGAGTCAGGTTTGGACAGAGTAGCACAAACCAAACAAGAAGTCGAACTTTCCCAGCTGATACGAGTCGAACTGGTTTAGCGGCGGATGGAGAAGCCGAAGTGCGCGTGCCGGTGTGCCGGATGCCGTCGCGCGTAAGGGGGGCCAAAACAGGGTTCACGCCAGTAAACCGGCGGCCCGTACCGCTCGTGTACGATCACCGCCGGCGCGGGCGGCGTGACGCTGGGCGTACGCGCTGTTTGGAGCGCCTGGATGACGGTGTCGCTGACCCCTTGTTGTCGCAGGCCGATGAGTTCCTGGACAGTGGGAGTTTGGGCCACGCCGTTCGCTTGAATGTGAGTCACGATGACCTGATCGCTGAGTCCCGCCTGCGTCATGGCGACGACGTCCTGAGAAGTGGCAGCGCCGGTCAGTTGCCGGCCCAGGCTCTGTTGTATCGCGGCTTGCGAAGCGGCCACGTCCTGGTCGATGGCATCTCCGACTGCAGCCCCCGTCAGCGCGCCCGCCGCGGCCCCAATCAAGGCTCCCGCCGCCGTGTTGCCGTTGTGATGCCCGATGGCGCTGCCGATTGCCGCGCCGCCGAGTCCACCGGCGGCAGCGCCACGATCGGCATAGTAGGGCGACCGGCAACCGCTTGCGCTGAAGAGTAGAACGAGTCCCAGGGGGAAGATGACGTGATGGCTCATAGTTCATTCCGCGCTGCACCGGCTGTCCAATCGGGGCGGGGAATGTTCTCAGATGCTCACCCACCGGTCAAGTCCATTCAACAGCCGCCAACCGCTAATCGCCAATCGCGCTCAAACCTACGGAAACTCCTTGTTTTCCACGGTGCGCGAGTCCGTAAACGCCTCGCGGCGTTCGTAGTACTCCAAGCGATCGGCAATGTTCGCCGCCAGTTCCAGGTTGCCGATTTCCCGCGCCATGGCAGCCGCGCGGGCCGCTTCGTAAACCGCCTTGTCAAACTCACCGTTCTCCGCATGCGCGGCGGCGAGAATATCGACCGCGATGACGTTTTGTTCGCCCACGGTGGACATGTACTGAAGTGCCAGTTGTACGGCTTCTTCGCCGTTGCGGAGCGCTGGGTCCGGTGACGTCGCCAGAATCCAGGCCAGCCAGCGACTGCCGTCGAAAACGCGCTCACTCAATTCCAGGCCGGCGCGCAGGTTTTCCACGGCGGCAGCGTGGTCGCCGAGTTCGTACTGGCAGATGCCCAGATGGACATATGCCGGCGCGTACTTTTCGTTCTGCTCCAGGGCGTTGCGATAGTGGAGGCTGGCCGTTTGGTAATCTCCCTGCCGGGCAAACAGGTTGCCATAATTATCGTGAACGCGTGCTTGAGCGGGATTCAACGCGAGCGAACGTTCGTAGGCCGCTGCCGCCTTGGCCAGCTCCCCGCGCCGCGCCAGTTGAATCGCCATGTTGTTGTAGTCAGACCAATTGTGCGGCGCGGCGGCAATCAC
>CALBSZ010000262.1 GCA_937967665.1 uncultured Planctomycetaceae bacterium
TCGAATGTCAGACTCCCGTCGCTGTTGAAAATCTACAAGAGCGTCGTTGTAAGCGGCCTGAGCCTGTTCGAGAGAATCGCACAGCAGCGGCGGCGCGGTCGTGTCGTTCAGCGCCAAGAGACGTTCTACCGAGGCCGCGGCCGTCTCGTGATTTTCGCTGGATTCCGACGCGGCCAGTTGTGGCGCTGGCGGGATTTCCACGAAGCGCCGCCAGCCTTGCGTCCCGAGCAATAAGTCAAGTGCCCGCCGGGATTCGCTGCCCGGCTGCAGGTAAAAATTGGCATCCTCCAAATCCTCCGGCTTTTCGATTTCCGTGGCCAGCAGGAACTGTGTCATCATTTCCGGCGACTTGTCGTCCGCCAGATTCATCACCGAGGAATCAACCACCGCAACACCCAAGACCGCGGGAACCGGCCGATTCCGCGCGCCGGTCACTCTCACTGTCAAATCCTCGGACTCTCCCGGCGAGTACCGGCGACTCGACCTGCCGACGTCGACGTTCAATTTGCGATTCGACTCGCGAAACACGAGCCGCTCGGCCACCGGGGTCGGGGGCGTCGTGCTGTAATCGAACAGCGTTAGCCGCAGGACGCCGCCGATCCGGTCCTCGAGCGGCACGGAGACAGTCCGCATCGGCGCGGCATCGTCGGTCGGGGGCAAGACGGCCTGCCCCACGGTCGCCCCGCGGCAGACAGCAGCCAGTGTCAGCGGACGCTGATTGTCTTTGGAGATCACCGTGACCGTGATCGGTTCCCCCGCCGGAAAGACGCCCTCGCCCGTGTTCAGGCCAAACAATGTGTCGGCTGCTGCCACGGGCAGATGGGCACTGTTGTCCGCGCCCGTTGGATGGGAGAGCGACAACGTGTAAGTGGTATGTGCGTTCGGAGTCAACTCGAACCGACCGCGTCCTCCGTGAACGGTTTCCAGTTTGGCGACCTCTTTACCCGCGTCGTTGCAGACCACTCCAGCCACGTGCACCGGTTTTTGCAGCGGATCGTGGGCGTAAAAATAGACGCGACTCTTGACTCCCGCAACGAGTTCGCCCCCTTCTGGATAGAACTGCACTTCGACCTTACCCAGATTGATCGGGATCGTCTTGGCGATCGTCTCCTGCGTACCGCCATCGTCCACAATGATAGCCAGCGACCCCTCGCCGCGTTCGATCGTTTCAGGAAGGCCGAACTGCACGTGGTAGGTGCCATCGCGGTTTGTTTCCCCGCGGGACGAATGGATGTCCTGCCCATCAACCGTCGCGACCACGCGGACCTGCAGGGACTCGGCGCTGCCGCCTTCGATGCGGGAAGCCGCGAAATCCGCCGTCACTTCATCGCCCGGTCCGTAACTGTCGCGCACGAATTCCAATTCTTTTTTCAACCGCGGCGTGCGGTACTGACGGAGAACGAATTCGCGAGTTTCTTCGGGAAAGGCTTTTTCGGGGCTGCGGACGATCAACGTGTACGTGCCCCCCGGCAGGTGCCCCGGCAGGGCAAACGTTCCGTTGCCAACGCCGCGTTGAGTGAAACCGCGATACAAAGACTCCGGTACGGCGGCGCCGCTGGGATCTTCGATCTCGTACTCCACGGGGAGGTCCTGTTTCGCCTTCATGCCGGACCGGGAGATCGTCAGCGAGCGGTAGAAGACCGTTTCGCCGGGACGATAAAGAGGCTTGTCGACCGTGAGGTACGTCACAAACTTCGTGGGCTTCGTTCGCAAATGCGTCGTCAACGTGGTATGCGCGTGTTCGTCGTAGGTGTCCACTTCCATGCGGGCGTCGGTGGAAACGAAACTCGCGGGAAGTTCAATAGCGAGCTTGCCCGCCTGATCCGTGCAAGTCGAATTCTGCAGGGCCAGTTCCCCGTCGGCGTTAAAGAGGCGATATTCGACGTCGGTCGAGACAGGTTTACCAAGTACCGTGAGCGTTTGCAGGTCGAACCGTTGCGCGACATCCGCTTCCAGTACGGAGGGACCGACGAGCAGGGTTCGCACATGCTGGCTCGCCAAAGCCTCTTTCGCCGACGCGACGGCCGTTTCACGCAGCGGTGAATCGGCCTTGAAATAGAGGAACCCTGTCGCGCCAATCAACACGGTAGCGGCCAGTACCGCCAGACGCGAGAAGAAACGTCCCATTGCCGTGCCGTTGGTACGCTGGCGCGTCGCCGTCGTGGCATTCGTGCCCGGCCTGTTCATCGTAATCGTGGATTGCTGCACCCGCGCGGCCCGCGCCACCACGCTCGCCTGCGCTTTCACGCTTTCGAAAACGTCGCGCAGCGCGGGATCGTCGTTGAGGCGTTGGCGCCACTGCCGGGCTTCGTCGTCGGGGAGCAGATCATAATGCAACTCCCACAGGGCTTGATAGACTTCGTCAGCTGGTTTCATGGGTCTGGACTCCCGTTTGACGCAGTCGCCTGACCGCGCGTGTGCCGTTGTGGCGCACGCGAATCGAGCGGCGGTGATGCGGTTTAATGCGTGGCAAGTGCCCGGCGGAGTTTCGTCAGCGCCAGACGCATGCGAGTCTTCACGGTGCCGGTGGGAATACCGATGGCATCGCCAATCTCTTCGTACGTCATGTCGCCGTTCTGCCGCAGCAGAAAAACCTCCTGCTCCTCGTCGCGAAGTTGCTGCAGGGCATTTCGAACCAGTTCCATTTGTTCCCGATGCTCCACATCAACCTCCGGACCCGGACGGGCACTTTCAATGGTCATTTCGTCTTCTGGCAGGGATTGCTTTCGCCGTCGCCAGGCCGTTTGCCGCAGATCCCGTCCCGTATTCAACGCGATCCGGAAGATCCACGCTTTCAGGTTCACGATCTCCGGCAGGGTTTCGCGATGCCGCCAACACTTGACAAACGTGTCTTGCAGTGCGTCTCGAGCGTCCTCGATATTCCCTACCATGTAGTAGAGCGTGCCGAGCAGCTCGTCCTGGTAGCGCGCAAAGGCTTCGTCCAGTTGCCGGGGTTGTTCCGCGGCAACCTGTTCGACGAGAACCGACTGGCGTGCTGCAGGGGTCACACTTCCTCGCGTTGGCTGTGGCGGCGTGCGGCGAAACCGGCCTCCGCCGCCTCGCTTAGCGCCTCCTGCTGCGGTATGAGACGAAACACGAATCTCGAAAGATTCGCTGACAGGCAGATTTTCGCGAAGAATCCACGGCTGTCGAGCGCCGGGTGTCCAGAAACCAACGCTCACATAATTAAAACGAACGGCTTGCGGTTCTATTAGGTTCAAGGCGATAATGTTTTTTTGGTGCTCGCCGCAGGCCGGAGCCCGGCGACCTGTTTTCCCTTGCACGCGAAAAAACCACCATGTGGCCGGAAGCCGATCAGACTCAACAGCTACTAGCCGGCGTCAAGGACGGTGACGCGGCAGCCATGAATCGGCTGATGGAGCGTCATCGCGACGCGGTCCAACGGCTCGTGCAGATGCGGCTGGACCGCAAAATCAAACAGCGTGTCGCCGTCAGCGACGTGGTCCAGGACGTGCTGATCGAGGCCAATCGCCGCTTGCAGGACTATGTCGCCAACCCGGCCATGCCGTATCACCTGTGGTTGCGGCAGATTACCAAGGACCGCATCATTGACGCGCATCGCCGGCATCGCGGATCGGCCAAACGCAGCGTCGATAAGGAGCAGCCCGTCGTGGCGCCGGCGGGCATGCACCAGTCCACGATGGACCTCGCCGCGCAGATCTGTGACCCGGAACTGACTCCCGCTGCCGCGGCGACCCAGAAGGAAATGGCGCGGCGTGTCGAGGCGGCCATTGCCGAACTGAACGAGCAGGATGCGGAAATCATTGTCATGCGCCACTACGAAAAGCTGTCCAACCAAGAGGTCGCGCAGGCTTTGGGGCTCACCCAACCGGCCGCCAGCATGCGCTACTTGCGGGCCGTTCGGCGCCTTCGCGAAATGCTCTCGGACGCATGACAGATCTACCCGATATCGATCGCGACGAACGTCTGGCCATGTTGCTCGCCGATCTGACAGACGCCGCCAACGCGGGGCAGCGTGTCGATCTTGACGACGTCTGCAAACTTCATCCCGAATTCGCGGACGACTTGCGCGAACTGTGGGGCGCGGTCGTCGTGGCCGACGCCGCCGGCAGTCAAGGTGCCGAGGCGGAATCGCTGCGAATGCCCGACGTCTCGGTTGCCAGTTTGACGCTGCCCTGCCGGATTGGCGATTACGAACTGCACGAGGAATTGGGACGTGGCGGCATGGGAGTCGTCTACAAGGCGCGACAGATCAGCCTGGACCGCGAAGTTGCCGTCAAGATGATCCTGCGCGGGCAGTTGGCGTCGCCCGACGATCGTGATCGCTTCCGCGCGGAAGCGGAAGCCGCGGCCCGGCTGGACCACCCGGGAATCGTGCCAGTCTACGAAGTCGGCGAATTGGACGGCCGGCCCTACTTCAACATGAAATACGTCAACGGCAAGACGCTGGCCGATCTGCTTGCGGACGGCCCCTTGCCGCCGCGCGAAGCGGCCCGCGTCCTGGCCGCCGTCGCGCGTGCCATTCATCACGCCCATCGTCAGGGCGTTTTGCATCGCGACCTGAAACCTTCGAACATCTTGATCGATGAGGCGGGCCAGCCGCACGTGACCGATTTTGGACTGGCCAAGCGCGTCAGTGACGCCACGAGTTTGACCCGCACCGGCGCCGTGCTGGGCACTCCTGCTTACATGGCGCCGGAACAGGCGGCTGGAGCGCGAGGCGAAGTCGGCCCGACCAGCGACGTGTACAGCCTGGGCAGCATCCTGTACCACATGATCACGGGGCAGCCCCCCTTCCTGGCTGCGTCCCCTGTCGATGTCGTGTTATTGCTGCTGGAGCAGGATCCGACGCCGCCGCGCGTGATTTATTCCAAAGCCGATCGCGACCTTGAAATGATCACCCTCAAGTGCCTGCAAAAACCAACGGACCTGCGTTACGACAGTGCGGCGGCTTTGGCAGACGACCTGGAGGCCTTCCTGCACGACGAAAACATTTCCGCACGCAGCGGACGCTTTTTGAAGGTGGTCGGCCGCCTGTTCCGCGAAACCCACCACGCTCCGATCCTGGAAAACTGGGGACTGCTCTGGATGTGGCACAGCCTGGCGCTGCTGGTAGCGGCCTTCGCAACCAACACCATGCACCTGCTGGGTGTCCAGAATCGCTGGTATTACTTCGCCATGTGGACCGTCGGCCTGGGCACCTGGGCGGCCGTATTCTGGATGCTGCGGCGACGCATGGGGCCCGTCCTGTTTGTGGAACGGCAGATCGCCCATGTCTGGGCGGCCAGTATGATCGGCATTGCCATGCTGTTTCCGCTGGAGGCCTGGCTGGGCATGCCGGTACTCACCCTGACCCCCGTGCTGGGTGTGATCAGCGGCATGGTCTTCTTGATCAAGGGGGGGATCCTGAACGGTAAGTTCTACATTCAGGCAATCACCCTGTTTGCCACCGCGGCGATCATGGCCGCCGTACCGCGTTACGGGCATTTCATCTTTGGGGCGGTTTCCGCCGGTTGTTTCTTCGTACCGGGACTGAAGTATTACCTGCAACGGCGGCGCACGATCTTGTGAACTGTGGAGACGTTTGGAGCAGGGAGGCGGAGGGAGGCGGAGCCTCGCAGATGGTGCGTTCCCTGGCGGAGCCAGGGAACGAGATCGTGTCTATTCCTGGTCGCTTGACCAGTCGTCGAGTTGCGACTGCGTGGCCTCGTAGGAAAGCAGGATGCGCGGGATGCCGTCGATGTCGGAGTCGCCGTGAATGAAGATCGAACGCCAGGCGTTTTCGACCTCCTCCTCCAAAGACGTCAACCAGACCGGGAGATCCAGGCCCGCCCCGGTCGGTTCGCGCGAAAGAAATTCCACTTCTTCTTCCAGCAGTTCAAACGTCGCCGACGACCCGCCGTTCAAGGCTTCTTCCATCGCGGGCCGGACCAGGGCGCAGACGCGATCGATGGTCAGCGGCTGGACGAACCGGGCTGCCAGGCGATCGGCGACCGACGGCATCCGCATGGCGTACTTCTGCTGCAGTCCCGCCAGCCGCTTCATGTACTCGTCGGCTTCGTCGCTGATCCGTTGCTTTAATGCTCGGCGCCAGATCTGCGCCGCCTCGTTCTCGTTGCGTCGCACCAGGATCTCGTGCGCGAAAATCACTGGCTTCAAGTTCCAGCAGACGCGATCGTATTTGGTGCGCAGCCGAAGGAAATCGAGCAGCGTATATAGCAATTCACCGCGGTCGGACTGAGTCGTCGTGCTGTTGTAGTCCCGGTACTCGCTGTAGTTCTCGACGATCGATTCCAGGACCAGCGTCATCCGGTCGGCGGCTTCGGCGCGCGAGATCGACTTGTCCAGATCGTCCAGCAGCTTGAACTGCAAGTCATCGCGCTGATACTGTTCCAGCTGTTCAAACCACGCTTCGACCCCCTGATGCAGGATCGCGCGCAAGTTTCCAAGGTTCAAGAAACGCTGCGTGAAGACATCGCTTCCGTAGGTTTGAATGAACTTGACAAGCTTGTGCCACGAGTCCTTGTCGTAAACCTTTTCCATCACCGACAGGCGCAGCGTGCGGCTGTGAGCCAGCCACATCAGCAACAGCGACTCGGTAAGCTGCTCGAGGCACGCCACCAAAGCCGAGGGACGACTTGCTTCTCCCCCTTCACCCTGTTGTTCTTCGCCCAGATTCCACTGCCACGACGACTTGATCATGCTATCGACAAGCGATTTGTATCCGGTCTTGAACAGTTCGTCGAATTCGGTCACGGCGCCGGGTCCGACGGGGTTGTTCTGCTCCATTTCGCGGGCCGTTTCCATCAGCTCGCAGGTATCGGTGAGCAGCCCTTGGCGGGGCAGCCAGATGAGCAGATCCTGAATCATCCGCTGCCGGACGCGCGTTTCCACAATCTTCTTAGGGTCGCCTCGCCGCGCGACGGGCACATACAGAAGCGGGCACGAGTCGAGTTCGTCGAGCAGATCCATCAGGTTCACGCTGGCCAGTTCCGGATCGCCGCGCATCAGCGACGAAAAGATGCTGATGCCGACCATCATGTCGGGTTCCCAGTCGAAGTGATCCTCCGGAATGATGGCTCCGACTTCCAGGGACTGGACGTGAGCGGACATCATCCTGGCCGCGTCGGCCGTTTCCACCGCCGTCTGCACAATCCGCTCCAGCAGCGACTCCTTGATCATCCGCTGCCGGTCGTATTCCAGCATCGAATCATGGTCGCCCGTCGCGGCGGAGATCTTGAAGTTCTGCACCTGCTGGATCAGGCCTTCCAACGCCTGGAAGTTTTTGGCTCCCTGCCGGATCCAACTGCTCATCTTGCTGATACGAGTTCCCGCGACCGGTTTGGCCAGCGACGTCGTCGCGAAGACCGAGACATAACGCCAGTAGCCGGCCAAGGTGCTGAGGAACATCAGTCGATCGCTGATGCGATTGAATTCCGCATCCAGTTCATCACTGGACTGCGAATTCGTTTCGAAGATGGCACCGTCGACACCGTCGTCGGTGGTGTCGTTGTAAACCATGTCTTCGTACGCGGCGCTGTACAGGTCGTCGTCTTCCTCGTCGTCGTCGTCCAGTTCGCCCGCGAATAAATCTTCGTCGGGCGCGG
>CALBSZ010000263.1 GCA_937967665.1 uncultured Planctomycetaceae bacterium
TCGTCACTCCGGCCGGCAGATTGAAGATCAGGTCCGCAGTTGTACTCCCCGTCATATCAACAGGCTCGAGTCCCGTGTAGGTAATGACGTCATTGTTTCCGAGATCCACGTTTCCAGCATTCGGATTGCCGCTAATCAAATTGTGAATCACCGTTCCGAAGGCCCCGTTGGTGATTATCAGACTGTCCCCGTCGTCCGGAGCGACTCGCGAACCACCTGCTTGATCGTTGCCGTTGAAGTCCAGGCCGCTCGGCGCCGTCCCATCTCCCGGAATCGGGTCGCCGTTGACGTAATCGACGGCCAGAATGTCGAAACCGGTTTGGCCGTTGACAGTCAGCTTTTCAAAGTCCGTAAGCGGATACCCGGAGAGCACGGTTACCGCGGGCTGCGCGTCATCGACGGCATCTACCGTCACCAGCAAGTCGCCGCCGCCGTCGATGGTAACCAGGATGTCATGGTCGACTCCGTCGGTCGGATCGACTTCATCGGCGTTAATCACAGGAGTCGTATCCCACGCCAGCACCACATCGTTGCCATCGCCGCCGGCGTAGTCGATTTCCAGCGGCACGCCGTTGACGAAAACGGTGGCACCTTGCGGATAGCCATTGAAATTACCCGTGACGGTCGATCCCGCATTGAGGTTATCGATAATCACATACGAGTCGCCCGGCATGGGTGTTGAATTCAATACGAGGTCCAGGTCCCCAGACAGGCTGACGGTACGATTCGCCCCGGAGATGATCAACTGGTCGTGGCCGCCGGCGACACCTGCCCCGGCCGTGCCATCGATCTCGATCTCCAGTCCGCCACCGTTCAGCGAGTAATCGCCGGCGACCGTCATCGTATCAATGCTGGCATCCGCACCGATCTGCAACAGGCTGGCCGAATCCGCATTGTCCTGGGTCAAATCTCCGTTGAAGGTATTGATGTCTTTCAGTGTTCCCCCGGTCCAATTGAATTGGTCCCCTCCGTTCGCTTCGTTGGCAAAATTCACATTCCCGCTGGAAACGTCCACGACGCCGTCGCTCACTTTGATCATATCCGTACCGTTGCCGCCGGTGTTCGCGCGGTAATTGACGTCATTCACCGTCACCACGGTGCCGGCTATGTTCAGCGTGGCGACAGCCCCGTTGCCGCCGCTCATGTCCAGTTGATCGGCATTCAACGCGCCACCGGTCAAGTTGGCGAGATTCGTTCCGTTATTCGTACGGAACTCATGGCTGCCCAGATTGACCGTTCCGGCCATGAGGTTAAACGTGGCTTGCGAGTTTCCGCCCTGGCCCCAGATGAAATTGTTGGTGACCTGGGTGTACGTCAAGTTGGGATTGTTGAAGGTCGTCGTCCCGATTCCCGAATCGGCGACTTCATAGTTGCCATCTTCGACAGAAATCGTGACCGGATTCGTACCGCTCACCGTCACGTTCCCTGTACCGCCACTGTCCTTGGCATTCTCCCAGCCATCTTCATTTCCGGAGCCTCCAACGACCGTGATGTCACCGCCGGTAATGTTGAAATCACTGACCCCATTGTTACCGTCGCCGGTATCGATTTCGCGCGCATTCAGCGTGCCGCCCGACATATTGATTGTAGCCATGCCGTTGTTGCTGGCCTGGTGCAGTTCCGCGCCTACATCCACGGTGCCGCCGAGGATATCCAACTGCGAGGTACCGGAATTCATATTCAAACTGTTCGATAGATCAAGCAGGCCGCCATTGACCGTTACCGTGCCGTTGGAGGCACTGCCCTGTGCAATGACGAAGTTATTGGTGAGCTGCGTGAACGTACCGCTGTTCATCGTAAACGTACCGGTCCCGCCCGTGCCGACTTCGGAATTGCCCCCACTGACACTCGCCGTCGGGCTGTCGGCGCCCGAACCCAGGATGAAATCACCGGTCGTGTTCGAGTCAGACCCATCGTTATTGTCGCCGGCTATGTGAAAGTCGCCGTTGGTAACGTTGAATATTCCGCTGCCCTCCACGGTCAACGTTCCATCCGCCGAACCTCCTTGTCCCAGCACAGCGTTGGTGGCGTTTACCGGGAAGGTGCTGTCGTCGATAGTGAAATCGCCAACGGCCGTTCCGAAACCACCCACCGCCAGCGTGCCGGTGGTGGTGATGGGCGCATTCGCTGTGTAGGTGGCGTTGGTGCCTGCGCCTTCGCCCACACTGAACCGCTGCACCAAGATACTGCTGGTGGTTGCTCCATTGGGAATCAATAAGGTGCCGCCGTTGAGCAGTAACT
>CALBSZ010000264.1 GCA_937967665.1 uncultured Planctomycetaceae bacterium
ATATTTCCTTGGCCTTGCTGGTCCACTGGTCTGTCGCGGGGGGCGCGGCTTTGGCAACTTCATGGGATGTCGCTGGCACCGACTGCGGCGACGCGAAGGCCAGTATACTGCCTTCCGAGGTCACGACGAACAACTTATCGTCGGCGGCCAGCATCCGTTGGGGCGTGCCTTCGATTTCCACGTGCCAGGCGACTTTCGGCTCCGGACTGGACGTGTCGATCGCTTCCACAACACCCGGCCCGCCAGCGTAGAGCTTCCGACCGGCCTTAATGTGAAACTGAAGTTCAGAGGGTAATTCCCAGAGTTCGCGAAAGACCGCACCCAAGTTGTCCGGTACCTCGTCCTTGGCGCGGTAGGACGGGATATTGTCCACCGTCCGTTTTTGAAGGGTGTACGCTGTCAGGTCGCGGGCGACGATGCTCTGGTCACTTTCGTAAATCACGTCGGGGGTCATCACCGGCTGGCTGAAGCGGTCCAGTTCACGCTGATTGGCTCGCTCGATCTCCAGCCGCGTCCAGCCACCTGGATACAGATTGGGCTTGTAATCCGTCTGGCCGGGCGCGGTCTTTGGCAACCGCTCATCGCTGGGCCGAGTAATGTCGTACAGGTCACCAGCGTGGCTGAGGTATTTGCCGGCGCCAGCCACAAACCAGCAGCCCTTAGGCAACCCCAGTCGTCCGCCCCAGCCCATCGAGTACTTGTGGAGTTCACCCGTTTTCAGATCAAGGAACGCCGGCAGTTGCGCCCCGCAGGGAACGATCAACCGATCATCAACAATCGCAAGGTAACCTTGCGGCGTCAAACCCGAGTACTGCCCAACGCCGTGGTCCCAGTTGCTATTCGGGATGTGATCGCCCTCGGCATTCGACCAGACGGCCTTTCCCGACTGGGCGTCCACGGCGTGCACGAAAACGCCCTCGGTCGGCCACATTCCCGCGGCAAAGTAAACCACGCCATCCGCCAGCACGGGACCGCCGCGAGCGGGAAACAGCGAGATCAGTCGCCCGTGGCCGATGACCTTGCGGTCCTGTTTCTCCGCGGGCAGGCCGCGAAACTTCCAGCGCAGGGAACCATCGTCTGCATTCAGGCAGAAGAGGTAGCCATCGTCGGAAACAAAGTATACCTTGTCTTCCCAGGCGACAGGCGCAAACCGGACAGGCCCGTCGGCAAAGAACCGCCAACGCTGGTCGCCGGTCTCGGTATCCAAAGCCGTGACGCTGTCATGGACCATGGAAGGCACGAACATGGTCTGACCGAGCACGACGGGTTCGTAGGAAGCGTCGTACTTGAGCCGCAATTCGTGAGGAAACGCGGGTTGAGGCGTGGGAAGCGCGCGTGTCCAGCGCAGCTGAAGACCGGCTGGCAGTTCGTGAGGGGACGCCGCCGTACGTCCCACATCATAGCGAAACTGCGGCCAGTCGCCAGCCAGCACAGGAACCGGCAGCAGGTTGGCGAAGACAAGTAGCAGGAACGGGAGTCGGCGGTTCATCAATATCCTCCGCATGGGCTTGAAGTCGTATCCGACGGGCATGCCCAGGCTCACCAGCCGTCTTGCCGTCGGGCACTCTTGAATCTGCGCGTCGCTTTAACAATGATATTACCCGACTTGGATCAACCATGCCATCGTGAAAGGAATGGCACAGGAATGGCACAGGAATGCCGTAACTGAGCGCCCCGGCGAAGCGTGTTCGAAGCCGATCCGCGGTCCAGGTTCCTGACTCGATGAACCAAGATGTAACTTTTTCAGGCGTGGCCGACAATCCTTGCAGCATTTGCCCATGGGCTCCCGCTGCGGTACAACGGGCGTGGCTGTCCGCCCGCGGCGACAGACCAACGTAAACGAGAAGCCAACCGGCGAGAATTCTCCCTCCTATTGACGAAGGAATCCCCGTGCATCGCGTGCTCTTGATCACACTTTTGTTCGCTGCATTGACCGTGCCGCGCTGCTGTCCTGGACAATTCATCGTCGCTCATCGCGGAGCGTCGTATGACGCACCGGAAAACACACTGGCCGCGTTCCAGTTGGCATGGGAACGGGGAGCCGATGCGATTGAGGGTGAGTTTCACGACCGGCCGGCATGGATCCGGACGGCCCTGCCAACTTCGGAGTCAGCGCCGCAGTTGGACCTGATTCGACAGCTTCAGAAGCAGGCGGTCGAACGGGGGCACTCGCCGGCGGCCCACTGGGGCTGGAAGCCGGAAACGTATTCGCTATGGACCACTCACTCGAATCGCCTGACCCCGGTCTACACGTTCGGCACCAAGGGCGCAGGCAAGGGCATCGACCTCGATGGTTATCAGGGAGCCAACAGCCTGTACCGTGACGAGACGAAGGTCACGCGGCTGTACGGCAGACCGACATCACGCACGGTCAATTCACAGGCCGAGTATCTCGACCAGACGAACATTTTTGATATCCAGCGAGCTGCCCTCGAAGCAGGAAAGAAGCACATCTTCCTCGTGATATTCGACGGGATGGACTGGCAAACCACCCAGGCCGCCGCAATCTACAACGAGCAGCGGATTGGCTATGCGGCCGGACGAGGGACCGGCACGCATTTCCAGGAGTACTCGGCCGGCGGCACGTCGCAATTCGGCTTCATGGTGACGAGCCCGCATAACGATGGCACGCGCGTCGATGTCAACTCGCAGTCCGTCGCCAATCCCGGAGGCACGGTTCCCGGCGGTTACGACGTTTCGCGCGGCGGACCCGATCCGTGGACGCCGGCTAGCGACCTGCCGTATCTCGCGTCAATGCCGAGAAACGCGGCCAACCGTCATACCTACACCGATTCCGCGTCATCGGCTACCAGTATGACCAGCGGCATCAAGACCTACAACGCCGCGATCAACGTCGATGCTGCCGGCAACCGCGTGCCCACGATCGCTCACATGGCGCAAACGGAGGGCTACGCCATCGGCGCTGTCACAAACGTTCCGATTAGTCACGCGACGCCTGCCGCGGCCTATTCGCACAACGTACATCGCAACGACTATCAGGATCTCACTCGCGACCTGCTCGGATTGGCATCGATCAGTCACCCGAAGCAACCTTTACGCGGACTGGAGGTACTGATCGGAGGAGGCTACGGGGCGGAACGTAGCAAAGACAGCGGGCAAGGAAGGAATTTTGTTGCCGGCAATGTGTATCTCACCGACGCTGACCTGCGGACCGTGGATGTCGAGCACGGGGGTCGATACGTCGTCGCGCTGCGAACCGCGGGCGTCTCCGGGGCGGAGCGTCTGGCGGAAGCCGCTGCGCAAGCGCGGAAGTCATCGCAGCGCCTGCTCGGCTTCTACGGCGTCGGTTCCGAGAAGGGCCATTTGCCGTTCCAGACAGCCGACGGGAATTTTGATCCGACGATCGGCCGCCAGAAGACCGCGGAAAAGTACACTCCCGCTGACATTTCGGAAAACCCCACGCTGGCCGACATGACGCGCGCCGCACTCGACGTCCTGGATGCCCATGAGAAGGGGTTCTGGCTGATGGTCGAAGCCGGTGATGTCGACTGGGCCAACCACGACAACAACCTGGATAACGCGATCGGAGCGGTCAATAGCGGCGACGCAGCCGTCCGGGTAATCACCGACTGGGTCGAACAGAATAGCAACTGGCAGGAGAGTGTGATGATCGTCACCGCCGACCACGGCCACTATCTGGTCCTTGATCGTCCTGACCTGCTGATTCAAACGGACTCCGCAGCGGATTAACCCGTTCGCACATCCTTCTCGCGTCTTACCACCCTCCCGAATCAGCAGGATGTGCGGCGAGCGACGCAGAGCTCTTCCCCGATGCAGGGTCAGCGTGCTGCCGCATCGCAGGCATCCGCATCCGGCGACGGTGCCGCTCTCCAAAGCCGTAGCGGGCATGCTTTTCGCAACGACGGTGATGGAGCGGCGTCATTCGGGAGCATCGCGGTTGACATCAATGCAGGCGCTGGCTATAAAAGATGCTAAACCAATGCCTATTTAGCTTATTTAGTCGAAATGCGATTGACGACCCATACTGACTTTGCCCTGCGGACGCTGATGTTTCTGGCGACGACGGCGGAACGGGCAACGGTGGCTAAGGTCGGTCAGTTGTATGGTGTGTCGACAAACCACATAGCGAAGGTGGTCAACCAGCTTTCGCGGCTCGGCTACGTCCGTAGCATCCGCGGAATCGGTGGTGGCATCGAACTGGCCCGACAGCCTGTCGACATTTGCCTCGGTGAAGTAATCGAAGCATTCGAAGGCAACATGCACCTGCTCGAATGCGTGACGACCGAGGACGTTTGTGCGATCCAATCTTTTTGCAAGCTCAAAGGAGTACTAGCCGAAGCCGAACGAGTGCAGCTGGAATACCTGAATGGCGTCTCCTTAGCCGACGTCGTACCCAAGAAGCGGCAGCTGGACCGTATCCGTTCACACCGCTCGTAGACAGCTGTGTCAGCGAAAGCAAGCTTCCTCCCACCTTCCTGCCAACCCTTTACTTCGTTGAAAGAAAGCGTAATGAAACAATGCCCTGACCTTATCGTACGTATTCCAGGAATCGCTTCAGCCGCCGCCATGAGCCTGCTGTTCGTTGGCAGCGCCGACGTCGCCAAGGCCGCGGAGAAAGCGCGTGCAACAAAGCCGAGTGAGGCGGCAGTCGAGCGATCGCGAAAGGCGGTTCAAACACTAGACAATATTTTCAAGCAAACCATCGTGTTGATCACAGACAAGTACGTCCACGATGAAGACGACTTCGCAGCGGGCAGCGCCGCAGTCCTGCTATTCAAGAACATTTCGAAGTCCGGCGATACCAAGGTGCGGCTAATCGACGCGACGGGCGCGCCTTACGACGACGAAAATGTTGCAAATGACGACTTCGAGCGAGAAGGTATTCGGCGGTTGAAAGCCGGCGACGCGGTCTACGAACAAGTCGTGGTCACGAATGGCCAACACCAGCTGCGAACATTGACTGCCGTCCCCGTAGTCATGCAGAAGTGCGTCATGTGTCACGAACATTACGCCGACGCGAAGAAGGGCGAGCCTATCGGCGCGATCAGTTATACCGTGCCCATCGAATGACAAAGCGAGTGAGTCTGGCGACAACGGACAATGCGTTGGGGCGTCGGCCTTGGCGTTTGAGTCTCCCCAGCGGACGACGCGATTGCCTGCCATGAAAGGAAAGACTGGGACGAAGTTCGTGAACAGCGCGGCCGCTTGCCGGAGCTGGAAACGCGGAGCGTGTATAGCGGACAGCCGGTACCACAAACGCAGCGCGCCCGTGCGGGATCGCGAAGCGAACGCGGGCCAGTAGAGTGTCGTAAAGGAAGCAACGCAAGTGGAAAAGAAGTCCAAAATCGAGCACATCAAGGAAACGAGCGTGGGCCTGCGCGGTTCGATCGCCGCGGAACTGGCGAACGATAGCGACCACGTGAGCGACGCGACGACGAAGCTGCTGAAATTCCACGGCACCTACCAGCAGGACAACCGCGACTCGCGAAAAGAGCGTCGCCAGCGGGGGCTCGGAAAAGAATACATTTTCATGGTGCGGAACCGGATTCCGGGAGGAAAGATTACGGCCGAGCAGTTCCTGGGCGAATTGGATATCGCCGACGAGTTTGGAGATGGCACGCTGCGGATCACCACGCGGCAGGGGATTCAGCTTCACGGCGTCGTGAAAGGGAATCTTTGGAACACGATTAACGCCATCAATCAGACCAAGCTCTCGACGCAATCGGCCTGCGGCGATGTTGAACGAAATGTTGTCTGCTGTCCTGCGCCCTTTCGTCACAATGCAATTCGCGGCCAGTTGCAGCATTACGCCGATTCCATTGCAGATCATCTTCGTCCTAGGACTCGTTCCTATCATGAAATCTGGCTGCAGGAGCTCGCGACAGGTAACAAACACCAAATCGTGGGCCCGCCGAATCAAACCGAACACGACCCGATCTACGGCAAGGCTTACTTGCCGCGCAAATTCAAGACGGGCATCGCATTGTGTGACGACAACTGCATTGATATTTATGCCCAAGACGCCGGGTTGCTGGCCGTCACTCGCGAAAACGCTCTGGTTGGGTTCAATGTCCTTGTGGGCGGTGGCATGGGCACGACGCCCAGCAACGACAATTGCTTCCCCGCGCTGGCTAAGCGGATGGCATTCATCGCGCCCGAGCATGCTTTGCCGGTCCTGACCGCGATTGTGCTTGTGCAACGCGACTTCGGCAATCGCGCAAACCGCCATCAGGCACGTATGAAGTACCTGATTCACAAATGGGGCCTGGCCAGATTCAAGTCCAAAGTCGAGGAGTATCTTCCTCAAGCCGAGTCGATCTGCGGAATTCCGAAAGGAACCGTGCCGCATCCTCTGGCGGATCCCGATCCGGCCGACGTGACTCAGCATGCCGACCACCTGGGCTGGCACGAACAGGGCGATGGGAAATGGTTTTTCGGCCTGCCGATCGAAAACGGTCGCGTGAAAGACGACGGCCAAATGCGGCTCAGGAGCGCGCTCCGCCAGATCTTCGCACGCCTTCAGCCAGACGCCCGGCTGACCGCGCAACAGAACGTCCTGCTCTGCGATCTGGCGGAGTCTACAAGGCCGGAAATCGAGCAAATACTGAGCACATACGGAGTTCCGACGGCCGCTTCCATGAGCAACGTCCGCCGGCATTCCTTCGCCTGTCCAGCGCTGCCGACTTGCGGTCTGGCGATTACGGAAAGCGAACGTGTCATGCCGAAGTTGATCGCCGAGTTGGAGGCGGAATTGAGCCGGCTGGGGTTGGCCGACGAGCAGTTCACCGTGAGGATGACCGGCTGCCCCAACGGATGCGCCCGGCCGTACAACGCCGATATCGGGCTCGTCGGCCGCAGTGTGGACGGCAAGACGGGAGAAGGAAAATACACCATCTTCGTCGGCGGCAACCTGATCGGCACCCGGATCAATGTCGTTTATAAGGACTTGGTCCCGTTGAGCCGGATTGTCAGCGAGCTGCAGCCGCTGCTGTTGCACTACAAGCGTGCCAGGCGTGACGCCGAAACATTGGGCGACTTCTGCAACCGAGTCGGGATCGAAGAGCTGCTGCGTTTCGACGGAAAACAGCAGGAACGGGATGACGCCGCCGTGATTTGAAAGGCAGTCGGAGATGTTCGATGCTCCAGGCAATCACACGTTTCATCTCGATATTGTCCACACCAGCGACGCCGCCAGGGGTCGCGTGGCGGTGTGCATCGCCTTGGAAGTCAATCCGCCGGACGACATGGCCCTTTGGCTGCCGTCTCTCGCGCCAAGCGGCGCAGCCTGGAAACGGTTCTCCTGCGACGACCACGAATGGTTCGATTTCTGCCGCCTTTACCAATTCGAACTTCAGAAGCGCAAATGTCAGTGCGAACGCCTCCGATCGCTTGCTCACAAACGTTCACTGGCGCTCACCTACCAGGCTGGTGACGCCACACACAATGTGGCTGTCGCCATGAAGCAACACCTGGAACTTCTGGAGTGCGAGCGGCGTTACGACGCCGGCTGGATCATCGGCGGTCTTACGTGGCCGGTTAGAGATGAGATTGTACGTTGCGGTGGCTTGTGGTTCGCCCGACACAAGGCATGGACGATGCCCAATCGCGCATCCTGGAAGTACATTCACTCGCTGCTGCCAGGCGATTTTTGACATTCTCAGTGACACGAGGAACTTGGATATGTGGAGAATACCAACCTGCTCTTTCCTGGCGGTGAATACGGCAGCCATGAATGTTGACCACAAGCCGCGTACCGAATTCGAACACGTTGCCGTCCGAGCACTCGCGTCTGGAAAAGAAGCGTTCGAAGCCAGCAACGGCGAAGTGTACCGTCGTGCTGGAGTGATTCGCCTTTCGTCACAGTGCCTGAAGTGCCATGTGCCAAATCGGACAAGCACGAAAGATCGGGCAGCAGGGCCGTAATCTCCATGCCACTCGAAAAACTTTAGAGAGAATGCCATGACGCAGCATGCTGACTTGATCGACCAATACCTTGCAGGGCCGCCAACATTGCGGCAAGCAATCGCCGGAATGACCGCCGTTCAGTACGATGCCACGCCGATTCCAGGCAAATGGTCAACTCGACAGGTGGTCTGCCACCTCGCCGACTTTGAACCGGTTTACGCCGACCGCATGAAACGCGTGATCGCCATGAGTGAACCAACGTTCTTTGGCGGCGACCCCGGGGTATTCGCGTCCCGATTAGCCTACGACCGACGAGACGTTGACGAGGAATTGCGACTGATTGAAGCCGTACGCAGCCAAATGGCCCGTATTCTGCGTACGCTCGCGGAAGAAAACTTTCAGCGCATCGGCCATCATTCCGAGCGCGGCCCGTTGACGCTCGAAACGTTGCTGCGGCAAATTACGGAGCACCTGCCTCACCACCTCCGATTTGTCGAACAAAAGCGGGCAGCGATCGGCTAGTCGCTGAAAGCACGTCAGCAATCGCTCGTCCCGAGTCCAGACTCGCAGCACGAGCTGCAGTATGGGAAATATCATGCCGCGGGGGGCGCGACGGTGGTCAGGGCGTTTGATTAACGACCTGGTATCGAACATAATGTTCACGTCACGCAGCCAACCCACCACGAGCGCCGGGTACTCACGAACGGAACCTCTGCAATGATCGCACGAACTTTGTTGGGATGGGTCGTCTTTCTCATACCATCATGCTTGGTCGCCTCGGCATTCGCGCAGTCGGCGGGAGATGTGACGCTGCGGACCGATCACCCGCATTATCCGGGTGAAGGGGCATTTCAATCGGTCGACGATTGCGTCCAATTTGCCACCGCGGGAAAGACCGGCGATCAGGACAAGAGCATCGCACTCTATCTGTGGATGCTCACGCACCAGTGGCATCTTGCTTCGCCGCAGGAGTGGAACGTTCCCGGCGAGGCGCCTGATACGAACAACTGGCGCGACGACATGATCGTCTACGACGCCAATCGCGCTCGGTTTTCATACGGCTATGGCTTGTGCGGCACGGTCCATTCCTGGAACGAACCGTATTGGAAAGCCCTGGGTATGCAGGTCCGGCGCCGCGCGTTTCCCGGCCACGTCAATAGTGAAGTGCGTTACGGCGGTCGCTGGCACGCCTTCGATACCGACATGGCGGGAATTGTATTTCGCGAGGATGGCATCGTCGCCGGCTATGACGACATTATCGCCGCTCCGTCGCTGGTCAAACAAACACACACCCCACTGCCTTGCTATCCGTTCGCCTGGCCCAGCGATTTCAACTCGATGAAGAAAGGGTGGGAGGAAATTGCACGAGGCGGTGATTGGTACAAACTGTACAACGGCGGCTACGCTGCCCATCCGGCCATCGTCACCGTGCGGCGGGGCGAAACGTTTACACGGTGGTTCGACCCGGATCATTTCGGCGGCAAAGAAAAGCGGCGATTCTGGCACCACCAGGACGGCGGTCCGTTTCGCAACTGGACATTTGCCAATCAGGGCACGCCGCAGCATCGCGGCGCCGACGCCAATTGCCGCGGCAATGCACGCTACTGCAACGGCGAGTTCGTCTACCGTCCGGACCTTTCCTCCGCTGCGTATCGAGACGGCGTCGTCGATCAGTCGGACAACGTCTTGACCTCCATGGTTCGACCCAAGTTGCGCAGCCGCGACGGCAAACCAGCTTTCGTCGTATTCGAACATTTCTCGCCCTATGTCATTTGCGGCGATCCGGTCGACGACGCCAATCCGATGTCCGGCAAGGCAACCGATGGACTGGCGGTCGCGGGAACCGCTGCGGGAAAAGTCGTCGTTGACATCTCCGTCGATCAAGGTCAAAGCTGGCAATCCCTGGATGCCGTGACGGACGCTTTTTCGCTTGATTTGACCGAATACGTCAAAGGCCGCTACGGCTGGCAGTTGCGTTTTCGCTTCCAAGACGATGCCGGCCTCGACGCACTCCACTTCACCACGACTACGCAGGTCTGCCAGGCGATCTATCCTCGCCTGACGGCAGGCGGTTGCCGCGTGACCTACCGCTGCGCCCGCCGCGGAGTCACGCCAGTACTGCCGAACTTCGGATTGGACGAGACCGAGTTGGAATCGGTGGAGCAGAGGAACATGCGGTCGGGCAACGTGGTATACCAGCCCCGAGCTTCCAAGTCGCGTTTTGCCTATCGCACCACGAACAACCAGCCGGGACATGTCGTGTTCCGCGTGAACGCGGGCGAGCAGCCATTGCTTGCTGTCCATGCGGCCGCGCGCTATGGCGTGCGTGTGCCGCCGCCGGACGACTGCGACTTCCGCATCGAGGTTTCCAGCGACAACGGCAAGTCATGGCGATCGCTGGCCGCAGCCGACATCCCCGCGGACAACGAGTTTTCCAGCGGTTGGATGTACGGAAGTCTGAACATCGCGGCAAGCGCGACGAGCGAGGCGTTGGTGCGCATCCAGCTTTACCAGGGCGGATACCAGACGGGATTGATCGACGCCCAGTTCTACGGCGTTTACCGCAGCGCGCCGCGCGCCGACGCGATCGTCACCTACGGCTGGAAGGAAGCCGGCCAATCCCGCATCCACACCGAGCAAATTCGTGCCGCGTCGCATGAACACGCGTTTGAAGTCCCTACCGGAAACAACATCGTCAACGAATTCGTGCGTATTGAAGTGCCCTAGTTGGACAGCGCCAGGATTGAATTGTAGTAGCTTGGTTAAATACATGTGCTCACGTCGTTTTACCCCCAGCCGCAGGCGCCGGCGGACGCACCGCGCCGGCGCCTGCGGCTAAGGGTTTAACAAGAACGAGTGCCCGACAGACGTTGGCCTCTCGCGGCTAGCGCTATCGGCTCACGACGTATGAAACGGATCAAGTCAAAACAGGATACCCTCATGATGTCACACCCGAGAGTCATACTACCTGGATGCGTGCTACTTTTTCTCGCGACCATCGGCCAGGCGGCGCCGCCGCAAGCGGACTGGTTTCCGCAGGCGCCGGCCTTGGACCAGCCGCGCGGCGAGGTGCTTGAGGTTGCGAGCGTCGAAGAGCTGTTTGAAGCTGCTCAGAACGTCGAGGCGGGCGGAACGATCCTGATCGCGGACGGGCATTACCGGATGCCTCGGTATTTCGAAATCACGACCGACAACGTCACCGTGCGCGGCGCGTCGGGGAACCGCGACAAAGTGGTACTCGACGCCGCCGCCAGCCGCCACGGCGAACTGCTCGGTATTACCGGCTGCGAAGGGGTGACGATCGCTGACCTGACGATTCAGAACGTCAAGTTCAACGGGATCAAGATCAACTCGGATCGCGGCGCTCAGCGCGTGACCGTACACAACTGCGTGCTGCACAACATCTGGCAGCGAGGCATCAAGGCGCCGGGTATTCGCGACGATGACCAGCGACTGCGCCCGCGTGATTGCCGGGTTCAGTTCTGCTTATTCTATAACGACCGGGCGAAACAGTTTGCCGACGACGACACCGATACGCCACAGACGTTCAATGGCAATTACATCGGCGGCATTGACGTCAAGAATACCACTGACTGGAAGATCACGGACAACGTCTTCATCGGCATTCAAGGACGCACGCGCGAAGGGCGCGGCTGCATCTACATTTCGGAAAACGGTCGCGGATGCGTGATCGAACGGAACGTGTTTCTGAACTGCGACATCGCAATTGCTTTGGGTAACCCGTCGCTGGAATACTCGCAGCACCACGCCGTCGACTGCACCGTTGAAAACAACTTCATTGCGGATTGCCCGGAGACCGGAATCCTGGCTTGCTACACCAAGGATTGCGAGATTGCCAACAACTCGATCCACGATCCCGACAGCCGGCTGGGCAGGCTGGTCTGGGTGCAGAACCAGAACGAAGGATTGCACGTCACCCACAACCTGCTCGTTGGGCGGCCCGTCCTGGTCACCAGCGACAGCCGCATCCAGCAGCAAGGCAACGCAGTCTATTCCTCGCTGGCAGAGGCTCGTGCTGCCAAAGGCGACGCGGGACAGAAGTCTCTTTCGGTAACTCAAGTTGCCAGCGTTATCGAACTGCCGAAAGAGCGCGAAGCGCGCCAAGCCGAACAGCAGGCCGCATTGTTGAAGCCGGGTATCCAGACGAAGGAAGTCATTGCGGCGATGCGGAAGGTTCACCAGGGATTCAGAGGCCAGCAAGGCTATGTCGCGCAGTTCGGCGATTCGATCACGTACTCGATGGCGTTCTGGACGCCGATCGGCTGGGACAATCCGGATCGATTCCTGACACACGATGACGGGCTTCCCAAAGCACCCAAGAACACGCGCTGGCGCGACTACGTGAAGGGAACGAAAGACAAGGGACCGAAGCATGCCAACTACTCCGGGTGGACTGTCGGGCAATTGAACAAAGCAGTCGATGAAGTTCTGGCCCGCGACAAACCTGAAGTGGCGATCATCATGATCGGCACCAACGATATCTCTGGCGGCAAGTTGCCCGCGTCGTATCGCGACGGGTTGCAGCAGGTCGTGCAGAAATGCCTCGATGCGCATTGTGTACCCATATTGAATACCATTCCTCCCCGCCGCGGGCGTGACGAAGCGGTCGCTGCCGCGAACGCGTGCATCCGCGACGTCGCGACGGAGATGCGCGTGCCGCTGGCGGACTTTCATGCGGAATGTCTGCGACTTCGGCCGGGGGATACATGGGACGGAACCATCATCTCCGGCGACGGCGTCCATCCCAGCGGTGGCAAATCCAATGAGTACACCGAGGACAACATGCGAAATTGCGGCTACGCGCTGCGCAACTGGGTGAATTTCCTGGTCTTCCGGCAGCTTTACTTCCAGGTGCTCGACAAAGACTGAGAGAGATCATTTGCGCGTATCATCGCCAACCAACACCTGTTCATCGTGGCGTCGCGAGAGTCGAGATCGACATAGCAGCTTCGGAAAAAGGAACAACTTCATGCACTTTTCCGCCTTTCGGCGTTCGTACTTGCTCGTGTCCCTGGTCATTGTTGGCAGCCATGTCGCGAGTAGCCAATGTGCGGCCGAGGCGACTCGGATTCACAAAGACCTGGAATTCGCGTCCGTCGACGGAAACAGCTTGAAACTCGATCTGTATTTGCCGGCTGACAAACACCCGCCGCTGCTGGTTTGGATTCATGGCGGCGGCTGGCGGTCGGGAAGCAAAGAGCGTTGCTTTGTGACGTGGCTGACCGAGCACGGTTACGCCGTCGCCAGCATTTCGTACCGGCTGACGGACAAGGCGATTTTTCCCGCTCAGATTCACGACTGTAAAGCAGCCGTTCGCTGGCTGCGGGCGAACGCGGACAAGTACGGTTATCGCGCGGACCGAATGGGCGTCGCGGGGAGCAGCGCCGGAGGACATTTGGCGGCGTTACTCGGCACGTCCGGCGGAGTCGCGCAGTTGGAAGGAACGGTTGGCGGACATCTCGATCAGTCCTCGCGCGTCGACGCCGTCGTCGATTTTTACGGACCGACTGATTTCCTGCTCCGGTCAAAGACGCACCCGGCACGGGCGAACCGAGAGAATTCGGGGACCTACGGACTGCTTGGCGGTGGAGCGCACAAGCAGGTGGAACGCGCGAAACAAGCATCACCCGCCAGTTACGTGTCGCCCGACGATCCGCCGCTGCTGATCTTTCACGGCGACCAGGACAAGAAGGTGCTGCTTGACCAGTCGTATCGGATTCAAGAACTCTATGAAAAAGCAAATCTTTCCGCGTCGCTGCACGTATTGAAAGGTTTGGGGCACGGCGGCCGCGCCTTTTTCCAAGGGCAGCAGCGAAGGCGGCTTGTGGCGTTCCTCGATCAACACTTGAAGGCGCTGCCGCGAGCGACTCCCGAATCGCAGGGTGTTTCGTCGGCTCAGGTGCGGGCGTTTGTCGAAGCGGCCGACCAGAATATCGACACGATGCACAGTTTCATGCTGGTGCGGCACGGACACGTGGTAGCCGAAGGCTGGTGGGCGCCGGAGTCTGCTGAGAAGCAGCATATTCTGTGGTCACTCAGCAAGAGTTTTACGTCGACGGCCGTCGGACTCGCTGTGGCCGAAGGCAAACTCGACATCGATGACAAAGTTGTGACATTCTTCCCGGACGACGTACCGGCAAGCCCGTCCGCCAACCTCAAGGCGCTGCGTGTTCGCGATCTGCTCACGATGTCGACGGGGCATGACACACTGCCGCGGTTGACGGAAGATGGTGTATGGACGAAGCAGTTTCTTGAGCAGCCGGTGCCACACCAGCCAGGCACCCGTTTCCTCTACAACACGCCCGCGACCTACATGCAGTCGGCGATAGTTCAGAAAGTGACTGGACAGACGGTGCTCGACTATCTGACGCCGCGGCTGTTCGCGCCGTTGGGCATCGAGCTCCCCGTGTGGGAAACCAGCCCGCAGGGAATTTCGATCGGCGGCTACGGGCTGTACGTTCGGACCGAAGACATTGCCAAGTTCGGGCAGCTCTACCTGCAAAAAGGCAAATGGAACGGCAAGCAACTCATCCCTGCGGAATGGATCGCACAGGCTACGAGCAAACAAATCGAGAACGACCAAGCGCCCAGCGCCCGCAACCCCGACTGGCGGCAAGGTTACGGTTTTCAATTCTGGCAGTGCCGGCACGGAGCCTATCGAGGCGACGGCAAGGACGGCCAGTTCTGCATCGTGCTGCCGAAGCAGGACGCCGTCATCGCGATCACGGCCGAAACGCGAAACATGCAACAGCAGCTTGATCTGGTCTGGCAACACCTGCTGCCCGCGTTCCACGATGAAACGCTTCCTGACATTCCGGTCGAGTTGGACAAACTGCGCAGCTCGCTGGCAAAGCTGAAGCTGGCCCGTCCGTTTCTCGCATCGCCTGCTCACGTAGGTCCGCCGGAGCTACCGCATCACGCGACGACGAAACGGGCATTCCAGGGGATTCCGAGTATGGCGGTCGCGCCGAACGGTCGACTCTGGGCTAACTGGTACGCGGGTGTCACGCCGAGCGAGGATCACAACAATTACGTCGTCGTTGCGACCAGCGGCGACGACGGGGCGTCCTGGCGAGAAGTCCTCGTCATCGACCCCGACGGCGCGGGCCCGGTGCGCGCGTTCGATCCGGAACTCTGGGTTGCTCCGACCGGCCGCCTGTTCGTATTTTGGGCTCAGGCTGTGGGACATGAAGGATCCGTTGCCGGGGTCTGGTGCGTACACACCGACGAACCGGGCGACGAGCATCCGAGTTGGAGTCAGCCGCGACGACTCACCGACGGCATCATGATGTGCAAGCCCACGGTGCTCAGTACGGGCGAGTGGCTTTTGCCGGCATCCACCTGGCGTGCGACAGATTCCAGCGCGCGGATGATCGTCTCGACCGATCTCGGCCGCAGCTGGTCGCTGCGCGGCGCGTGCAACGTACCGCCCGCTGCCCGCGCGTTTGACGAACACATCATTACCGAACGCGAGGACGGTTCGCTCTGGCTGCTGGCCCGCACGAAGTATGGCATCGGCGAAAGCATCTCGACAGACCGCGGAAAGACCTGGCCGGATCTGAAGCCATCCCCGACCCCGCAGCCCAGCGCGCGATTCTATGTACAACAACTAAAAGCCGGCAGCCTGCTGCTTGTAAAACACGGCGCCATCGACCAGCGCACCGGCCGCTCACATCTGACCGCGTATGTATCGAGCGACGCCGGCAAAAAATGGAAGGGCGGTTTGTTGCTTGATGCACGCGGCGGCGTGTCTTACCCGGACGGCCAGCAGACAGAGGACGGACGAATCCGCATCATTTACGACTTCAGCCGCCGAGATTCACGTCACATTCTCATGGCGGCGTTCCGTGAAGAAGACGTCGTCGCAGGAAAGGCCGTCAGCGGTGACGTACGTTTGCGGCAACTCGTCAGTGACGCGTCTGGAAGCTGAGATACTTCTTGCGGCTCGGCACAGCCAGGTGCGACAGACTGACGGAGATTCCGCGTCAGAACGGCAGACAACCGTCTCAAGATCATCCGCTCTGTTGAAACGAGCCGGGCCAGCTCTTCTCCGATGCTATTTGGCACGCTGTCTGCGTCAGCTTAACCCGAGAGTCTAGGTTCTGTTTTGAAACGGGAGAAGGGTGGCTCTGGTGGAGCGAAGCGACCCCACAGAACCTTGGATTCCCGGGACTCGCTTCACTCGACCCCGGCCACCCTTTACAACAACGCGAGGTCTAAAACAAAGCCTCATGCCGTGTTGCGTTGACGCCTCGTCACGGCACAAAACATGGTCCTGACAGTTTTCCGACCGGTAAATGTCCGGCCCTACGAAAGGAGTAGCCCGTGTTAACTGCAACGAAATCGACACTTGCCAAGGGAGAACGCCTGAAGTGCAACCAATGTGGTATGGAAATCGAGGTTGTTGAACCGTGCCAATGCGACGGCATGCAGCCTGTGTTCACTTGTTGCGGACTCCCGCTAACCTCGAAAGGGCAGACGTTTACCGCGAAGACGAAGGACGCCTTCGTCGACGAGGTACAGAAGCGTTTGGACGAGACCAAGGAAACCGTCACGTTCCTACAAGAGAAGGCTGAAGACGCGAAGAATGCCGCGAAGGAGACAGCTACGAGGGAAGCCGACGCGATCTCGAAACAGTATGACAAGTTGCGGGATTCTCTCAACGATGTTGCCAACTCCAGCGGTGATGCCTGGAAAGACCTGGCACAAGGCTTCTCTGATTCGTGGCGCAGTTTCAAGGCCGCTTGCGACACAGCCGCCTCGCGTTACAGGTAATCCCGCCGCTCAACGAACCGAAAGTAAGGACTCGATGACACACAGCCATACTTCGCATAAGATCGTTCCACGTCGAATTCATTACCGCTGTCGGCTGGAAGACGCGCGTCACGACGCTCTAGCAAGCGTCGCCTCCGTCACGGTTCTCTCGACACCCAACGAAGTCGATCCGGACGACAAACCAATGCCAAATCCGGACATTCCCCCGCCGAGCCGTCCCGCGCCGGGAACTCCCAAGCCAGGCGATCCGCCGGGCCGACCGCGCCCCGCGGACCCACCCCCAGCAAAACCGCAACCGGATTCACCGCGACCCGTACGGCCGAAATCAATCTACCTGTACGTGATTCTGGTTCTCTCGATCCTGGGAGTGTTTATCACATCAGGTGCCGCAGCGGAGCAGATCGACGATGACGACATTCTCGAAGCGATCGCAGCCGAGCTGCGCTATGACGAGGCAGTGTCTTCAGACTTGCTTGATGTAAAAGTGAATGCGGGAATCGTCAACTTGTCCGGGTCGCACTTTACGCTGCTGGCGAAACGTCGGGCTTCGCGGCTCATTGGCAGCCTGAAGGGTGTTCGAGCAATCATTGATCGAACGACCGTTTTGCCTGGCGGCAGAGCCGACAAGCGGATTGCGACAGATGTGCGACGGACGCTGCAGGATGATCCTGCTACCAACGAACATGACATTCATATCGAAGTCGCGGACGGCCGCGTCACGCTCACCGGCAATGTCGATTCGTTTGCGGAAAGCCAGCTCGCCGAACAGTCGATTGCCGGAGTACGCGATGTTGCAGCAATCGACAACCAGCTTCGCATCAGTGAAAGCGCAGCACGCCCCGACAGCGAGATCGGCAACGACATTCGCCGCCGATTCGAACTGAATCCGTTTCTTGCGGAAGGACTCATTGAACTGGAAGTCAAAGACGCGAACGTGACGCTCCGCGGAGTTGTAGGCAGTGCGAACGAGAAGCAACTGGCCGAGATGTTGGCTTACGTGAGGGGCGTTCGCGACGTCGATGCCAAGTCGCTTGATGTCAAATGGTGGCTTGATCGCAAACGGAGGCGCGGCGCGTTACAGGCCGTGCGCAATGACGTCGACATTCAACGCGCCGTCAGGGATGCGTTACTTTACGACCCACGTGTGAAGGGTGCTGACATCACCGTCCGCGTACGGCAAGCCGCCGTAACGCTACTTGGCAACGTGGGGTCTTTGTCAGCCAAACGGGCCGCCGAACGCGACGCACTGAACACGCTGGGAGTTCGCCGCGTCATCAATCACCTCAAGGTTAAAGTTCGCGACTGGCCGGGCGATTTGGCGGTCACCGAGCAAGCTCAGCAAACGCTCGCGAGAGACGCTCACTTGTTCGACAGCACGCTGCGGGCATCATCGCACTTCGGCAAGGTCTACCTTTCGGGAACCGTCGCTACACACTTCGAAAAGCAGCGAGCCGAAGAAGTCATTGCCAACGTTCCGGGGGCATTGGGTGTCGTGAATCGCCTCGTCGTTGATGCACAGTGGCAACCAAAGCCCGACGGCGAAATTCGCGAGGACACGACGCGGCGTCTGCATTGGAGTCCGATATTCGAGGACGGCCAGATTGAAGTTCGCGTTGACGATGGCGTGACAACCCTGCGCGGCGCCGTGGATACTTGGCAAGAACGGCGGCAGGCCGAGCACTACGCTTTTCAGGGTGGCGCGCGCCGTGTCGCCAACAAGCTGGCCGTTCGCTCGGACTCGAATACGAACGCAGACTTGAAAGCATTACCGTCACTATGACCAACATCACACCGGGCGAGTACGGCATCCAAAGCGTCAATTACCTCGAACAGCGCCAGCGGGAGAAGAACGGCAACACGCGGCGTGGCCCGACGTTCCTGCCAAGCAGCGTCTTCAATCCACCAAAGCCGGCGGCTGCCGCCGCAAGCGATCGTTTCCACCTCGGAGTCGCTCGGCTTGTTGAAGCCTTTCGTAACGCGGGACATCGCGCTGCACGAGTCGATCCGCTGCGGCTTCGCGAACCAGACGACGCGGCACTGCGGCTCCATCGCTTTGGACTGAAAAAGGACGATCTTTCACGTCCTGTTTCGCAGCAACAGACACTGGGCCAGCGGATCCAAGACTTGCAAGCGACCTATTGCGGCGCGATCGGCTACCAGTTTTCGCACATCCACGATCCTGGTGTTCGCGATTGGCTGATTGATCAGATCGAAAACGCGGAGCCATCGCAGCCGTCTGCCGAGCAGCGTGTGAGTATCCTGGAACGGTTGACGCAAGCCGAGCTGTTCGATTCGTATTTGCGCAAGAAGCACCCCGGCTCCAAGACGTTTTCTTTGGAAGGTGCCGAGTCGCTAATCGTGTTACTGGATACTGCGATTCAACACGCAGCAGACTCTGGCGTCGACGAGTTCGTGATTGGGATGGCCCATCGAGGCCGACTGAATGTGTTGGCCAACATCATCGACAAGCCAGCCGCGGCGATCTTTCGCGAGTTCCAAGACAATCATCCCGAAGAGTACCTTGGCGGGGGCGATGTAAAGTATCACCTTGGCGCGAGCTGCGACAAGGAACTGCCCGGCGGCAAATCCATCCATCTTTCGCTGTGTTTTAATCCCAGCCATCTTGAGATTGTCGGCCCCATCGCGATGGGACGCCTGCGCGCGAAGCAGGACCGCACGGCGGATGTCGAGCGGGAGAAGTCGCTGGCCATCTCCATCCACGGTGACGCCGCGTTCGCCGGGGAAGGAGTTGTGCAGGAGACGCTGAACATCAGCCAGCTTCCCGACTACGAAATTGGCGGCACATTACACGTCGTCCTCAACAATCAACTGGGCTTCACCACGCCGCCTCGCCAGGGCCGTTCGATGCCGAACGCAACAGACGTGGCCTGCATGTTGCAGGCTCCTATTCTGCGAGTCAACGGCGACGACATGGACGCCGTTCTACGAGCGGTATCGTTGGCGATGGACTTCCGTCGCACGTTCAAGAAGGATATCGTCATCGACCTGATTTGCTATCGCCGGTGGGGTCACAACGAGATTGACGAACCACGCTTCACGCAACCGCTGATGTACGAAGCGATCGACCAGCAGCCGCCTGTCCGAGAACGATTCGCGCAGCAGTTGATGGATGATGACGTCATTACGACGGATTACGCCGCCGAGCTCGTCGACTCGGTAACGAACCGGCTGCGCGAGCAGTTCAGAGCCGCGGAGGAGAACGGCGATTCCGGATCGCCCGTAACGCAGAACTCCGTCGTGTGGGACAACTACCGCGGCGGGATCGAGCCTGACGATGACGAGCCTGATACGTGTGTCGACACCGACACCTTTCGGCAACTGCTGCGGCAGACGACTCAACTTCCCGAAGGATTCGTCGTGCATCCGCGGCTGAGCCGTGGTTTCGAGCAACGCCAGCGAATGGCCGACGGCGAGGCGCCGCTGGATTGGGCCGCGGCCGAAGCTCTCGCATTCACTTCAATCGCCGCGGATGGCCATCCAGTTCGCGTCGCTGGTCAGGATTCGGTTCGCGGCACGTTCGGACAACGCCATGCTGTGCTGCATGACGTCCAAACAGGCGATCGGCACTGCGTCCTTGATGGTGTGCAAGTCATTAACAGCCCGCTTTCTGAACTTGCTGCAATGGCGTTTGAGTATGGATACAGTTTGGATCACCCGTCAGCCCTCGTTTGTTGGGAGGCTCAATTCGGCGACTTCGTGAATGCAGGCCAGGTAGTCATCGACCAGTTCCTGTCGAGTGCCGAAGACAAATGGAACCGGCTGAGCGGACTGGTTTTGCTTCTGCCTCACGGGTTCGAGGGTCAAGGCCCGGAACATAGCTCAGCGCGACTGGAACGCTTCTTGACGGTCGCTGCCGAAAACAATCTGCAGATCGTCCAGCCGAGCACTCCCGCCCAATACTTCCATTGCTTACGACGACAAGTCTTGCGGAGTTGGCGAAAGCCGCTGATTGTGCTCACGCCCAAGGGCCTGCTGCGGAACAAAGCCGCGCGATCGCCAATCGAAGACTTCGTCCACGGTCGCTTTCGACGCGTTCTCGGTGGACCGCGCGGTCGCCGACCGGAGCCCCGTGCCGGCAGCGACGACTGCCAAACTGGCCGAACTCGGCCTGCACGGTTGCTGATTTGCAGCGGCAAGGTCTTCTATGACCTGCAAAGCGCTCGCGAAGAATTTCAGCGAAATGACATTGCGATTGCTCGCGTTGAGCAGTTCTACCCGCTCGCCGATAGCGCGCTTGAAGACGCCTGCCAACACTGTGATGAGCGCACTGAAATTTTCTGGGTACAGGACGAACCGGAAAACATGGGCGCGTGGCCATATTGGAAGCGACGGTTCGGTGGCCTGCTGTTGGATCGTTTTCGCTGGGATGTCATTGCGCGCCGCGAATCCGCAAGTCCCGCCACGGGTTCGAATGCGAGCCACCAGCTTGAACAGGAACGATTACTCAAGCGGGCGTTCGGGGAGGATCACGAATGACGACTGAGGCGCAGGCCCCGAAACCCCACGGGGCGCTTGACGAAGTAGGTATCGCAGAGTGGCTTGAGCAGAGTGGTGGCGGCGGCGAGGAAGAGGACGTGGTTGACGTACTGAAGCGACGTAGCGGCGCCACATATCCAGAAATAACATTGGGCAGGCCGCGTACCTGCTCTCAAGGCCCCGAACCGCACAGTGGGCTCGTCGCGACAGTCTGTCATTACACTACGGCATCATGCCGCAAGACGCACTCGCAATGCCTGCTGTGCCGCGGTATGCTCGCTACATTCGTTCTTGGCATCCGGCTTGCTACTACTTGTCTGGGTAGTTGCTCCTGAATTGGCCGGCATGAAGAGACTCCTGAGGCACAGTTTTGGTGCCCCGGAAAGGACCCGCAAACTTACCACGGTGGGTAACAACGCTGGCGGGGCATAACCAGTCGTCCGGCCTGCCCGACGGCTCAATCGGACAACGAATCGTGCAGACGAGGGACACGTCTGCCCATAGGAGTGAACCATGAAGACCACACCCCAGCCGCGAATCCTGACTCGACGAGATTTCCAGTCGCTACTGAGCCATGAGAACTCGCCGTGCATTTCGATGTTCCTGCCAACGCATCGTACAGGCCGTGAGCAAAAGCAGGATGAAATTCGCCTGAAAAATCTGCGGACCCGTGCGGAAAGGGAGTTGCTCAGCACCGAACTGTCGAAGCCAACGGTCGCGCGGTTATTGGAACCGATCGAGGCCCTCTTATCGGACGCCACATTTTGGGAACATCAAAGCGATGGCCTGGCAATATTCCGCAGCCCCAAGATGTTTCGGTTCTTCCGGCTGCCGCTGCGTCTCACGGAGGAACTCGTCGTCGGCGACCGTTTCCAAGTGAAGCCGATGTTGCCACTGTTGCACACGGGTGGCCGGTACTTTGTGCTCGCACTATCGCAAGACTCGGCCAGGCTGTTCGAAGCCGGACGCGACTCGATCCACGAGTTGGAATTACCCGAAGTGGCTCCTACAAATGCCGACGGTGATGAGACTTCACTACAACTTCACTCACAGCGTCGTGGGGCCCGAGCCACATCGGACGAGGCCATCTATCACGGGCAAGGAGGCCGTGAAGACCGCACCAAGCCCCAAACGCTGAACTACTTTCGTCGCGTCAACGAAGCCGTACGCCGTGTACTTGAAGGCGAAGACGCGCCGCTCGTGTTGGCCTGCGTCGGCTATCTGGCCCCAATCTATGAGGCCGCGAACTCGTACAAACACTTGATCAAGGCCAAGGTGCCCGGCAACCCGAATATGTGGACGGACGACGAGTTGAGAGAACGGGCCTGGACGCTCGTCGAGCCGCAGTTCGAGCAGCGGCAACGAGCCAGTCTTGACCACGTGCGGGAAGCTGCCGAAAACAGTCAAGTGCTGACCAGTCTTCGTGACGCAATCATCGCGGCTCATCGAGGCCGTATCGACACGATGTTGTTGCGTCGCGGCGAGCAGCAATGGGGGCACGTCGATCCCGAACTCGAAGCCGTTCACGTGACGAAGGACGAGGCGAGCGGCATCGAACTGCTAAACTACGCCGCCGCCGAAACCCTGAACCATGGCGGTAACGTCTTCATTGTCGACGACATTCCCAATACCGATTCACCACTGGCTGCGATCGCTCGCTATTGACGGGATGTCCTGGTAACCTGTCCCCCATGGCGACAACTGGCGTTGACCGTGAACGAGTCTGTGGTCAACATTGGCTGCTAACGCGGGAACGTTCCCATGATGAAGCTCGGGCAACCCCAGTCCTTGACCTTGACGACGGTCTAATCTCCGGTCGCCACAAGTGTTTCGGCCTCGTTCAGCGGGGTCGCTGCATCGAAACTCTTCGCATAGACCTGATTGCGACCTGCCTCCTTGGCCATGTATAGCGACTCGTCCGCGCGTTCCATCAGCAGGCGGAAATCGTCTCCGTCCGCGGCTTCGGCGACACCGACGCTAACCGTCACCGAGACGTCGGAATCTTCCAGTTGCAATGGCGTATTGGCAATCGCCGACCGGATCTTCTCCGCGGCCGTTCTCGCACTGCTCAGTTGCGTCGCGGGGTAAATAATGACAAATTCATCTCCACCGTAGCGTGCCGCCAAATCCATGGCGCGCTTGATCTGCCGAATGGTGTCCGCCACGCACTTCGCGATGACCATGTCGCCCGCCAGGTGCCCGTGCTTGTCGTTGATTCCCTTGAAGTGGTCGATGTCCAGAATCGCGACCGAAAAGACGGCACCCGTCCGCGATTTCTCCGACAGCCGCCGCTCAAGTTCTTCGTCCAGCGCCCGACGATTGGCCAGGCCGGTGAGCGGATCGATGCGCGCTTCGGCCAGCTGGTTTTCAATCTTCGCCACTTCGCCGCCCAGGTGCACAAAGCTCGAAAACGCAAACAGCACAGCCATCCCCACCACCAGAATCAGAAACGGCGGCGTCCACGAGGCCTCGACGCGGCCGAGAAAAAACAGCATGAGATAGCCCACAACCATCAGAACGAGAACACCGAACTGACGGCTGTTCTTGATGACAAACTGGTCAATGTTAATGGGAGAGTCGACGAACGAAGCCGCCACGGGTGGAGTCACGCAAACCCCGCTCAGTTCAGCAACATAAGCAAAGGCTTTCGGGCTGATTAAGGCCAGCAGGGCCACAATCCCACAAAACGTGAGAAAAGCATGAATAATGATCGGGCCGGCATCTTGAAAGAAATGCATGTTTAGGACGCTCCATTAAATGGGAAACGGTTCTGCTATCAAGACTCTCGAACTCCACGGCAGAATTGTCATGTAGTAACTTATCCACTGAAAAAGGACTAGGTTCGGTTTTAAAACCGGGGAAGGGTGGCTGTGGTGGAGCGAAGCGACCCCACAGAACCTTGGATTCCGGGGGCTCGCTTCACTCGACCCCGGCCACCCATGACACGACCCCGGCCACCCATGACAACAACGCGACATTCAAAACAAAGCCTAAACCCTTTTTGACTGTTTTTCTTTATGAAACTTTAGGTTGTCGGGGACATCATTGGAGAAATGCCAATCGAAACGCTCCCGGGTAACCGCGATTTCCTGCGAACCAAGCCTCACAACCGTTTCAACACCTGCAAACGGGTCGTTGAAAGCCTCTGTCGCCACAGCAGGTCGACGCCTGGCCCGTCCACTCCGCCAGTTTGAAACGCAGGCAGTGATGATCGAAGCATTCGATGAAGTGATGAACGATAAGGCGGCGGTGGAAGATTGCAAAGTCTGGCTGCTGAAGCAGAAGCAGACGCAGGACTTGAAGAGTTTTCGACTATTCCACGCGCGTCCAGCTGCGGGGCCTCTACCAGATGGGCGTAGCCAGTATCCAATGCATGTACGCCCCCGAATTCAACAGCCACTCGGAAAGCCTGCTGCTGGAGGTCAATGGAGCCCTCCCGCACTCAGCGATTTCTTGGACTTTTTGTCAAAAAAGTTGCGATCGAGGCAACAACCGTGTAGTCTGAACGGATGAGGTCGCTATGGAACGAAGCAGGTAGGAGGTTGTAGTACGGTGCGCAACGAGCGGTACCTTCGGCGCACAACAACAATCAAATCGATCTCGTGGAGAAACCATCATGTTGTGCACGAACAGTCCGTCTCGCCGTCGCCGGCGCGCCACACGTCGTCGCGAGTCCGTCCTGTCGGACCATCGCTTTGAGTTACTCGAAGATCGCCTGCTGCTGGCCGTGTACGCCGACGCGGTATTGGCCGACTCGCCCTTGGCTTACTACCGCTTGACGGAATCCACGGGACCGACCGCGACAGACAGCTCTTCCAATGGTCTGCATGGAACGTACGATAGTACCATCACGTACGGCCAGTCCAGCGCGAGCACGGACCTGGACAACGCGCCGCGATTCAACGGTTCCGCAACCAGCAAGGTAGACATCCCCTACACGCCGACCTTGAATCCGGCTGGCGATTTCAGCATCGAATTATGGGCGCTGCTGACAGGCGGTTCCGGTTACCGTTCGCCCATTACTTCGCGGTCGGCCGCCAGCGGAACGCAAGGTTATATTCTGTATGTGACGCCCTCGAACACTTGGGAGTTCTGGACAGGAGGCGGCGGTTCGGGGTCGGGATCGTGGGAAAATCTGGGCGGGCCGAGTGTTACCGCGAATCAGTGGACCCACGTCGTTGCGACGTTTGACGCGACCAGCGGTCCAGACGGCAACGGCGCGTACGCCGGCACCAAGACTCTTTACATCAATGGCCAGCAGGTGGCCCAGGCCACGCAGTTCTACGAACCGAATTCAACCCAAGGCATTCATATCGCCGCCGGCGCGGATACGGGAAATCAGTTCTTCTTTCCCGGCGGTGTCGACGACGTCGCGATCTACGGCAGCACCTTGTCAGCCGCCCAGGTCCAGGCTCACTACGACGCGGCGCTCACGGACCTGGCGCCCGTTGCCAACGACGACAACTACGTCGCGGATGAGGACTCGATACTTACCGTGCCTGACGGCGGCAATGACCTGCTGGGCAACGATAGCGACGGCGAACCCTCCGCAAACTTGATCGCCGGCATGACGTACGCGTATTCGGTGCTGCCGATGTTTTCGGGGGGCACACACTACTTCGACGACACGCACGTGCAAACCGTGAATGCGTTCAGCACGGGACAGTTGACGGACGGTATCCTGCAATCGGGATCGCCCGGCGGCGGCGGGCAGCCGATCGTGGGCTGGGGAGATCCCGTTACCGTGGCTTCGGACATTACTTTCGACCTCGGATCGGTGACTCTGGTTACCGACGTCGTTCTCGGTACGCATACCTGGGCACCTTCTGCCAACGGGGCACCCAACGACGTGACCATTTCCTTCAGTACCACGGGAACCGCGGCGGGAGACTTCGGCAATGCGCAGACGGCCACGTTTACCAGCGCCGACGTCCCCGCGAATGGTCACCACGATTTGACCGTCAATGTCGCCGACACGTCCGCGCGCTACGTTAAACTGCAGTTCAACGGCGGCGCCGTCCTGACCGGGAATACGCCGAACAAGTGGATGCTGGACGAGGTGTCGATCTTCGGCCGGGTGCCGGTGATCTCCGTCACCGCGGCGGATTCCACAAGTGCCAGGAACGCGGCGGTGGCCGTGGCCGCCGACGGCAGCTTCACCTACGACCCCAGCGGCGTGGCTGCCATCCAGGCCTTGAATCCGGGGGAATCGACCACGGACACGTTCGGCTACACCATCACCGACGCGGACGGTCGCAGCGACAGCGCGGTTGCCACAATCAACGTTACGGGACGCAACGATCTGCCCATCGCGACGGATAACACCGCAGCCGTGATGGAAGACACGACGGTTTCCGATGTGGGCAACGTGTTGACCGACGACGATGGTACGGGCGTCGATAGCGATCCGGATTCGGCAGTGCAATTCTTGGTGACCCCCGCCAGCGTGTCTCTCGATGTCGGCTCAGAGTTCACCACCTACTTCGTCGAGAACCTGATCAACGAAGGGTCCTTGGCATCCCTGACCGCCGACAACTACACTACGGCCGTGGGGGGAAC
>CALBSZ010000265.1 GCA_937967665.1 uncultured Planctomycetaceae bacterium
TTTGTTAAATATCAGATTCGTCAGAATCTCACCTGACTTTTTTCGGAAAGTGCAGGACAAACACTCGGCTAGCAAAAGGCGAAAGCGGATACGGTAACATCGGGAGCTTTCAGACCTGGGGCATGAGAATCCACTTACGGCGGTAGCGGGTCAGCGGAAACGGTGAACTCGCGGTTGTCGAGGTATTCATCCATGAAATTGGCCGCGACTCGGAAGCCTGTAGCGTCGTGTCGTAATTGCGGCATCCCCGAGTGGCGAAGCGCCGAGCGGCAATGCTCCGCAGAGATGACTCGCGCCGATCCTCCACGAAAGACTCGCATCATCCTCAGAACTTGGGAAGGGCCTTTCGGATCGATGGCAGTTCCTTCTTTATAGAAGCTATACCAGTCTGCGCACCACTCCCACAGATTTCCATGCATGTCATGAAGTCCCCAAGCGTTCGGCTGCAAGCGGCCAACGGGCTGAACTTCGCCTTGCGCATTCTCGTTGAACCAGGCAAAGTTGTTGAGGTCTTCAGCCGCGTTTCCGCAGCACCAAAGGTCCGGCGTTCCGGCGCGACAGGCGTATTCCCACTGTGCTTCGGTCGGCAGCGCAAATACGTGCTCGGATCGATCGATTGTCTGATTAAGTTCGTCGATATACCGCCTGGCGCCCTCCCATGTCACTTCAACGGGAAGCGATCCCTCGTGCTCGAACGTGGCTTCGCTATCCTGAATCACCGTGCGCCAGGCCGCTCGAGACAACTCATATTTTCCAAGATAAAACGGGCGGGAAATCAGGACACGATGCTGTGGGCCTTCTTCCGGGATGACGTCGGACAAGAATCCGTCGTCTGCTTTCCTGGCACTCTGAATCAATCGAGTCCGCTCGGATTCGTTCGTCCCCATCTGAAACTCACCGGGTGGGATGAGCATCATCGTCAGCTTTTCGCCGCCCGGCAGATCAAAGTCCTTTGCGATGGGAACGCCGAGATGATCGGCCCAGGCCTGTTGATGCAGCTTGGCAGATGTGGAATTGAACGGGGCTTTGGTTAGCGGCGGGGCGATTCGTTCCTGAGGTTGGTCAACTGGCGGACTCTGGACCATCACCCATGTCGCACCGATGATTGTGCCGTGATGGTCGTTGCCGCTGGAGTCGAGTATCTGGTCGCCTTCGCCCTCGGTGAAATGGTAGAGGGCCAGCGTGTCTTCGTCGGGTTCGAACGGAAGGGAGGGGACGAATTCGCCCTTGTAGCGGGCACCCTTGGAAAGGCGGACTTCGTCGATTCGTCCAGTGAAGGCATTCATGTTTAATCCACCGGTATCGAACGAGCGACCGCGGCCGATGAGGAAGTGCTCGGGTGACGCTTCCAGCGTTGCGGAGACTTCGCATTGCCGTGTCCCATTTACGTACAGGCAAAAACTTCCGGCATCGACAACCGCCGCGATATGGAATGGCACATCGTTCGGCAAGACGATTTCGCTCACAAACGTTTGAAACCCCTCACCGAAGTGCGAACTGATTGATCGAAACCCGGGCACCCTGGGGCTACTCGTTATGAGGAACCCACGTCCGTCGTTGAAAATGGGGCCGTAGACTTCTTCTTCGCTGGGCTTTTCGGCTTCCAGGGTGACGACTGCTTCGACTGTCAGCGGGCCGTTGCCGTCGTATTTGAGCGTGGGAATATCGACGTAATCATCAACGCCGTCGAATTGAAGTTGATGACCCGACGGTCGGGCCTCGGGCGCCCGCGCGACCAGATCCTTGTAGTTTTCCCACATCGGCACGTAATCGTCCGCCTGTACCCGCTCAAACTCGCCTTTAATCGTGCCATGGTTGTTGTTGCCCGACGAATCGATGACGACATTCCCGTCGAGTTCGTCGAAGTGATACAGCAAGAGCGTATTCTTGTCCGCCTCCAAGCGTCTTTCAGGTTTGAAGCCTCTGTGGTATCGAGCGATGTTGGAAATCCGAACTTCGTCAATCGATCCATTCAAACCGGCGCCTATTCGAAATGGGGAGTTTGACAGGATTAAGTTGACCCCGCCGTTCTCCAGACGATTCCCGTCGACAAACAAAGCCATGTTATGACCGTCATACACGGCCGCAACGTGATACCACCGTGTTCGTTGCGCGACGCCACGTTCTGTCCCACGCCGATGTCGTCCACCGGGACGGTACACGTTTATTTCAATCCCGTCTTGGTGGTCGACACTAAGTGAAAAGCCGTTTGCGTCTTCGCCTTGCCAGGCCGTTGTCGAATGCACAATCGCACCTCCGTCGACTTCGTTAGCCATGTTGATAAATGCTTCGACCGTAAACGGTCCATCCCAATCATGAACCAGCGGCGTATGGATGGCTGAATATTTGGGACCCGCGAACTCCAACGCATAATCGGCTGGCGGTTCTGTCGGCGGTTCGCTTTTGCCAGCGCGTTCATCCTTCCACAACGGCGAAGTAAGGAATCCGGCGATCGCGAACAGCACGCTGCCCGCCAGTATTACTAAGGTCCGCTTGCGAGCGGCACGCACCACGGGCTTCGCTGGAAGTGTGGGCTTATCGGTGACGGATTGCTCGCCTGACGACTCGTCTTGTCGCGCGTCGTTTTCCACGGCGCTGCGTGGTGACGGCGAAGCTTCCGCCAAACCGTCGATTGTCTGAATCACCTCGCCCATCGAAGCCGGTCGATCCTGCGGCCGTTTGGCGATCATCCGCTGGAACAACGCGTCCAGCTCTACGGGCACATCCTCCCGCACATTGCGGAGCGACGGGATCTCCACCTCGCGATGCGCCAGCAGTTTCTGCATCATTGTTTCTCCGGCGTACACGGGTTCGCCGGTGAGCAGGCGATAGAGCGTGCAGCCGAGGCTGTAGATGTCGGCACGGGCATCGGCGCTGCGGGTGTCTTCGGCCTGTTCGGGGCTCATGTAGTCGACCGTGCCCATCATTTGGCCGGAATAGGTGAGCTGACGGGTTGTGGGATCTTCGAGGCCCGGGGCGTCGGCACGCAGGCGGGCCAGGCCCATATCGAGGATTTTGACGGTGCCCTTTTTGTTAAGCAGCAGGTTGGAGGGCTTGATGTCGCGATGCACGAGCCCCTTTTCGTGGGCGTACGCGAGACCCGTTGCTGCCTGGCGGATGTAGTCGACAGCGGTTTCCACCGGCAGCGGGCCCTCTTCAGCAACCACTCGCTGCAGGTCGCGGCCGGCGATGTACTGCATCACCAGATAGTGCATCCCGTCGTGTTCGCTGGCATCGAAGGCGATAACAATATTCGGATGTTCCAATTGGGCCGCCGCTTCGACCTCGCGATAAAACCGCTGCACCGCATCGTCGTCGTTCAACATCGCCGGCGGCAAGATCTTGATGGCGACGTGGCGGCGCATCCTTCGATGCCGGGCCTTGAGTACGACACCCATGCCACCCTGCCCCAGTTTGTCCACGACGATGTATTCGCCAAAGACCAGCGGGTGCGTTGCTCCGCGACACAGGGCTGACGCCTGGTATTCCGTTAGTTTCTTATTCTCAACCAACCGCTGGGCCAGACTGTCGCTCGATTGATTGTCCGCTGGCAGTTGTTGCTGAAGGCGAGAGATTTCGTCGTTAGCCACCAAGCCGCTGTCTACCAGATCGTCGACAAAGCGTTCGAGCGGCACGGTGCGAGAACGCTGAAACTGAGTTGCATAGGGATCATCGGGGCGACCGTCTGTTCGGTCCGCGTCACGCTGGGCGTCTACCTCCTGCAGGATTGCGGGAAACAGCTGTTTCAGTTCATCGTGTTGAGTCGGGAAGCGGGTAGCATAGGAGTCGATCGCTGGTCGATCTCCCCAAAGGCAACGCACGCGGAATTCTTCACAGATCAACGCCAGCGGTACCTCGCAGTCGCCCAGCGCGGGGAAGTGCTGTATGTAGTCTTCCAATTGCGGCTTTATCGGCAGACTGGTGCCGGCGACCGTCCCGGTATCGAGAGACGAAAATGTGATTGTTTCCGCACCGCCAGCAGCGGCCCGTCGCCACCGGTATTCCAGGTCGACCATGATCAATTCGATCAGCAGATCCCGACGTCCGGCGTCAGGTGCAGATGAAATGAATTCGTCAATGCTGGGAGGCGCATTTTCCGCCACTCGCCAGGCCTGCTCGAAGCCGTCAAGCCGCAGGGTGAGTTCCGGCTCGAGTTCGTGGGATGGTTCATGCGGACCAGCCATCGATACAGATCATTCCCCTGATAGGTAACGGCAGATTCTCGCCCTAAAGCACGTCGGGAGTGGGTCTCTCCAGTCTAACCGATCGGGGGCGTCGGACAAACACAATGTCCTTGCGGAGCGACGCTGCTCAGATGGTGTCAGGTTGTTGCTGCCCAGGAGAGCCGCAAGGCACTCGATTACAGCTTATTCCAGCGCCGCCACGGGAGCCAAATGCCACGTTTCGCCCGCTTTGGTGAAAAAAGGGCAGGTCGGCGAAAAAAAAAGAACGGGAAATCTGATTTTGGCTGTCCCCTTTGTTCGCCACATTTCCATTTGCGATCAGTTGAGATCAGAAACCAACCAGAATCTCCCAACCTCAAGGTGAATATCATGACTCGCAAGAATCGCAAAAACGGCCTGTTTTCCTTCTTTTCCAATCTTTCCACCCGTCGCCGCAACCGCCGCCGCAAGGCCTTGACCGCACGACAAATGAAGTTGGAGAGGATGGAAACGCGAGAGTTGTTCGCGGCTGGCGTCGGCGACGTGATTAAACCCTACGGCGACGGCGTCACGCTCATCGAGAACGGCGCCGTTGACGTCCTCCGCGTTCAAGGCACTCACGGCTCGGACGACATCACCGTTGACTGGCTCGAAGGACGCAACGGAAAAACGGATAAGGATTGGGTCACCATCAGTGGCAAGCGTAACGGAAACGATTTCTCCGTAAACGTCAGAAAGAAGAACTTCGGCAAGATTTCGCTGTACGGCTACAACGGCAATGACCAGCTACACAACAAGACGAACATTGCCAGTTACATCAACGGCGGTAGGGGCAACGACGTGTTGACGGGTGGGGACGGCCGTGACGCGTTGTACGGAAACTATGGCAAGGACATACTCAAAGGCGGCAAAGGGAACGACACGCTCCGCGGCGGCAGCGACAACGACCGATTGTATGGCGGCGCAGGCGACGACGACCTGAATGGCGGATCTGGTTCCGACTGGATGCAGGGCGGCAGTGGCAGCGACAAGATCAATGGCAGCAAGGGATCAGATACGGTCTCCTATGAAGATGAGTCGCGAGGCGTGAAGGTAGATCTGGTCAAACGATACGCGAAGGATCGTAACGAATCGCGTTCGTGGCGAGATTCCATTGCCAATACGGAGAGCATTGTCGGCTCGCGGCATGACGACGACCTGCGAGGCAACGACTTGAATAACATCATCAAGGGCCGCGGGGGAAACGACCATCTCTACGGCCGTGGCGGTAACGACAAGCTTTATGGCGAAGCCGGTGACGACACTCTCAAGGGTGGTCTCGGCAGCGACAAGCTTGATGGCGGCGGCGATCACGATAACTTCACCGCTGACCTGTACGATAAAGCCAAAATCAATCACGGCGATCACGTTACGACGCCCGCCGGCACAATCGAGTTTTTGACCGATGGCTCGAGCTACGAGATGGCCGTCAACGAGTTGATGATCAATCTCGGTCAGATTGCCGACTCAAACCCCCATGCCACCACTACGGCTGGAACGGTGGATATCGTACTGAACCTGGTCGGCTCGCAACCCACCCGCAATTCCAACAGCACGAGCATTACGGGAACGATTCATCTCAACACAGATGATTCGGCGCACGTAACCTCGGACGGATTGGCGACGAACATCAACCCGCACTTGAACGCCGGTCACCACTCGTCTAGCGGTCCGGGTACGCTTACATTGAACATCTGATGTGACCATTGTTGCAGCGACAAAGAGAGTCAGCATACGAGCCGTCGAGGATGGATTCTCGATGGCTCGCTGTCATTTCGCCGCGCTGTGCCCGAGGGCTGATCTCCATCCAACCGCCCGGGCTTATCAACACGGTAGCTGCGTGCCTCGGGGTGAAGCAGTGCACGTCTACAACTGGATCAAACGCAAGAACATGCCGGCTCACAACGTCGGCAGACTGTGAAAACTCAAACGAGAAGAGATTGACGCCTGCAAGGCGCTCGCCGACATGGTCGCGAGTACCACCGCGTCGGTAACCGTCCTGGACGGCGGGATTTGAGTGCGAGAGAATCGTCGGTCGCTCCGTGAGTGATGCCCGCTTTCATACCGCCGCCCGCCATCCACATGGTGAAGCAACGGGGATGGTGATCTCGGCCGCCGTCGGGGCTGTCCCACTCTCCCTGTCCGGCAACGCCGCGACCAAACTCGCCGCCCCACAACACCAGCGTTTCATTCAGCAGACCGCGCTGCTTCAGGTCCGTGACCAACGCGGCGCTGGCCTGATCCGTGTCGCGACAGCGCGCGACGCACCACGAACTCAAGCGGGTGTGATGATCCCAATCGGGATGGAACAACTGCACAAAGCGGACGCCACGCTCCACCAGCGTTGCAGCGAACTTGCTTCGTAACACGGCCAACTCTCTTTCAGTCGGAGCTCGCGACAGGATTCGCTGATAAAGTCGGGCGAGCCGACGTTCGGCGGTGCCTTCCGCGGCGATGACCCGCCGCGCACTGGCACGCGACGCTTCGAGCAGGCTGGTGTCATTTAAGAGCGTCAATGCATGCAACGGCGTATTTGTTCGCCGTGGCCGTACTTCGCAAACCCGCCGTTGAGCGCTGTCAAACAGGAACGTGGGAGCCGCCGATCAGAACCCGGATTGCCATAGACAAAAAGCGTCGTGTCAGTTACGAGCTTCTTGATCGAAAACCGCAAGACCTTGATCCATCGTTTCATGTTGTGAATGCCCTTATCATGTCGACCGCCACTTCAGCGTTTTGGATTCACCATGCCACGGATGCTGGGTATCTGTGGTGTGAGTCGTGAGTATGACGCCATTTGACGTGAGCTTCGCCGTCGTCCAGCCGGTTGTCGACTTCTTCGGGTCAGCGACATACGACGTAGCGGGCATGTTGAGAATATGAATGCCCTGATGTTCGGCATAGCTGCGATCATGGATGTGTCCGTGGATGTAGGCTTTGACCCACTCGCGCGGTCCGATGATTTCCCAAAGTTCCTGCGAGTCAATCAGTCCGCCGCGAAAGTGTAGAGGATCACCGCCGAGTCGCGGGTTGTGGTGCGTCACGATGATCGCCGGCTTCGTCTTCAAACGGTCGAGGGCGGAAGCAAGCCATGCGAGCTGCAATTCCCCAATCGTTCCTTGAGTGACCATCGTCTTTTGCAACGAGTCGAGTAAAAAGAAGTTAGCGTGCTGCGTCTCGACGACGGCAATGTGTCGTGACTCGACAGGCGGCTTTTCCGGTCGTTGCTCGCTCAGGATTTCATAGAATGCTTCGCGATGGTCGTGATTGCCGAGCGTAAGATGAGTATCAATACCTGCTTTCTGAAGCGGACGAATCAGTTTGGCAAAATGCCGATAATCTCCCGGTTGGCCATCTTTGAGAGCCAGGTCGCCGTTGATCAGCACGCACACTGGCTTGCTCGGTCGATTCACCAACTCGGTGACAACCTGGCGCAGGTGACTCGGGACGGGTGAGTCCGCCGGGTGCTTCTCGCCAATATGCGTGTCATTGAGCAGATACACCAAATCGGGCTCGACATCCGTGGTGTCGAATCCATGGGCTCCACTTCCGTACAACAGTACGCTCGCGCCGGCAGCTTGCAGGAAACGCCTGCGATTCAAGGTGGCAAGATGGATTGGCATGATCAGCGACTTTCATTGAAACGGCTCAGGATTGTCAGCCCTTTATCATACCATTTGTGCGAGTCGCAAGGACGTGTAGCGTCTCCGTGCGAGACCCTCTTCGTAACAATACTCTCTTTGTCGCAAAGCCTAAGTCGTTGAAGAAGCGAGACTTCGGGATTTCGAGTCTCTTTCGGTCCTCCCTCAGAACAAAAGGGACCCGTCACGAACCGAGCAGCTTTCGGTTAACAGAAACGTCGCGCTTTGCGTTAGCCGTCCACAGCCATGATTCCGACGAGAGGATTACGACAAATGATCACCGCCGAAAACAAACGAGAGATTCAAGAACAGCTCAGATCCTCCCCGTGCGTTACGCGCACCGTTCCAAAAAACGGCCGCTCGGTAACGCACGTTAGCTCTTTTGCCACCGCTCAGCCGAGGTGCAAAAAATAGATTCCCTTTGTTTTCCCGTAACAAACCGAGTTTACCGCCGTGAAGAATATCTACCAGTCACTGCTGTTATTGATTGCCGGATCGACAGAACAGGAACTGGCCCGGCACGTCCGCTATCTGAAGGTCGAGAATGAGATCCTTCGGAGCAAGTTGGGCAAACGGGTCTACATCAGCCCGTCAGCGTACCATCCTAATGAGGATTGGGTAGTAGAGCAGGCGGAGCAGTTCCTTGATCATGCGAAGCAGCAGAACCTGGAAGTCAAAACCCTGATGCACGATCGGGATACGAAGTTCACCGCGTCATTTGATGCAATCTTCGATGACTCCAACCGCGAGACCAAAGAAGCGTCTTTTCGGTCGCCGAACACAAATTGCCATCTCGAGCGCTACATCCAGACGCTCCAGCAGGAAGTCCTCGATTACTTCGTTGTCTTCGGACCTGAGCACATGGATCACATCGTGTCCGAGGCGGTCGAATACTACCACCAAGAGCGGCCACATCAAGCAAAAGACAACGACGTATTGATCAAACGGGATATTGATGGAGCATCCGCGGCGGGCGCAGGAGGCAAGACCGGGCAGATGGAATGGCCGCCGC